>JBJOKF010000188.1:0-13016 GCA_046046235.1 Planctomycetota bacterium | reverse complement strand
GCGTCACGTTCGTCGACCGCACGTTCGACACCGCGATGATGGCCGTCCAAGGACCGGCGGCGGTGGGCATCGTGGCGGGGCTGGCCTCGGCCGCCGACTCCGCGCGGATCACTTCCCTCGGTCCGTATCGGACGACGTCCGCCGTCGTGGCCGGGGCCGGGGCCGCGGTCAGCCGCACCGGCTACACGGGCGAGGACGGGGTGGAGTTGGTGGTCGACGCGGCGGCGGCGGTGCCGGTCTGGGAGGCGATCATGGCGGCGGGCGGGCCGCTCGGCCTGCGCAGCTGCGGACTGGGCGCCCGTGACACGCTGCGGCTGGAGGCGGGCATGCCCCTCTACGGCCATGAGTTGCGGGAGGAGAGCGACCCTTTCGCGATCGGGCTCGGCCTGGCGATCGACCTGGATGGCCGCCAGTTCCCCGGATGCGAGCAGTTCGCCCGGCTCGCGGCGGAGCCTTCCGGGCGGGTGCGTGTGGGGCTGCGGCTCGACTCGAAGCGGAGCAGCCGGGAGGGCGATGCGGTGCTGCTCGGCGAGCGGCCGGTCGGCGTGGTGACCAGCGGCAGCTTCGCCCCCACCCTCGGCACGGCCGTCGCGATGGCGCTCGTCGACCGCGACGTGGCCGCCACGGGCACGGCGGTCGACTGCCTGATCCGCGACACCCGGGCTGCCGCCCGCGTCACCCCCCTGCCCTTCTACCGCCGGCCCTCCCGGCCGGCGGTGACGGCCGGCAGGGTATGATCCGCAAGACCTTGTGACCGTCGCGATGACGGCGGTCCCGTCGGCATCGTTTCCCGTTTCCACATCTCCATTTTCCGCATCTCGAGGAGCAGCGCATGGCGGCCGATCTGAAGTTCGCGAAGACGCACGAGTGGGTCCGTCCCGAGGCGACCGGCATGGCGACGGTGGGCATCTCGTCGTACGCGGTCGAGGCGCTGACCGACCTCGTGTTCATGCAGTTGCCCGCCGTCGGGAAGCGGGTCAAGGCCGGCGAGTCGCTCGGCGAGATCGAGAGCGTGAAGGCCGTCAGCGACGTCTACGCGCCGATCTCCGGCGAGGTCGTCGAGGTCAACACGGCCCTGCCCGGCAAGCTGGAGACGCTCGGCCAGGATCCGTACGGCGAGGGCTGGATGGTGCGGATCAAGCCCGACGACCCCGCCGAGCTCGAACGGCTGCTCGACCGCGCCGCCTACGACCAACTCGTCGGCAGCCAGCCCCACTGATGGTCGCTCCGGCAACGGCAGTCACCGTCTGGTGGGATGCTCCTGCGGACGGCCCGACCAATATGGCCGCGGACGAGTGCCTGGCGGCGGAGGCCGACCGCACCGGCGGTCTGTGCGTGCGGATCTACGGCTGGTCGCAGACGACGATCTCATTGGGAGGCTTTCAGGGGATCGCCGAGGCCAGAGCGCTGGATGCCATCCGCGGCCTGCCGCTCGTCCGCCGCCCGAGCGGAGGCGGCGCGATCGTCCACGGCAGCGACCTGACCTACGCGGCCGCCGTGCCCAAGGGCCATCCCTGGGGCAGCGCGGCGCAGATCCTCTACGACGCTCTGCACGGGGCGATGGTGGAGGAGCTCGCCGTCCGAGGCGTCGTCGTCTGGCCGGAGCAGGTCGCCCGCGGCGGACAGTCGTTTTTCTGCTTCGATCGCCGGGCCGTGGGCGATCTCGTCATGCAGGCGGGAAGAGTCGGGAATGCGCCCGCCAAGATCATGGGGAGCGCCCAGCGGCGGTTGGCGGGCGTGGTGCTGCAGCACGGCAGTCTGTTGCTCGTCGGCAACCAGGATCTGTGTGACGCGGTACGGCATCCGGGCGTCGCCGACCTGGCCGATTCGGTCGGCTCGATCGATGCCGCAGACCTGTCCCGGGCCTGGGTGGAGCGGATCGCCGCGGCCCTCGGAGCGAGGGTGTCCGCGCAGGCGGCCCCCTTCATGCGGGGGCGCGAGGGGTGGGTGGCTGCGTTGGCGGCACGATTTCGCGAGGAATGGT
The DNA here is from genome assembly GCA_046046235.1 of Planctomycetota bacterium. Taxonomy (GTDB): domain Bacteria; phylum Planctomycetota; class Planctomycetia; order Pirellulales; family UBA1268; genus CAMCQY01. The sequence continues at coordinate 11,032 of JBJOKF010000188.1, read as the reverse complement.
GGACCGCGCGACGATGAGAGACGAGGCGACTCGGCAGTGCGATGTCTGCCCGCGGCGGCGAGGCTCAAGCCCTGACGCCGTTGGCAACGGCCCGCGGCGTCGCTATCATCAGTAGGACTGTCGCGTTGGGGGTCGCTCCCGGGGCTCGCACAGAACGGCTTTTCCAGTTTCGTTCGGTCGGAGTGTCCGCCCATGAATGCGAAGCTCGTCGTCGCGTCCGGCAAGAGCGCGGGCCGCGCGATTTCGCTGAAAAATGGCCGGATCCTCATCGGCCGGGCCGAGGAGTGCGACGTCCGGCCGCTCGGCGAGGAGGTCAGTCGCCGCCACTGCTTGATCCTCGTGGAAGGTGACGCCGTCACTGTCGAGGACCTCAAGAGTCGCAACGGCACGTTCGTCAACGGGGAACGCATCGCCGCCAAGACGACGGCGAAAAACGGCGATATCGTTCGGGTCGGCCCGCTGGAACTCAAGGTGTCGCTGCCCGCCCCGGCCGCGGCGTCGGCCGACCCCGCCCCGGTCGCCATGGATGACGTGTCCCGGTGGCTGATGGCGGACGACGAGCCGGCTGGCATGTTCGACACGACGCAAACAGTGCGCTTGCCGGATCCCCCGGCCGTCGCGGAGCCGGCCGCGTCGCCGTCGGCCGACGGCTCGTCGATCGCCCGCCCGAAGGCAGAGAGCGCAGAGGCCGGGGCGGCGAGCCCGGCCGGCACCGATTCAGATTCGACTGTCGCCGCCTCCGGTGGATCGGCGATCGAGGCGTTGCTCGCCACGCGGGCACAGCCGGGAGTGTTGCCGGCCGCGGCGCGGAACGCCTCGAAGTCGAACAACTCCAAAGACGCCGCCGCCGACGCGCTGCGGAAGTTCTTCGGCAAGCGTTGACAAGCGGCGCCGTACGGAGCACCGCGGGCCTGCCCGGTCGGGCGGTGGTGCGGGTCGGAGGGGTCGTGCGGCCCCGCCGGCGGTCTTTTTTCCCAAGCGGTGCAGCTTGCGCAGCCGGAATGGCGCAAGCTTTCCGCAGGGGCTTCCCAATCGCCCCGCCCCGCGTGATCGCCAGCCCTTGCCTTGTCTGGAGCCTCTCCGATGACTGCCCCTTCCACGTCCGTCCCCTCCCGCCGCCCCGCTGGCCGGGCCGCCCGCCGGCGACTGGTCGACCCGACGACCTGTGAGCGCGACTATCTTCCCGAGGAGGTCGAGTTCATGCAGGCCGTCGAGGCCTACAAGCGGCGCAGCGGCCGGATGTTTCCCACCTGCAGCGAGCTGCTCGAGGTCCTCCGCGAACTGGGCTACGCCCGGCCGTCCGTGCCGGCCTGACCTTGTGGCGTCGGGGGCCGGCAGCTACGGTTCCGGCCCTTTTCGCCGCCGTTGTGCGGCGGTTGATCGACGGCTTGGAACCGCCCGGAGAGGCAGCACGTGACCACTGCCGCCCGCCGCATGTGCCCGGTGCCCCACCGTCGCCCCGCCGGGCGGACGGTTCTTTGGCAATGGGCCGGCTGCGCCGTGGCGCTGGCGTCGGCCGGCGGCTGTGGCGGACTGTCGCGAAACGACAACTCCGCCGGCGTCCAGCTCTATCAACAGGGCAACTATCTCGGGGCCGTCAACCATTTCCAGCAGGCGCTGGCCAAGCAGCCCGGCAACGCCGACTGCTTCTACAACCTCGGCGCCACCTACCACCAGCAGGCCAAGCTCTTCGGTCGTCCCGCGGACCTGCAGACGGCCGAGCAGTACTATCATCTCTGCCTGGCACGAAATCCGAATCACGAGGCCTGCCAGCGCGGTCTGGCGGTGCTGCTTGTGGAGGAAAACCGGCGCGACGAGGCGGTCTCGCAGCTCACGCAGTGGGCCCAGCGACAGCCGGGCAACCCGCAGCCGCACATCGAGCTGGCGCGGCTGTGCCAGGAGCACGGCGATCTGCGGGAGGCTGAGAACCACCTCGTCGACAGCCTCGCGATCGACCCGAACAACCCGCGGGCGCTGGTGGCCTTGGGGCAGCTGCGCGAGTCGTCGGGGGATCCAACGCAGGCGTTGGCGAACTACAGCCGGGCGCTCGCGGTCGACCCGCGGCAGCCGACGGTCGCCGCCCGGGCCGCGGCCCTGTCCGCCACCACGTCCGGCGGCGCACGCCTGGCGGCGCTGCCCCCGTCCCCGGCCGCGGTGGCCGCCACCGGCTCCATCCCGCCGCCGTCGGGAAACGCTTCCCGTTGACCATGCCGCGAACGGGTTCTATCCTGCCCGCTCGGCGGCCCGAGCTCCCGGCCCAGGGTGCCGACCCTCTGGCTTGATCCGGGGCGGCCGTCCCCGCGGGGCGAGGCTGCCCGCGGTTCACCCCGGGGCGACCGCCCGGTCGCCGGCAGCGAGAGGCGCCCGCGGGCCGGGATGGAGAACGTGCCTGTGACGGACCGCACCGCCGGCGCTACGACGAAACGCGTCTACAACTTTTCCCCCGGTCCTGCGGTGCTGCCGCTCGAGGTGCTCGAGCAGGCCCGGGACGAGATGCTGTCCCTTCCCGGAGTCGGCATGTCGGTACTCGAGATCAGCCATCGGAGCCCCGCCTTCGACCGGATCCTGGAGGAGACGCTCGACGGGCTGCGGACACTGCTGAACGTCGGTGGCGACCACGAGATCCTGCTCATGCAGGGGGGCGCGAGCCTGCAGTTCTCGATGGTGCCGATGAACCTCCTGCGCGGCCGGCCGGGCTCCGCCGACTACGTGCTCACGGGCACGTGGGGGCAGACCGGCGCGAAGGAGGCCCGCCGCGAGGGCAAGGTGCACGTCGCCTGGGACGGCGCTGCGACCGGCTATGACCGGCTGCCGGCGGCGGGCGAGATCCACCTCTCGTCGAATCCGGAATACGTGCACGTCACCAGCAACGAGACGATCCAGGGCGTCCAGTGGAAGGACGACCTCGACGTCGGCGGCGCGGCGCTCGTCTGCGACTGCTCGAGCGACTTCCTGTCGCGGCCGATCGATGTCGCCCGGTACGGGCTGATCTACGCCTGCGCCCAGAAGAACGCCGGCATCGCCGGTGTGACGGCGGTCATCATCCGTAAGGACCTGCTCGAGCGGTCCAGGGACGACCTGCCGACGATGCTCGACTACCGCACCTATGCCAAGAACGGCTCGCGTCCCAACACCCCGCCCGTCTTCGCGGTCTACATTCTGGGCCTCGTCTGCCGCTGGCTCCGCGACAGCGTCGGGGGATTGGCGGCGATGCATGCCCGCAACACGGCAAAGGCCCGCCTGCTCTACGACGTGCTCGACGGCTCGGGCGGCTTCTACGCCGGGCACGCGCGGCCCGAGTGCCGCTCCGACATGAACGTGACCTTCCGTCTTCCGGACGACGCGAAGGAGAAGGCGTTTCTCGCGGGGGCGGCCGACCGCGGCCTGGTCGACCTCAAGGGACACCGATCGGTGGGCGGCATCCGGGCGAGCATCTACAACGCGATGCCGCGAGACGGCGTCGAGCAGCTGCGGGACTATATGCTCGAGTTTCAGCGGCGCTAGCCTCGCCCGGCGGCCCGCGTTCTCTCTCCGAAAGCCGACTTCATGCCTTCCATCATCGTGCTCGACACGCTCAGCCAGGACGGACTCGCGCTCCTCGACGCGGCGGCGGCCAACGGGGTCACGTACGAGGTCGCCACAGGGCTCTCGGGGGAGCCCCTGCGGGAGGCGCTCGCGCGGCATGACGGCGCGATCTGCCGCAGTGGCGTGAAGATCACCGCGGCTTCGCTCGCGGGCAATCATCGGCTGCGGGCGATCGTCCGCGCGGGTGTCGGCACCGACAACATCGACAAGGAGGCGGCGACCCGCCAGGGCATCGTCGTGATGAACACGCCGGCCGGCAACACGGTGAGCACGGCCGAGCACACGTTCGCCCTCATGCTCGCCCTGTCGCGGAACGTCGCCGCGGCCGATGCGACGCTCCGCGACCACCGCTGGGACCGCAACAAGTTCATGGGCGTGCAGCTTGCGGGCAAGACCCTCGGCATCGTGGGGTTGGGCCGCATCGGCCAGGCGGTCGCGCAGCGGGCGATCGCGTTCGACATGCGGGTGCTGGGGTTCGATCCCTTCCTCTCGCCGGAGCGGGCCGCGGAGCTGGGCATCGAGTTGGTCGACACGGTACGGGGGCTGCTGCCCCAGGTCGACTACCTCACCGTGCACACGCCGCTGACCGACGAGACGCGGCACCTGGTGGGGATGGACGAGCTGTCGATCCTCAAGCGCGGCGTGCGGCTGGTGAACTGCGCCCGCGGTGGCATCTACGACGAGCGGGCGCTCGTGGCGGGGCTCGAGTCAGGAGTGATCGGGGGCGTCGCGCTCGACGTGTTCGAGCAGGAGCCCTGCACCGAAAGCCCGCTGTTCCACATGCCCGGGGTTCTCGTGACGCCCCATCTCGGGGCGAGCACCGAGGAGGCGCAGTCGCAGGTGGCGGTCGAGGGGGTCGGCCTGCTGGTCGATTTTCTCTCCACCGGTGCGATCCGCCACGCGGTGAACTCGAGCCCGATCGACCCGGCGACGCTCGAGAGTGTCCGCGGCTTCCTCGACCTGGCGTGGCGGCTCGGCGTGCTGCTGGGCCAGCTCGAGGACGGTCCGCCGCGGTCGTGCTCGATCGCCTACCGGGGCGAAATCGCCACGCGCAACACGAAGCTCGTGACCGCCGCGTTCGCCGCGGGACTGCTCGAGGGCGCGCTCGAGGACGTCAACATCGTCAACGCCGAGGTGCTGCTGCGGGATCGGGGCATCGAGCTGGTCGAGCAAAGCCGCACCGACCCGGGCGCCTTCAGCTCGGTCGTGGCGGTCGATCTTGTCGCCGGCGACCGGGTGCATCGGGCGGCCGGCACGTTGTTCGGCCATTCCATGCCGCGGCTCGTGCAACTCCAGGGGCACCGGCTGGAGGCCTATCTCGACGGCGTGCTGCTGGTGTTCACGCATCAGGACGTGCCGGGGATCATCGGGCGGGTCGGCACCGCCTTCGGCAGCCTCGGCGTGAACATCGCCCAGATGACGGTCGGTCGGTCGACGCCCGGCGGCGACGCCATCGGCGTCCTGAACCTCGACCAGGAGCCCTCGGCGGAGGCCGTTGCGGCGGTGCTCGCCTGTCCGGGTGTCCGCTCGGCCCGCGTCGTGAAGCTGCCCCCGGCGGGCCAACTGCCGTTCTGGCTGGCCGCGTCGTCCGCCGCAGGGCGGCGGGCGGGGGCTGCCGGGCAATAACTTCGGCGCCGGCGGCCGAATCCTCTGGTCGGTCGGCGACGTGTTTCTCCGGTCGCCGTGGATACGGCGGCGAGCCGATGCTCGCGGTGGCCGGAAACGGCCGGGCACCGGCTCGATTCTCAAGCGGCTTCGCCAGGAGCGACCGTCGATGAGGCAACCACCCGGCCATGACGGTCAGTTCGACCGCTGGGTGGCGGAGCACGTGGAGGTGCTCTACCGGGTCGCGTTCCGGCTTCTCGGCGACCCTCACGACGCCGAAGACGTGGTGCAGGATGCATTCCGCTCGGCCTGGGTCAGTCGGCACCGGTTTGACCCCGAGCGGAGCGAGCGGGCCTGGCTCCTGGCGATTCTGCGGCGGCGGGCGGCCGACCATTGGCGCCGGACGGACGGCAGGCAGCAGCCTGCGACCGACCGGATGACCGAGCAGGCGGCACCCGCCGACCCCGACCCGTTCAGCGACGAGCTTTCGGCGGTGCTCCAGCGGGCGCTCGACGTGCTGCCGCGGGAGTTGCGCGAGACGCTGCTGCTGGTGGTCGTCGGCGGCCTCACGCACCAGGAGGCGGCCGACCTTTTGAGCGTGCCCCTGGGAACCGTCTTGTCGCGTGTCAGCCGGGCCCGGGGACGGCTTCGCGAGATGCTTCTGGCAGCGACCGACGGCCACGTCGCCGCAGCCTCCGCACGACGAGGGCGATCGCATGAATGATCGAGATGTTTCCGGACGGCACGACGGGCCGGTCGACGCGAAGCTCCGGAACGTGCCGGTGCCTGCGGGAATCGCCGGCCGGATGGCGGTCGAGTCGCTGTTTGACGATGCGGCGATCGATCGACTGCTCGCGGCAGTGTCGGTTCCGTCCGGGCTCGCGCCGCGGGTCCGCCGGTCCCTCGCGCAGGCGGGGGACGAACGGCTCCTCTCCACCGCGCCCGTTCCCGACCGCGGCGGCCCGGCTCGGCGTGCCGGCCGACCGCGCGGCGCCGCCGTTCGTGTGTTGCGCGAACTCCTGCTCGATGGCGCAGCGCTGGCGGCAGCCCTGACGATCGTCGTCGGCATGTTCATGGCCGGAACGGCGTTGTCGCGTCGGCTCGCCCCCGCGACCGGGCGGGAAACGGGGCCGCAGGCCGCTCCGGTTGCGGCCGCGGCCCGGCCGCCGGCGGCTGCGCGCACGAACCGTCCCGCGCCGCGTGCGGCGGACCAGGCCTCGGTCGTCGCGGAGACAGCCCCGCCGGCCCTGCCGCCTGCCACCGCTCGGCTCGCCTCCCCCGACGCGCCGAACGTGGGTGGCGACGGATCCGCGGAGCCCGCTGCCGCTGCCACCGCTCGGAGACCGGCGACGGTGCGGGCAGCACCGCCCCCGGCCGCTCCCGACGGCCTGCCCGCCCGCCGGGGCCGCGGTGCCGCCGTGCGAACGGTGCTGCTCCCCGAGGCAACCCGGAAGGCGCCGCGGTCGGCCGGCTACGACCTCGCGTTCGAGATGGCGCACGGTGAGGCCCCGTTCGTCGATCCGCGGGTACCGGGTCTGGACCTCGATCGCCCGCCGCTGTCGGTGCGCTGCGACTCCTTCGACATGATCGCGGTCGGTCTCGGTGCCGGCGGAAGGGCTGCTGCGGCACGGCCGCGCCGGGGCGATCCCGCGGCGGCGCGGGTGGAGGAGTTCCTCGCCGCAGTGTCGCCGCCGGCGCCCGAAGACGAGGCCGCCGCCACCGAGCAGGCGGGGGTAAGGCTGTCGGTCGGCGCGATGCGGTCGCTGCGTGCGCATCCCGAGACCATGCTCGTCGAACTGTGCGCCACGGCCGGCCCGTTGCCGGCCGTGGCGCCTCCGGATGCCGTCGGGGGCTGGGGCGCCCTCGTGCCGCTGGATGCGTGCGTCGTGATCGACCAATCTTCCGGCCCGGGAACGGCTGTCGCCTGGCAGTGGGCGTGCCGCGGCCTCGCCCGGCTCGCCTCCCAGATGCAGGATGCCGACCGCGTCTCCGTCGTGGTGTGTGGTGAGCGGCCGCGGTTGGCGGCGCTTCGCGTCGATGCCGCGGGGCTGTCGCTGCTGGCGGAGGAGTTGCGCCGCGAGCCTCCCGCCGGGGCCGCCGACATCGATGCCGGCCTGCGGCTCGTGAGGGACGTCGCCGGTCGCGAAGGGCCGCCCCGCCGGACCGTCGTGCTCGCGCATGCAGGGTCGCTCGAGCAATGCCGCGGCGAGGCACGGTCGGCGGTCGCCGCCTGGCAGGCCGCGCGCGCGGGAACGGCCGACGGCGAGGCGGCTGCGGGCGTAAGGTTCGTGCGGATCGATCCCCAGCAGCCCGTCGCCGAGCGGCCGGCGGCCGACTCCGGCGGCGTGCAGCTCGACGGCGTCGCGGTTGCCCGTGCGCTCGTCGCGCAGGTGCTCGGTCGGTCGACCCTGGTCGCGGGCGCATGCCGGATGGAGGTCCGCTTCAATCCCGACCTCGTCGGGGCGTACAGGATCGTCGGCCATCGGCAGGCGGCGGCGGACGTCCTGTCCGCGGGCGCGGCCCCGGTCGTCGACCTGCATTCCGGCGAGACGGTCCGCGTCGTTTACGAACTGGTTCGGCGTCCGGGAGCGGCCGTCTCCCCCACGCAGGAAATCGTCACGGCGACATTACGTTGGACGCCGGCGCTCGAGAACGGCGAAACCTCGGCACGGGTCGGACTCTCCGGCGGTTTTGGCGTTCGGTCGGGGGGCGACCCGCCGGCATCGCCGCACGCCTGCGAAATCCTCTTGGCGATGGGGCTTGGCGAGTGGTTGGCCGGATCGGTGCATGCCGAGCCCCGGCGCCAGTTCGCCGCCGCGGTCGCTGGGCTGGCCCGCGCCTGCCGCGACCGCGCGCGTCTTCATCCGACACTGGCTCGCCTCGTCGAGGGGCTCGAGCAGGAGGGGGTTCGCCCGGCCGATCGCTGATCGGACGCCTCCGGTCCGCTTCCGCGCGGGGCACGACCGCGCGCGGGTTTGACGGTACGCGGCGGACTGCCCAAAATGCGTTTTGCGTCCCCCTGCTGGGTGACCAGAGCTGCCAGGTTCCCACCGCGCACCGTCGCCGGTTCCGCGAGCGAAATCCACCATGCACCGCGTCCTTCGTCGTTCGCCGCCGGTCGTGATGGACTTCGTCGAGGGTGTGTTGCTCGCGCTGATCCTGGCGGTCGCGGTCCGACCGTGCGAGGCCGCTCCCCCGCGGCAGTCTGTGCAGGAGTCGACCACCGCTCGGCTGCTCGAGTCGCTCGAGGAGCGGCAGATGCCGGACGTCGTCCTCTGGGTGCTCGACCGGGTCGAGACGGACCCACGCACGAGCGCCGAGTTCAAGAAGGAAATCCCCTACCGACGGGCCGCCGCGCTCGTCGCCACCAGCAGGTCCGAGGCCGATGCCGGTCGGCGGGCGGAGCTGTACGACAAAGCCGACCGCGAGATCGCTGCTTTTTTGCAGGGTACACGCGAGGGAGACCTCGCCATCCAGGCCTATCTGCAGAAGGGCAATCTGCTGATCGAGCGTGGCCGGGAGAAAGTGGAGCAGTCGAAACGGCCGGGCCAGGATGCCAAGGCCCGCCGCGCGGAGGCCGTCGGGTTTTTCGACGCGGCCATCCGGGCGCTCGAGGGGCCCGACCGCAAGCCCGGGGTCGAGATCACCGACGTCTCGAATGCCGAGGATGCCGTGCTCAAGGAGTTGCGGGGCGTCAACGCGCAGCTGGAGTCACTGCGGGGCGGGGGCGAAGATGCCGAGGAGCCCAAGGCCGGGGCCAAGGAAGGCGGCAAGCCGGCAGCCAAGCCGAAACCGAAGCCACGAAAGCCGGTTTCAGGGCGGCAGTTGACGGAACTCGAGGATCGCCAAGACGCGCTGCGGGCGCAGCTCCTGAAGACGCGGCTGCTGATCGCCGGAGCCTACTACGAAAAGTCGCGTGCCTGCGAGCCGAAATCGAAGGAGTGGGAGGCCGCGCTCACCCGCTCGGCGTCCCTCTACAAGGAGCTCTACGAGAAGAACCGGACGCGAGGCGCCGGGCTCTTCGCCCGCTATTACGAGGGCCGCAACTACGTCGTGCTCGGCAAGCGCAAGGAGGCGGTGTCGGCCCTGGCCGACATCCGGGGACTCGAGGGAGAGGGCATCGTGCCCGGCTTGAGGGCGAAGGCGATCAACTCTTCGCTCGAATGCTGGCTCGAAGACAAGCAGTTCGACGCCTTCGACGAGCGCCTCAACAAACTGGCTCTCGTGCCGCTCGCGTCGGATCGCATCGACGCCGACTGGTTGGGGATGAAGTACCGCGCCGCCCTGCTCCTCCAGCGCAAGGCCGAGGCACTGCCCCCGGCCGACAAGTCGAAGCGGCTGCCGCTTCTGCGCGACGCGAAGAAGCTGGCGATGGAAGTCTCCAAGGTGGGCAAGGATTTTTCGGCGGAGGCGAGGTCGCTTTTGTCGCAGCTGGGCAAGGACGTGCCGGATGACCTGGACGTGGCGGCGACCTTCGCGGCCGGCATGGACGCGGCCCGGGCGGCGTTTGCGGTGCTGCGGGACGGGCAGGCCAAACTCGATGCGGCGAAGGCGGCCAAGGACGCGAAGGCGATCGAGGCTGCCGGTCTGGCCGTCGCCCAAGAGCGGGCGAAGGCGATCGCGAGCCTGCGCAGGGCACTGTCACTGTCCGGTCCCGAGGACCGTGATCAGGCCAACGAGGCCCGCTACCTGCTCACCTACCTCTTGTACGAGGACCAGCGGCTGCACGAGGCGGCCGCGGTGGGCGGGTTCCTGCTCGATCGCTATCCGCAGGCGAAGGGGAGCCAGCAGGCGGGACGGATCGCGATGGCGGCGTGGCAGTTGCTGCAGAAGCAGTCCGTCGCCGGTTGGGCGGACGAGGCGAAGGTGCGGTGCGTCGAAGTCGCCGAGTCGATGATGAAGAAGTGGCCCGACCGTCCGGAGGCGGTCGATGCGGCCGTCATCGCCGTCGCGGCGGCGGCCGAGGCCCGGGATCCGGCGCGGATCATGGAGATCGTGGCCAAGGTGCCCGCGTCCGCGCCGCGCCGCGCGGAGGTGTTGCTACGGGCAGGGCCGGCACTGTGGCGGGAGGTGCAGGAGAAGTCGCGGCTCGAGGAGGCTTCGCGTCCCGACGCCCAGTCGCTCGCCGCCTGGCGGGCACAGGCCGTCCGTGCGATCGACGACGGGCTCGCGGCCGTGCCGGCCAACTCGGCGGCCAAGGCGGTCGACGTCGCGGCGGCGCTGTCACGGGCGCAGATGGCGCTCGAGGATGGCGACGCGAAGCGGGTGGCCGAACTCCTCGAACATCCTGTCTACGGGCCATGGAAGGTGCTCACCGGCGGCGATCCCACGTTCGCGCAGGGGCCGCTCGCCACCGCGACCGCGACGGCCGCCCTGCGCTACTTCATCGAGTCGCAGCAGGGCGACAAGGCCACGCAGGCCATGAACAAGCTCGAGCAACTCGCCGGTCAGGCCGGTGGCGACGCTTCGGCCCGGCTGACGGGGATGTATCAGTCGATGGGCCGAGACCTCCAGGCGCAGTTGGAGTCGATCGCGAGCGGTCCGCAGGCGGCCACGCCCGAGGCGCGGGCGCGGGCGGCGGCGATCCTGTCGGGGTTCGAGAAGTTCCTCGAGGGGGTGGCCAAGGACAAGAAGCCTTCGTCGCAGATCTGGGCCGCGACCACCTACTACAACCTGGGCAGCGGCTCCGGGAACGGTGGTGCGGTGCCGACGAAGAAGGCTGAAGGTTATCTCGACCGGGCGGCGGAGATCTTTCAAGGCCTGCTCGCGCAAGGGGGCGCCGACGTGGCGAAGTTCGAGCCCTCGACCCGGCTGAAGATGGCGAGCATCTACGCCGCCCGCG
>JBJOKF010000166.1:0-20477 GCA_046046235.1 Planctomycetota bacterium | reverse complement strand
GCATGTAGTCGAGCAGGTGCCGCAGCGTCGTGAAGTCGTCGAGCGACACGCTCGCGTCCGCCGTCAGCCCGTACCGCTGCCCGATCTCGCCGAAGAGCTGCGCCTTGCGGATGCTGTCGATTCCCAGATCCGCCTCCAGATCCGCGTCCAGCTCCACGATCTCCCGCGGATACCCCGTCTGCTCCACCACGAAGTCGATCAAGAACGTCTCGATGCCCGCCGCCGCCGGCTTCGTGGCCGCCGGCCGCCGCGGCAGCCACCGCGCCTTGCCACCCGCCCGGCCGAGCACGTCGCACAGGTCCGCGAGCGACCCGGCCACCATGACCGCCGACCGATCGGTCGCCGCCGGCTCGAAGAGGTGGGCGATGCTGTCGAGAAACCCGCGAACGGCCGGACTGTGCTCGCCGTGGCGGCCGAGCGGCAGGCTGGCGCCCGCCTCCGCGAGGAGTTGCGTGACCAGCTCTTCGAGGCTCCCGACACCGGCCTCGGCCGCGCGATGCGACTCCGCCGGCTGACGGCTCGGCGCGACGGGCCGGTCCAGCACGGCGGCGCCGTTCGCTGCCGCGGCAGTTGCTGCGGCGTGGCCAGCCGCGGTCAGCACCGGCGCCTCAGACGCCTTGGCCTTGTGAGCAATACTGCCGTTGCCGGACACGACCCCGCTCGCATGGTCGCTGCCATGGGCCTGGCTCGCGCCGTTGGAATGGCTTTGCCCATTTCCTGGGGCGGAGCCGTTGGCGGCGTGCGCGGCCTGGGACGCGGCGTGCGGAACGACGGCGGCATTGCGGTTGCGCTCGCGGCGGCGGGCCGTCGCGTCGAACCGCAGGATCCGCCCCGACGAGGCTGCCGCGGCGGCCGCGACACCGGTCGTGCCCACCGCCCCGCGTGCCGAAGCATCGAGCGGCCGGTCGGCGGCGAGCGCCCCGGCCGCGGCGAGTTGGTCGCGCAGCCTGGCGAGGTGCTCGCGCGGGCTCCTGCCGCGCTGGTCGAACTGCAGGAACGTCACGCCCGCGCGGTCCGCGAGAATCCTGCGCGACAGCCCGCTGAGGACGCCCGACGGCCCGACCTCGACGAAGGTCCTCACGCCCGCCGCGTAGAGCTTCTCGATCGTGTCGATCCAGCGGACGGTCTCGGACATCTGCCGCACGAGGCTGGTCCGTACGTCGGCCGCCGACTCGAGGATGCCCGCGGTCGTGCTGCCGTAGGTGGTGATCCGCGGCGCCTGGATGTCGAGCGGAGCGATCGCCCGGGCCAGCCGCGCCGCCGCCGGCTCGAGGAGCGGCGTGTGGAACGGGCTGGGCACGGCCAACCGCTTGGAACGGATGCGGCGGGCTTCGAGGACGGCCTCGACGGCATCGACCATGCGGGCCGTCCCACCCACCACGAACTGCTCGGGTGCATTCTCCGCGCAGATCCAGACCTGACCGGCGAACGGCCCGATCGCCGACTGCACGGTCGCCCGGTCGGCGATGATCGAGAGCATGGCGCCGTCGCGCGGACCGAGCTGCTCGACCGCCTCGGCGCGGGCCCGCGTCGCCGCCGCGCCGTCCGCGGCAGTCCAGGCGGACGCCGCCGCGAGCGAGGGAAACTCGCCGAAGCTGTGGCTGGCGATGCAGTCGGGCGCGAAGCCCATGCCCCGCAGCACCTCCCAGGCGAGCAGGTCACCCAGGTACATCGCCCACTGGGTGTCCCAGATCTTCGTGCCCAGCCCGTTGACCGGCCGCCAGGCGATCTCGGCGATCGTCTCGCAGCCCGCCGCGCGGGCGAAGGCGTCGAGCCGCACGAGACACTCCCGCGCCTCGGCCGACTCCTCCACGAGCCCGCGGAACATGTCGGTGTATTGCGATCCCTGACCGGGGAAGATTGCGGCCACGAGCGGCCGCTCCGCGGAGCCGGCCGGACTGCCGACCGGCTGCACCACCGCCTGCCGACCGGCGCCGCCGCGGACGGCGTCAGGCACCGGCAGCCCGTTGTCGAGCACCAAGTGGCCGACCTGCCGCTCCTGGATGACGGTCACGCTGCCCGCGCGGTATCCGCTCGCATCGACCGCCGCGATGGGCCGCGCGGTGGCCGCCGCGTGCAGCCCCTGCGTCTCGACGCCCCCGGTGGCGAGCGCCACCGTGGGAGGCATCGAGCCCTGCACGACCGCGTGGCAGAGCTTCGCGACGGCCGCCGCCCCCGCCGCCGCGCCGGCGTGGCCGATCTGTCCGTCGAGCGATCCCGCCACCGGGGTGCTTTCCGCGGGTCGCCGTGGCCGGGCGTACTGGCCGCCAAGCACGACGAGTTCTTCGCCGCTCTTGGCATGGCCGCCCGCCACGGCCAACTCGACCGCCGTCACGGCGGTCGGGGCGAGCCCCGACCGTTCGATCGCCTCGCGGACGACCCGTCGCGTCGCCTCGCCCCGCGTCCGGCCCGAACCGACGCAGACGCCCCGGATTACCCCGCGAATCCGGTTGCCCGCCGCCTGCGCGTCGGCCAGCCGCTTGAGCACGAAAACCACGGCCCCCTCCCCGGGCACGTCGCCGCCCCGGGTCTTTCCGTCGAGCACCGAGATCGGATTGTTCGAGAGGAAGCCGCCGAGCGACCGCCCCTCGTAGGCCATGAGATCCATGCACCGCTCGCCCGCCGCGCAGAGCACGGCGTCGCACGACCGCTCACGGAGCATGTCGACCGCGGCGGCGATCGCCGCCAGACTCGAGCAATCACCGGCATCGAGGGCGAGGGCGCCGCCCATGAGGTCGAACGTCTTCGTGAGCCGGCTGGCCAGGGTGCTGCTGGTGAAGCTGCCGGTCTCGTCGACGAGCGCCGGCATCTTCTCGAGCAGCTTCTTCTCGTAGAGCGTCACGATCCGCTCGATGTCGGCCGGGGCCACGCCGCGGCGGGACAGTGCCGCCCGGAGGATGAGCCCGGTTTCCGGGAGACGCAGGCCCATCTGGAGCTGGTTGGCGAAGTCGCCTCCGAAGAGCGTGCCCACCACGACGGCGGTTCGCTTCCGATCGAGTGCGGCCTGCGGGCCGCCCGCGTCGGCGATGGCGGCGTCGGCCGCCTCGAGCAGCATGAACTGGAGCGGATTGGCGGCGGCGATCTGCTTGGGCGGCACCTTGTGCCGCCGCCAGTCGTAGGCGAAGTCGCGGACGAATCCGCCGATGCCGGAGGTCGTGTGCCAGGTCCGCGGACGCGCCGTGTCGAGTACGCGGGACGCGGTCCAGCGGTCGGCGGGCACGGGCCCGATGGCGGTCTCGCCCCGGCCGAGCAGGTCGATGAAGGCGTCGAGCGAGAGCGCGCCGGGCAACACGCAGCCGGCCCCCACCAGCGCGATCGCATCGGCATCGGCGTCGACGGCACGGGCCGGCAGCACGGTCGCCGCCTGCGGCACATGCTCGGCGAGCGAGACGTGGACGTTCAGACCGCCGATGCCGAAGGCGTTGACCGCGGCGCACCGCGGGGAGCCGTCGGCGCGAGTGGGCCAGGCGACCGCCTGTCGCGGTACCGTGAAGGGGCCATCCACCCAGTCGAACTCGCGATTCAGCTCGTCGCACGTGGAGCCGGGTGGAATCACGCCGTGCTCCATCGCGAGCACCACCTTCACGAGACTGGCGATGCCCGCCGTCTCGAGCGTATGGCCGATGTTCGCCTTGACGCTGCCGATCGGCACCTGGTGGCCCGGCGGCAGGTGCTTCCGCATCAGCGACGAGAGCGCGCCAAGCTCCGTGGCGTCGCCGACCTGCGTGCTGGTGGCGTGGGCCTCGATGTAGTCGAGTCGAGAAAGCTCGGCGAGATCGGGATAGGCCCGCTCCACCGCCAGGATCTGGCCCTCCTGCCTGGGCGCCCACAGGCTCTTCCCCTTGCCGTCGCTGGCCACGCCGAGGCCGCGAATCACCGCCCGGATCCGGTCGCCGTCGGCGATGGCCCGGGAGAGCGTCTTGAGCACGATCGCCACGTAGCCCTCGGCCGTGATCAGGCCGTCGGCCGCCTGGCCGAAGGGGCACGAGCCGGCGTTGCTCACCGACTGGGCCGCCGAGAAGAGCACGAGGCTGTCCGACTTGCAGTAGGAGGCACCGCCGACGATGGCCTGATCGATGCCCCCCTGGAGCAACGACCGGGCGGCGATCGCCATGGCCTGGAGCGACGACGCACACGCGGCGTCCACCACCAGGAACGGCCCGTCGAGCTTGAGCGCCTCCTGCACGATCTTCGCGGCGCCGAGCGCTCCCAGGTCGAGCGACGCTCCCGGCTCACGGCCCGGATAGCGCCGGCGCACCGTCTCCGTCAGTTCTGCGGCCACCGCCTCGAGGTCGGCGCCGAGCACCACTCGCGCGGCGTCCACCTCCGAGAGGTAGGTCGCCGTCTCGTCGATGCCCGTCGCGTAGACGATGTCGCCGATCTTCGTGCTGCCACCGGTGTGGCCGACGTAGACGCCGGTGCGCCGATCGCCGGGCATCGCGAAGGGGTCGAGGCCGGCGTCACGGCAGGCCTGCGAGGCCACCTCGAGGAAAATGTGATGGGCGACGTCGTACTGCTCGAGCAGTTTCGGCGTGATCGGGCAGGCCGCCGGGTCCACCGGGCGATCGGGCACGACCGCCCCCATCTCGGAATAGCTCTTGCCGAGCCGGCTCTTCTCGGGGTGGAAATAAAGGTCCCGCGAAAACCGCGATTCGGGAAGCGGCCCCCAGGCCGTGCGGCCCCGGACGACGAGGTCCCAGAATGCGTCGATGCCGTCCGCACCGGGAAGCCGGCAGGCGATGCCGACGATGGCAAGCGGTTCCTTCAAGTTCGTCGTCCTTGTCGTCTCGAGAGACAGTCTGCACCTGCCAGGTGGGTGCGTCGGCGCGCGGAATCAGCGCGACCGCGGCCGACTGGCGGGATGGAGGGATGGGATGGGTTCAAGCGAGCCACTTCGCCTTGGCGAAAACGACCCATCCATGGGAGATGCCGGGCCACGAGCGGATGCCGCGACTCCGACTGCCGAAGCCAGCAGTATGCGCCGACGGAAAAAGCTGTCAAACTGGCGAACATACGCAAATCTTGCGGCCATCAGGGCCTTGTTCCCGAGCGATTCGTCCTTTGGCCGCGGGCGAGGTATCGTCGGGACAGCCATGTGCGCCGCCCCGTCGACAGTTCTGGAGCCACCGGATCGCCCGTTCGACCCCTTCGAGCGGCTGATGCTGGTGGACGACAGGCCAGACCGTCCGATGCGGTTTTTCGTCGAGTTCCTGGCAACTGGGCCGCTCCGGGAAGACCGCCTTCGCGAGGCGATCGCAGCGGCAGCGCGACGGCATCCCCTGCTCACCAGCCGGCTGGTCTTCCGGCGAGGGGCGCCCCACTGGCTGGCCTCGGCGGCGATCCCCACCGTCGTCTGGCACCCCATACCGTCCGGTCCCTCTCCTTGGGCGCCGTTCGATCTCCGTCGGGAAAGTGGCCTCCGGTGCGTGGTCCTTCCGGACGGGCCCGACCGCCATCGGGTGGTGATGGTGTTCCATCATTCCACCTGCGATGGCGTGGCCGCCCTCGAGTTTGCCGGAGACATGTGGGCCACCTACGGCGGCGCGGCACCGCGGCCGCTCACCGACCCGACCACTGTTCGATCGCGGCGCCGCACCGGCGCCACCTCGCCGACGGCATCCCCCCCCGCGGCCGCCCGGAACGGTCTCGAGGAAGCCTGGGAGTTCGCCCGGTTCCGACCGGCCGCCCTGGCCCTGGTGCGGGGCCCGGCCCCGGCAAGATCTGACGACGAGAACATCTCGCCCCCCTACGCGTGGCTCGAGTTCGACGTCCGGGAAACCGACACTCTGCGGGCCGCGGCCGCGGCTTGCGGAGGATCCTTGAACGATCTGGTCATCGCAGCCGTCATGCGGGCGGCCGTGGCCTGGAACAGTGCCGCTCGCGACCGGCCCGGCGACGTGCGGATCACGGTGCCTGTGAGCCTCCGGTCTCCGGGCCGACGCGAACCGGCCCGCAACACGATGGCCTATGCGTTTCTCGACCGCACCGCCGCGGCCTGCGCCGCCCCGGGGCCGCTGACGGAGTCGATTGCCGCGGCCACGAAATGGATCCTCGAGCACGATGCCGCCCGCGGGTTTCTCGACACCCTGGACGTGCTCGCCCGCTGGCCGGGCATGCTCTGGCTGGCGACACGGTGGCCCGGTTGCTTCTCGACGGCCGTCGTCAGCTACGTGGGCGACCCGTCCCGCCGGATGCGGACGGGTCTGCCCAAGCACGATGGCCATGACGCGGCCGGGGATGTCGTCATCGAGCGGTGCGTCGGCGTGCCGCCCCTGCGGCCCTGGACGCGGGCTTCCATCGGTGCGACGACCTACGCCGGCCGGCTCGCCCTCTGCTGCCTCTGCTCGGCGCATGACGATTCGCGGCACGGCGCCCGCCTGTTTCTCGAGCGGGTGCGGGCAACGCTTTTCGAGAGCACCGCCGCAGCGGCATCTCATCCCTCTGTTGGCTGATGGCCAAGCGGGCCGGTCTTCGGCTACCCTTCCGCCACCCACGAACGTGGGGAGATCCCCTGTCATCAGGACTGGGCCGTCATGCCGCTTCGCCGCCGCGCCGGTTTCACGCTCGTCGAACTGCTCGTCGTCATCGCCATCATCGGCACGCTGATCGGGCTCCTGCTCCCGGCCGTGCAGATGGCCCGCGAGGCCGTCCGCAGGGCCGCCTGCCAGAACAACCTGCGGCAGATCGGCATCGGCTTCCATAACTTCCACGCCGCCCGCGACTTCTTCCCGACGGCGGTCTCGGGCAACGGCGCCCGGCACTACTGGGGCGCCCAAATCCTGCCCTACATGGACGAGAATCCGCTGGCCGCCCTGTACGACTACACGGTCGCCTGCAACGACATCAAGAATCGGACGGCCGTGCTCTATCCGCTGCCGTTCATGAACTGCTCTTCGAAGCCCGGCGGCCCGCTCGAGCACCCGAAGTTCAAGGCCTCCGGCAGCCCGACCTGGGCCTCGGCCGCGGCCGATTACTGCGGCTCGACGGGCCCGAGCACGAGTCTCTGGACGGGCAGCCCGCCGGTACTGCCAACGCCACAGCCGACAAATCTCGACGGTTTGTTCGGGGGATCGCCAGTCAAGCCGGGACAGAAGGGCCGGGGCATGAGAATGGTCACCGACGGGGCCTCGAAGACCGTGGCCGTGTTCGAGTCAGCGGGCCGTCCCCGGGTCTGGGCATTGGGCAAGCTGGTTGCCGACTCGGGGCTGTTCACGAGCCCCACGTCGGGTCGGCGCTACTACGTTCCCCTGAGCGGCTGGGCCGATTTCAACACATCCGTCGTTGAGGGGTTCGTGGCCGACTTGTCGCAGAGCGTGCCGGCCATGCAGTATTCCTGGCCCGGACCGCAGATGGTCAACGGCAGCAACAACTATGGCATCTACGCCTTCCATCCCGGCGGTGCCAACCTGCTCATGGTGGACGGCGGCGTGCAGTTCGTGGACGACACGACAGCCGCGAACGTGGTCGCCGCCCAACTCACCGCGCAAGCCGGCGACTAGCTCCTTCGACGAGGCGATGACCATGCGCGGCAGAAGGCGCTATCTTTCGCGAGGGTGCGGGGCCGCCGCACTCACCGCGCTCCTCGCATTGCCGCTGCCGCCTTCGCGAATCGCCCGGGCCGCGGGGCTGCCGCCCCGCCCCGAACGGACTGCGGAACAGCGGTCGGCCCAGGCCGCCATTCTGAGGCGCGACTACCAGCGCGATCCGGCGACGTGGCCCGCGCCTCTGACCGCCCCCGGGGTCGAGTGGCGCGAACTCGGGCCGCTGCCCGTCGTCGACCATCCCTCCGACAATCCCTTTTCTGAGCAAAAGGCCGCCCTGGGACGAGTCTTGTTCCACGACCCCAGACTCTCGCGGGGCGGCACGCTCGCCTGTGTCTCGTGCCACGAGCCGAATCTCGCTTGGGCCGATGGCCGCATCGTCGCCGAGCCGCCCGGCCGCAAGCCCCGTCGCAACACGCCCTCCATCATGAATACGGCCTTCGAGCCACGGCTCTTTTGGGATGGCCGGGCCGCGAGCCTCGAGGATCAGGTCGCGGAGGCGCTCACGAATGCCGCCGAGATGGCGGTCCGCCCGGAGAACGTCGAGCAACTCCTCTCCGGCAGTCCCGGCTACCGCCGGCTCTTCGCCGCCGCCTTTTCCGACGGCACGATCACATTTCCCCGCGTGGTCGATGCCGTGGCCTGCTTCCAGCGGACGGTCGTCGGCGGAGAGTCGCGGTTCGACGACTTCCTCCGGGGCAGGGCGGCCGCCCTGACCGACGCCGAGGTCCTCGGGCTCGATCTGTTTCGCCGCGAGGCCCGGTGCCTGACCTGCCACCATGGGCCGACCCTCAGCGACGGCCGCTTCCACAACCTCGGCCTGAGCTACTACGGCCGGCCGCACGAGGATCTCGGCCGGCACACGATCACCCACGCCCCGGCCGACGCGGGGCTGTTCAAGACGCCGGGTTTGCGCAACGTGACCCGGACGGGGCCCTACATGCACAACGGCATGTTCGACCTGGAAGGCGTCTTGCGGATGTACAACGCCGGCATGGTGACGGCCAAGCGGCATCCACATCAGTTGGATGACCCGCTCTTTCCGGTCAAGTCGCCGCTGCTCCAGCCGTTGGGCCTCAACCGGCAGGACCTCGACGATCTCGCGGCCTTCCTGGCCGCGCTCGAGGAGCCACGAAACCATCCGCGCCCGCCGGAACTGCCTGAGATCCCGCCGGCATCAGGGATGTCGCCGGACGCCCCCCGCTGATACGGCCGCCGCCAGCTACTGGACGAGGGGCGTCCGCCGCCGGGCGTCGATCACCGCCGCATTCGAGAGTCCCCAGAGGCTGACGCGGCCGCTCTCGTCGGCCGTCAGGATGACATCGCCGTCCGGGCCGAGCGCCACCGCCTGCGGATGCTCGCGCTGCCCTGGCAGGCTGAGGAGCTCGGTGCCGAGACCTACGTCCCAAATCCGCACCGTGCCGTCAGCGGAACTCGTGACGAGCCGGCGGCCGTCGGACGTGAACATCACGGCCCGAACGGGGGCTTCGTGGCCACGGAGCACGAGCAGGCTCTCGTGCGAGTCGACGCCCCAGATCCGCGCCGTGCCGTCGGCCCCGCCACTGGCGAGGCGGTCGCCGGCGGCGGTGAACGCGACCGCCTCCACGGCCCCCGCATGACCCACGAGGCGGGCCAGGTGCCTCCCGGTCGCAAAATCCATGAGATGCACGTCGCCCAGCGGCACTCCCACCGCCATCAGCCGGCCATCGGCGCTTGCCGCGATGGCCGTCGTGGGCCGCGGCCGCACCTCGGACGCGAGCAGCCTGCCGGTGGTGGCATCGAAGACCTGCCCCACCCCGCCCCCTACCCGCGTGCCGTCCAAGCCGAACACCGCCCCGGCCCGCGAGAACGCCGGCTGGACACGGGCGGCATACGCATGGATTTTTTTGTCTCCCGCGACATCCCAAGCCGCCACGCGCCCCGGCACCGACACGGTCAAGATCCTTGCCCCCTCGGGGCTGAACCGGGCCGAGGCGATCGCCTCCCCCGCATCGCCGACCGTGGCCACGAGTTCCCCGCTGTCGACCCGCCAGACCGGAACTCCAGCCGCCGCGCCGGCACTGCCATCGGCCGCTGCCAGAAGCCGGCCGTCGGGATTGAAGGCGACCATCGCGACCGACGCGTCGGCGCGGCCGAGGCGGTGGATCCGCTCGACCGTGCGGGCATTCCAGAGCTCGATCGATCCGCCCCGCTTCGGTACCACCGCCACGAGCTGGCCATCCGGACTGAAGGCCACGGCCGACAGGCCGTCGACGCCGCGCAACACGTTGAGCGGCGATGGATCGGTGGCGGGCCAGATCCGAATGCTGCCATCCTGGCCTCCGGAGGCGAGCGATCGGCCGTCGGGACTGAAGGCGACCGCCACGATCGGCGCCTCGTGGCCCATGTGTTCGCTCTGGAGTTCCAGCCGCCTGGCATCCCAGACCCGCACGTGCCCATTGGAGGCACCACTGGCGATGCGACTGCCGTCAGGGCTCATCGCCAGGCTCTCGACGGCCGCGGCATGCCCGCGGAACACCGCGAGACTCGCGCCGGAAGCGGCGTCGTGCACACGAATTTCTGGGTCGCGGGCACTCATGAACAACGCCTTCTCGTCGATGACGATGGCAATCCGGGCAGCGGCCTGCCCGTCTGCCGGGACGGTGGTCTTCCAGATTCGATGGCCGTCACCGGCATCGTGCACCGCGATCAGCAGTGACCCCTTGGCCTCGTGCCTCGGCCATTGGTACACGGCCGCGGCCAACCTCCTGCCCGAATCGCTGAAACGAAACGTGTACACCGTCCCTTCCTCAGAGCCACATGTCACAAGCAACCGGCCCTGGCTCGTATCCCAGAGCCGCAGCGTGCCGTCGGCCGCCAACCCGGCCAGACGGCTCGCGTCGGCGTTGAACCGTGCCTCGGCGAGCCGCGACCGCGAATCATCGAGCAGGGTCCGCTGGGAGGCGTGCGGTCCGGTCACGATGCGCACTCCGTCATGCCCTTGCACCGCGAACCGGTCTCCCGAGGGGCTGCTCGCCAACGGACGCTGCGCGGCCCAGGGCGTGTCATCGCCCGCCACAGCGATTCCCGGGCCGGCCAGCCAGGAACCGATCGCTGCGGCATGCTCGCCGTCGTCGTCAGCCGCCGGTCGGTAGTCGAGCCTCGGGCCCACGGCGAGGAATCGTGGCAGCCGCCGCAAGACATGCAGCGGCCCGCGCGATTGGCTGGCCAACCTTTGTACTTCGAGCTTCTTGTGCGAAAGATCGTTCGGCATCGCCGCCGTCACCGCCAGGATGCGGCCATCGGCGGCGTATTCGAGATCGGCCACCATGTTCGGCCGCACGTCGCGAACGACGAGCGCCTCGTCCAGCCGGGCGGCCAAGCACTGCATCTCGAGCGGCAGCGGCCCGCCGACGATGTCGACGTTGTCCTCATGCAGTTGCCTCGCCATTCGCATTTTCTTCGAGTCGAGGCAGGCCTCGATCGACCGCAGATTGGCGGCATAGAGCCGCTGGCGGGCGAGCGACGCCTCCGCGTCGGCCCGTGCCTTCTCCCGTGCGGCGGTTTCACGTTGCTCCTCGGCGACCTGCGTCTGCTGCCGCGCGTCCCGCAGAGCCGTATCGGCCCGCCGCCGCTGAACCTCCGCCCGCACGGCGAACAGCGACGTCCCCACCACGCCCACCAGCAGCGCCGCCACGGCACCGACTGCCAGCGTTGCCGCCAGCCGATGCCGGCGGGCCAGCCGCACGACGGCCGCCAGCGCGCTCGGCCGGCTCGCCGCGATCGGCTCGCCGCGGAGGTAGCGATCCAGGTCGGCCTCGAGGTCGGCGGCGGTCGCATACCGCAGCGACCGCTCCTTCTCCAGGCACTTGCCCACGATCGTCGTCAGGTCGCCGCGCAGCCGGGGATCGACGGTGGACAGCGGCCGCGGATCGACCTCCGTCACGGCGCGGGCCACCTCGTGCACCGCGCGGCTCGAGAGCGTGTAGGGGAGCCGGCCGACGAGCAGCTCGTAGAGCACCACACCGAGCGCGTAGACGTCGGCCCGGGCGTCGATGTCCACCCCCTCGCCCGCGAACTGCTCCGGCGCCATGTAGAGCAGCGTGCCCACGAGCTGACCGACGTCGGTGTGCATCGTGGTCAGGGCGATGTCGCTGTCGGTCGTCCGGGCGATCCCGAAGTCGATGACCTTGGGACGCCCCTGCGCGTCGACCAGGATGTTGCCCGGCTTGAGGTCGCGGTGAACGACGCCCTTCTCGTGCCCGTGGGCCACCGCCGCGCAGACCTCGCGAAAGATCGCCAGCCGCTGCCGCGCGGAGAGCCCCTGCGCGACGGCGTGGTCGACGAGCGTCCGCGCTCCCTCGACATGCTCCATCACGAAGAAGGGAATCTCGTGCCCCGGGCGCGCATGGAGCCCGACCGAGTAGATGCGGGCGATGCCCGGATGGTTGAGCCGGCCCATGATGTGGGCCTCCTGCTCGAACCGGCGGGCGCCGTCGGGGGAGACGTGGGCGAGCCCGAGCACCTTCACGGCGACGGTGCGGCAGGGCATCCCCTGCAGCCCCTCGTAGACGCGGCCCATGCCGCCCTCGGCCAGGAGTCGCACGACGACGATGTCGCCGAGCCGCGTGCCCGCCCCGATGCCCCAGTCGTCTTCCGCCCGGGCAGCCGGGCCGAAAGCCGTCAGGCCCGAGAAGCTCAAGTCCGCGGCGGTCCCGGTCGCCTCGCCGGCAGGCTCCCTGTCCGGTACTCCGAGGGCGGCGGCGGCGAGGTCGGATGGCTGCATAGCGAAGCAGCGGCAACCGTAGCCGCACGCACGATCCGCGGGGCGTCACGTCGGAGCGGAGGGCATGGGATTCGAACCCACAACCCCTTTCGGGGCATCTGATTTCGAGTCAGACCGCTGGCCAATTCGCTTACCCTCCGAATCGCCTCCTCCAATGTAGGCCGCGCCAGGCGGGCGCTCAAGCACGGCCGCGTCGGATGCGTGCCGATCGGCTTCCCGCCGGGGCGGCGCTCCGGCTGGAAGGCTTCTGCGGGAAAGGCACGGCGTAGCGACGAAGCCCGTCCATGCCGTCCACGACCGCCGGAACGCGCGGAGGCACGAAACCTCTCCTCGACCTGCCGATCCTTGACTGTGGCAGCGGGCCTGCGAACGCCTTGGCCGGCCGTTCACCCCGCCTGGAGCGCTGTTGACCATGGAAAAGAACACCTGGCGGATCGTCACCCGCGGCGCGGACGGCGAACTCGTGATCCGCGACTTCGACTCCCCCGAGCAGATTCTCCGCACGCACCTGCAGGTCGGCGTCGACGACTGCAGCACCGACCTGTCGCTGCGTGGGGCCCCGATCTTCCGGTCGCTCGTCGGGCCGATGCCCGAGGGCCGCAACGTCGTCCGCTACGAATCGCCGGAGGTCTTCGAGCATCTGACCAAGGAATGGGCGTTGCCCAAGCCCGCGCGGAAGCGAGTCCGCAAGTCGGCCGCCGCCAGGCAGGCCGAGGCCGGCACGTCCACGGAGCCGCCCCTTGACCCAGCCGGCTGACACGATCTTCGCCCGGATCATCCGCCGCGAGATCCCGGCCCGCATCGAGCACGAGGACGACCTCTGCCTGGCGTTCCACGACGTCGCCCCGCAGGCGCCGGTGCACGTGCTCGTCATCCCGAAGCGGCAGCTCCCCTCGCTCGCCGAGGCCACGGAGGCCGACAGCCCGCTCCTGGGCCATCTCGTCGCCGTCGCCGCGGTCCTCGCGCGGAAGCTCGGACTCACCGACGGCTACCGGCTCGTGGTGAACTGCGGCCAAGACGGGGGCCAGACGGTGCACCATCTCCATGTCCATCTGCTCGGCGGCCGCCCGCTCGGCTGGCCGCCGGGGTGAGTTCGGCCCTGGTCTACTGCCACCAGCCGCGGACGCGATCCAGGAGGCTCCCCGACCGCTCGGCCGGCGCGCCGGGGGCAGGCCGCGGTTCAGCAGCCGTCCGTAGCTGCGCCCGCGCCGCGGCCGCCACGGCATCGTCGGTGACGAACGTGGCGAGAAACCGTGGCCAGTAGGTGTCGAGTTCGACGACACAGGCGCCGAGGTCGTCCGCCTGGAGCCGCTCGTCGATCGCCGTCAGCCGCCGCGAGAGCTGCGCCCGCTGCTGCTCGTCGAATGCCAGGTCGAACACCCGCACGCCGTCGATCTGCACCGCCCCGGGACCGAGCAGGTCGAACCGCACCCGCAGCGACTCGAGCCCCTGGGTGGGCAGGTCGTCCACCTGCAGCACGTACTGCGACCAGCCGCCGGTGAGCGGCTTGCCTCCCGAGAGGCCCCCGACCGTCGCGAAGCGATAATATTCCCGATCCTCGAGCATGCCCTCGAGCGCCAGCCGTAACGGCGGCTGCGGCTGGCCTTCCTCGATCCGCAGCCAGACCGCGACACTCACGCGGCCGGTGGGCGGCGCGGGGAAGGGGTTGCTCCGCAGCGTCGAGAGGCCGTTGGCCGACGCGAAGGCCAGGCCGCGGCCGGTGGGGGCGTCGATACCGGGCACGAGGGCGAGCGTGCCGCGCCGCGGCTCGACCAGCTCCCAACCGCCCACACCAGCCGACTGGCCGCCGTCACCCCCCGCCGCGGCGGCCAGTTCGAACCCGGGATTGTCGAGCACGTCGAGGGGCTGCGGCGTCTCGAGCGCCGTGCGGCGGCGGCCCAGATCGGCGAGCCGCGCGGCGACCGACCGCCGCACCTCGTCGTCGTACGCCACGCCGACCCCGCGGACCGCCCCACCGCCGTCGAGCAGGAGCGTGCGCACCTCGAAGGGCTCGAGAGGCACCGTCGCACCGCCGCCGGGATCGAGCGGCAGCCGCGCGCCGTCGACGGCGTCGACCACGGCGGCGGGAGCCGCGGCCACCGCCAGCGCCGCCCGACAGGCCACCGGCCCCGCGTTGGCGATGCTGACGACCGTGCGGCCTGCGTCGCGCCGGCTGCGGACCACCAGCGGCGCCGGCAACGGTTCGGCCAGTTCGAGGTCGCCCGCCGGCAGCGCCGAGAAGGCACGCAGACGGCGGGCCTGGGCGGCATCGACCGCGCAGGAGAAGAGCGCCGCGTCGAAGACCTGCTCCACGTCCGACACCGCGAGCGCCTCGGCGAGCGGCCGGCCCCGGCCGGCCCCGACGACGACCGCCTGGATCGGCACCGGCGCGCCGGCGGCGGCATTGCCGAAGGGGCCATGCGGCACGACGTCGTCGATCGGCAGCCGCAGCGGCTGCTCGACCACGACCAGGCCCCGCCGCGCGGCGCCGACGGCGCCGCGGGCGAGGGCCAGCGAGCGAGTCGACCGCTCCACGATCCCGCGATCGATCAGGCCCGCCGCGGCCGCGTGGACGTGGGTCGAGAGATAGACCACCCGCCGGTCTGAGGTGAGCCGGGCCGGGTCGAGCCCGATCTCGACGAGCACGTCGGCATCGGCCTCACGGGCGGCGAGTTGGGGCCGGAACCTGGCGGCCAGCTCGCCCGCGGCGAAGAGCGTGGTCGGCGCGACGAAGAGCGAGAATCGTGGATCACGGGCGGCGATCGTCGCGGCCAGCCGCGCATGCAGCCGCGCCACCTCCGCCGCCCGCCAGTCGAGCCAGGCCTCCTTCAGCGGCCCCTCGACGGCCGCCGCCCGCCGCGCGTGGCGATCGTCGCCGCTCCCCGGATCGACGCCGCCGACCGCCGCCGCGAAGCGGGCGAACGTCGAGTCGTCGAGCCCCCAGGCGGCGCCCGGCAGGTGCAGCCAGCCGTCGTGCGGCAGCACGACCGCAATGCCGTCTACCGCGTCGGCGCCGGCGAGCCTGCCCGCCAATTCGTCGACCAGCGCGCCGACGGCTTCCTGCACCCGCGGATCGAGGATGTTGTAGTGCCAGCTGCCGCGGACGGTGCGCCGCGGCTGGCCGTCGCGGCCCACGCAGACGAGCCCCGTGGCCGTGGACCCACCACCGGCCAGGATCGCCTCGACGGCCGGCAGCGCCGCATCGAACGAGACCGCCGGCACCAGCCGCAGCCGCTCGCGGGCGTGGAGCCGACACAGCAGCCCCAGCAGGTCCTTCGGCTCGGGATCGAGGCCCGCGTCGGAAGTCACGCCGGAATCCCACCGCGGGCCGCCGAGCGTGTGCATCGACGGCCAGATGGCGGCGCCGTCGCGGTACGCCATCACCATCGCCCCCGCCGCCGACTGCGCCGTGAGCCACTCGACGGCGTGCCGGCCGCCGGTGAGAAACGTGTTCCAGTCGGCGAACGAGCGGCCGGAGCCGGCCGCCGCCCGAGTCGCGCCGCCGAACCGGGTGAAATCCGGCAGGTTCATGAAGGCGTGGACGCGACGGCCCGAAGCGACGGCCTCTGCCGCACCGCCGCCGTCGAAGCGCGGCGGCCGCGTCGGCCCCGCCGACACCCGCACCCGGCCGAAGAGGGCCGTCGCGTCGGTCGCCGGATTGGCCACGAGCAGGAGCGGGTTGCGGGTGGTCGGCCAGAAGACGAAGGCGTGCCGGCCAAGCTGCGCCGGCGGCGGACCGTCGGCGGGCGGAGCCACCTCGAAGCCGCTGGAGCCGTGGGCCTCGACGACGGCGCCGGCGGCGTCGGTCTCGAGCACGCAGAGCCCGACCACCGCCTGCTGATCGAGCGGGAACGTCACCTCTACCAGGTGCGGCATGCCCGGTTGCGCGCCGGCGATCACGATCCCTTCCCAGGTCGGCTCCTCCGCCGATCGCGCCGCCGGCAGCCGCAGCATGGGGCCGAGGGCATGCGCTTCGACGGTCGAATGCCCGGTCGCCAGCAGGCCGCTCAGCCGCGGCACCATCGACGTCACCGACGAGACGCTCGGCATCGCGGGCAGCTTCGGCAGTGGCACGCTTGGCAAAGGCACATTGGGCAGCGGCACGCTTGGCAAGGGGACATTGGGCACGGCGACGTTCGGCAGCGTCATGCTGGGCAAGGGCATCGACGGGATGGGCATCGAGGGGATCGACCCCTTCGGGAGCGACATGCCGGGCAGCCGTCGCAGCCGCTCATGCAGCCGCGGGCTGCCGGGATCGAGCTCGTAGACCACCCGCCATTGCTGGTCGCCGGCGGATGGGTCGGCCACCTCGGCGACGGCCACCACCTGCACCGTCCGCGCCGCCAGGGGCCGCGACCAGCGCAGGCCGCCGCGTTCGACCACCTCGAGTTCGACGTCGTAGGCGGACTCGCGCGCCGGCAGCCGCACCTCGAACTCGGCGCGTTCATAGGCCTCCAGCCGCGGGTCACTCTCCGCGCCGGCCGGCTGCGCGGCGAGGACGACCGACTGGGTGGCGAGGTCCTCCGTCTCGCCGCTGGCCCGGAGCCGGACCCGCAGTTCGATCGCGGCCGCGGTCGCCGACCGCTTGGGCAACAGCGGGTCGACCGCGAGCCGCAGGAGTTCGCCCGGCCGGAACACGGCCGACGCCGGTCGCTCCCCGCCGCCGGGCGGCGGCAGCAGTTCCACCCGCAGCGCGTCTCCCGGCGCGGCCTTGAGCGCGAGCCGATTGCCGTCGCGATCGAGCGGCTGTTGTCGGGGGGCCACGAGCACGTCGGCGATCGCCGCGTCAAAGCTCACCGCGGCCGTCTCGTCGCCCGTGGCCGCGAGCCGCACGGCGAGCCGCGCACCGGCCCACTGCGGCACCACGAGGTCGACGCCATTCAGGCCGCATGGCCGCGGCTCGTGCACGAAGATCGTCGGGCCGTCGGCGTGCGCGGCGGCGGCCGCGTCCACTTCGCCACACAGCGACCGCCACTCGAGCGGCTCGGGCTCCGCTGTCGCTCCGGCGGGCCGCTCGAGCCGGATCGTCCCCGACCACGCCCGCGCTCGGCCGCCGCCCCAGGTGATGCGGATCGTCACGGGTCGCACTCCCGCGGCCACCGCCGCCCGCGGCGCGGCTACGGCATGCCAGGCGACAGCGACCACGAGCGCGACGATGGCGCGCAAGAACGGGCGGCGGCTGAACTCGGGCGAGACCATCCGGGGATGGTAGCGATCGTGCTCGGGGCCGACCAAGCGGTTTTCTCGGCTGAAAACGCGGCTTTTCGGCCCGTGCGCCGAGGTCTTGTCAGTCCAGCCGGCGGCCGAGGTCGGCGGCCACGGGGCCGCAGCGGTCGGCCACGTCGGTCAGTTCGAAGAAGTCGTCCGGCTTGGCGAAGAGCCGCAGCCGCGGCCCGTCGGCCGCCGCGGGCTCTCGCAGGCAGTGCCATGTCGACGTCACCACCGCGTCGCCCGCGCCGCCCCGCACCACCACCTCCGCGCGACCGACGGCCGACCAATCCGTGAACAATCCCGCGAGGCTGCGGCCCCCTTCGGCCGCCCCCTGCTCCATCCGCGGATCGGATCCCGCCGCGGCCGCGCCGCGGTCGGGGCCGGCGCCGAGGTCGACGAGCGTGGCCCCGATGTCGGCGGGGATCGTGAGCCCGCCGTACCGTTGTCCCGCCATGCGGCCGGTGGCGTCGACGAGGATCGCCGGCACGTGCACCAGTTCCCCATAGGGCAGATCGTGGCCCCCGGGACCGACCCAGCCGTGCAACCCGAGCGGGAGGCCGCGGACGCCGACGATGGCAAGACCGTAGCCGCGAGCGGCCCCGCAGAGGGTTCCGAGATGTCGATCGAGCAGCGTCAACTGCCCCGCGAAGACCTGCCGCGCCGCCATCACGCGATCGGGGTCGGTGTCGGCGGCGACGGCGAATGACGGCACGCCCGCGCCGGGGGGCGGCGGCGGATCCTCCGGATCGACGTACTGGTCGCGGTAGGTCGCAGGGGCGTCCCAGGTGAGCCCGAGACTCGTGATGTGCACGCACACGAGCCGCCGCCCGCCGGCAGAAAGCGCCGCCACGGCGACCGCCACGAGTCGGCCGATCGCCGTGTCGGCGTCCTTGACCGCGACGTCGGCGGCGCCCGCCACCGCCACCAGCCGCACGTCGGCATCGGCATCGGCCGCTGCGGCCCGCGTGGCGACGTCCGCGTCATCGGTGACGACCGTCAGCTTCCAGTGGCGGTCGCGGGCGGCGGCCAGCAGGCCGGCGGGAGCGGCCGCTCCCGTCGCCGTGGTGCCGGCCTGGATTCCCCAGACCGCGTCGAGCGTCGCGCGCGGGTCGACCACGGGGGTGATGACCCTGTCGAAGACGATCCCCCGCGCGGCGAGCCGGTCGAGTTCCGGCGTCGACACCCAGGTCGCGCCGTACGCCGAGAGCATCCAGGCCGGGAGCCGGTCGATGGTGACGACGAGCAGCCCCTGGCCCGCATCCGCGGCAGGAAGCGCTTCGGAACAGGTGGAGGACATCGGCCGGGTCTCCTGCAGGCTCCCCTGTTTACACCACGGCGGCGGGTCTGCCACATTGCGCCGGCCCGGAACGAGTGCGCCGTCTCGGAATCCCCATGATGCCCGCCAGCCCCGCCTATGCCACGCGGCCCGCCGCGACCTCCGGCATGCCCCCGGGCATTCCCTACATTGTCGGCAACGAGGCCGCCGAGCGGTTCTCGTTCTACGGCATGAAGACGATCCTGGTCGTCTTCATGACGCAATACCTGCGGTCGGCGGCGGGCGGCCCGGACGTGATGACGGAGCCGGAATCGCGCGAGTGGATGCATCTCTTCGTGGCGAGCGCCTATTTCTTTCCGATCGTGGGGGGCATCGTCGCCGACGCCTTCCTGGGCAAATACCTGACGATCCTGCTCTTGTCGCTCGTCTACTGCCTCGGGCACCTGTTCCTCGCGCTGATGGACCTGCCGGAACCGCTGCTCGAGGCCACCTTCGCGCCCCGCGGCTGGCTGCTGGCGGGCCTGGCCCTGGTGGCGGTCGGCTCCGGCGGCATCAAGCCCTGCGTGTCGGCCCACGTGGGCGACCAGTTCGGCCAGTCCAACCGCCACCTGCTCGAGCGGGTCTTCGGCTGGTTCTACTTCTCGATCAACTTCGGCTCCTTCTTCTCGACGCTCCTGACGCCCTGGCTCTTGCACCATCACGGCCCTGGCTGGGCCTTCGGCGTGCCCGGCATCCTCATGGCGCTGGCGACGCTCGTGTTCTGGCTCGGCCGTCACCGGTTCGTGCACGTGCCGCCGCGGGGCCGCCGCTACTTCGCCGAGACGTTCGGCCCCGACGGCCGGGCGGCCATCGCCAGGCTCGTGCCGCTCTACCTGCTCGTGGCGGTTTTCTGGTCGCTCTACGACCAGTCGGGCGGGGCGTGGGTGCAGCAGGCGCAGCAGATGAACCGCCGCTTCCTCGGCGTCGACTGGCTCGAGAGCCAGATCCAGGCGATCAACCCGCTGCTCGTGCTGCTCTTCATCCCGCTGTCGACGCTCGTGGTCTATCCGGCGGTCGGCCGGCTGATCGCGGTGACGCCGCTGCGGAAGATCCTCGCCGGCTTCGCGCTCACGGCCGTCGCCTTCGCGATCACGGCCCACGCCCAGGGGCTCATCGACCGGGAGGCCGCCGGGTTTCGCGGCCGCGTGGCGGCGGTGCCCGCCGACGGCATCGACCTGGCGGCCACCGAGGCGGCGATCCGCGGCACCGGGCTCCAGGCCACCGCGAGCACCTTCGCCGCGGCGGCCACGGTCCCGCCCGACGAAGCGACGGCCGCGCGGCTCGACGCGGCCGTCGCGGCGGGCGTGGCGGTCACGCGGGACGGCGGACGGATCGAGGCCCGCTGGCCGTCGGTGGGCTGGCAGCTGCTGGCCTACGTCGTGATCACGGCCGCCGAGATCCTCGTATCGATCACCTGCCTGGAGTTCAGCTACACGCAGGCCCCGCCCCAGATGAAGTCGCTCGTCATGAGCCTCTATCTGCTCTCCGTCTCGCTGGGGAATCTGTTCACGGCCCTGGTCAACGCCGTCATGCAGGATGCGGCCGGCCGGCCTCTGCTCGCAGGGGCGCATTACTATTGGTTCTTCACCGGCTGCATGGTGGCCGCCACCCTGCTGCTCGTGCCGCTGCTGTGGACCTTTTCTCC
>JBJOKF010000146.1:0-5777 GCA_046046235.1 Planctomycetota bacterium | reverse complement strand
GTGATCGTGGTCGAGGCCTCCGAGCACGTGGGCGGCATGACCACGGGCGGCCTGTCCAGCAGCGACATCGGCCAGGCACAGGCGATCGGCGGCCGCTCCAGCGAGTTTTACAGCCGCGTCGGCCGCGCGTACGGATCCGGCGACCGCGTGTTTCACTTCGAGCCCCACGTGGCGGCCGACGTCTTTCGCCAATGGCTCTCCGAGCACGGGATCGAGGTGGTCACCGGTGAGCCGCTCGACCTCGAACGCGGCGTCTCCAAGAGCGGCGGCCGTATCGAGGCGATCACGACCCTCTCCGGGCGCCGCTTTCAAGGCCGGGTCTTCATCGACGCCAGCTTCGAAGGGGACGTGATGGCGAAGGCCGGCGTCTCCTACGCCGTCGGCCGGGAAAGCGAGGAAGAGTTCGGCGAATCGCTCGCGGGGATCCGCCGCGGCGACTCGGCCCGCCGGCCGCACTACACGCAGGGCACCAAGGACCACTTCGTCACCTGCATCGACCCCTTCGTCGTGCCGGGCGATCCCGCCAGCGGGCTCTTGCCCTGGGTGCGGCAGGTCGACCTTGCCACCTTCCGCAACGGGCGTGGCGACGCCGGTGTCCAGGCCTACAACTACCGGCTCTGCGTCACCGACGATCCGCAGAATCGCATTCCCTTCGAGAAGCCCTCGGGCTACCGCGAGGCGGACCACGAACTGCTCTTGCGGGTCCTGGAATCGGGCGACACCCGCCTGCCGATTCTGTCCCACGCCCTCCCCAAGCGGAAGTTCGACTGGAACAGCATGCACGCGGTGGGCACCGATCTCCCCGGTGCCAGCTGGGGTTACCCCGACGGCGACCACGCCTCCCGGGCGCGGATCGCCGAGCAGCATGCCCTCTACGCCCGGGGCGTGATGTGGACGCTCGCCAACCATCCGCGGGTGCCGGAGTCGATCCGGTCGTTCGTGTCCCGGCACGGCTGGTGCCGCGACGAGTTCACCGCGACCGGCGGCTTCCCGCCGCAGCTCTACGTGCGCGAGGGACGGCGGATGCGCAGCGAAGCCACGGTGACACAGGGCGTCTGCCTGGGAAGCGAGCCCTGCCCCGACCCGATCGCGCTGGGCTCCTTCGGCCTCGATTCACACGCCGTGCACTATTTCGTGAACGAGCAGGGCTGGGTGCACCGCGAGGGTGTCTTCTGGATCGTGCCGCCCAAGCCGTACGGCATCTCCTACCGTGCCATCCGCCCGCGCCGCGAGGAGTGCGTGAACCTGCTGGTCACGTCATGCATCAGCGCCACGCACGCCGCCTACGGCTCCCTGCGCATGGAACCCGTCTACATGGTGATGGGGCAGAGCGCGGGGACGGCGGCGGTGCTGGCAATTCGCGGCGGCCTCGCGGTGCAAGACGTGCCCTACGAGCAACTCCGATCGCGGCTGGTCGCCGACGGCCAGCGGTTGTAGGAACAGCCATGCCCCGCCTTCCCGACATGCGCCGCCCGAGCCGACGGACCCTGCTGCGGGCCGGCGGCGCCCTCCTGGCGCTGCCGCTGCTGGCGACCGGCCATCGCCGCGCGGCCGGGGCGGCGGCGCCGTCCCCGCGACGCCTGGTCGCGATTCATGTCCCGCTCGGCATGATGCCGCAGTTCTTCTTTCCCAAAGATCAGGACGAGGCCGGCCGCCCCCGCAGCCCATACCTCGACCTGCTGGCGGAGCACCGCGGCCGCTTCACGGCATTCTCGGGCCTCTCCCATCCGGGTGTGGATGGCAACCATCATGCCGGCCAGTGCTTCCTGACGGGCGCGCCGCACCCCGGCCAGCCGACGTTCCGCAATGCGCTCTCCCTCGACCAGTACGCGGCCGACCACGTCGGCCGGGAGACGCGATTTCCCTTCCTCGCGCTGAGCGTCAGACGCGGCGAGCAGTATTCCGACGCCCTGTCGGTGACTCCCGCGGGCGTGGGCATTCCCGCCGAAGGCAGCCCCAGGCGGCTCTACCGGGCCATGTTCGTCGCCGGAACGGCCGCGGAGAAGGCCGCCACGATGCGGCACCTCGAGGCGGGAGGCAGTGTGCTCGACCTCCTGCTCGACAAGGCCTCCCGGCTCGAGCGGGCGGCGCCGGCCGAGGACCGGCCCAGGCTCGAGCAGTATTTCGCGAGCGTCCGCGACCTCGAAGCCCGACTGCACGAAACCGCGGCCTGGGATCGCCGCCCCAAGCCCGTCGTTCAGGAGCCCGAGCCCAGCGACATCGCCGACGCGAATCGGGTGATCGAGAAGTCGAAGCTGATGTTCGACATGATCCGGCTGGGACTGCAGACCGACTCGACCCGGGTGATCACGCTCTCCTTGAGCACCTTCTCCGTCGTGCCGCACGTCGGCGGCGTGCAGAACGAGACGCACGGGCTGACGCACCACGGCAACCAGCCGGAGAAGATCGCCGAACTGCGCAGGATCGAGGAGGCGCAGATGCGGGCCTTCGCGGCGTTCCTCGCGTCGCTGCACGCCGTCGAGGAGCCCGACGGCCGCCTGCTCGATCACACGCAGGTGCTCTACGGCAGCTGCCTGGGGAATGCCAACTCCCATTCGAACCGCAATCTGCCGGTCATCCTCGCCGGCGGCGGCTACCGCCATCCCGGTCACCTCGCCTTCGACGAACAGCAGAACACGCCGCTGGCGAACCTGTTCGTCACCATGCTCCAGCGGCTCGGCCTTCCGGCCGAACGTTTCGCCTCGAGCACCGGCACGCTGCGGGGGCTCGACACATGACGCGGCCTGTCGTCCGCGCCCTGGTGCTCTGCCTGCTGCTGCACGCGCCGGCGGCCCGCGCAGACGAGCAGCGGGCGGCTTTTTTCGCGCGGCACTGCCAGGCGTGCCACTCGGGTCCGCATGCCGAGGCCGGGCTCGACATCACCGCCTTGCCGCGAGACTTCTCCGACCCCGGTGCGCTGCGGACCTTCGTGCGGATCCGCGACCGCATCGCCCGTGGCGAGATGCCTCCTGCCGGCGAAGATCGCCCCGCAGCGACCGAGGTGGCGGCGATCACCACCCGGCTCGACGCGGCGTTGCACGACGCCGACGCCCGGCGGATCGCCCGCACGGGCCGCGCACGGATGCGGCGACTGACCCGCACGGAGTTCGAGAACACCCTCCAGGACCTGCTCGCGCTGCCGCGGCTCGAGATCCAGGAGATGCTGCCCGGCGACGGCAGGGTGGCCGGCTACGACAAGATCGCCGAGGCCCTCGACATCTCGCCGGCGCACCTCAAGGCCTATCGGGAAGCCGTCGAGCAGGCCCTCGACGCCGCGATCGCGACCCGGTCTGCGCCGCCCCCGGTGTTCCGCCGCCGCATCCATCCCGCCGGGCTCTTCAAGTTCGGCGGGAGCCTCGTGGAGGGGAACTTCGTCCTGTTGAAGGACGGACAGGCCGATCCGGCACTGCCGGTCCGCGGGGGATTCGCCGACGTGGAGTGGCACATCGACGCGGCCGGCTCCGACGCCGACCTGCCGGAGCGACGCCGGATCTTCCAGGAGCAGAAGATCAAGGAAAGCAAGAGCAGCGTGGGGCTCCTCGTGCCGAACTTCCCGGGCTACGAGGCCGCCATGAACGTGGCCCCGATCTATCCGGGCACGTACCGGATCGCCGCGTCGATCTGGGGCTTCCGCTGGGAGAAGGGCCAGGTCACACCGGTCGCCGCCTCCCAGGCGGCCGTGTTCCGCGCCCATGCCGAGGGCCGCCAGCAGGAGGGCGGCCGGCTGCTGGCGACCATGACGGCGGCCTCGCTCGCGCCGCGCGTGCATGAGTTCACAACCTGGCTGGATGCGAACGAGTCGATCGTGTTCGATCCGGTGTCGATCCCCTGGCGGGGTCTGCAGATCCGTCAGATCGGCGGCCGCACAGCGAAGCACGTGGGGCCCGGTGTCGCGCTCGACTGGTTCGAGATCGAGGGCCCGATCAACCCCGTCTGGCCCCCCGAAAGCCATCGCCGGCTCTTCGGAGACCTGCCGATCCGCGAGCTCCCCGCCGACGCCGCGGTGGTGCCGCCGACGCGACGCCCGCCGCGGCAGACGCCGCTCTACTTGCCGGCGTTCGCATCGCTGTCGGCGCGGGACCAGCGGCCGCCCCTGGAGACCGTGCAGGCGGCTGCCCCGCTCGAGGATGCCCGTCGACTGCTGGCGGCGTTCATGCCGCGGGCGTTTCGTCGCGACATCGAGCCCGCCGAGGTCGAGCCCTACGTAACGCTCGTCGCCGACCGGCTTGCCGCCCGCGACTGCTTCGAGGACGCGATGCGGCGGGCCTATGTGGCCATGCTCACGTCGCCCGAGTTTCTCTTCCACGAGGGCGACGGGCCGGCCGACGCGCCGGCGGCGCCATTCCGCCTGGCCGCGCGGCTTTCCTACTGGCTCTGGAACTCGCCGCCGGATGCCCCGCTCCTGGCCGCGGCCCGCGCCGGCACTCTCCTGGACCGCGGCACGCTCCACGCGGAGGTGGAGCGGCTCCTGGCCGATCCGCGGAGCGAGCGATTCGTCGAGGACTTCGCCGACCAGTGGCTCGAACTGCGACGGATCGACGAGACATCGCCCGACCGCCGCCTCTACCCGGAGTACTCGTTCCTGCTCCACGAAGGCATGGTCGCGGAGACCCGCGGCTTCCTGCGGGCCATGATCGACGGGAACCGGCCCGTGGCGTCCTTCATCGATCCCGACTTCACGACGCTCACCCAGCGGCTCGCCGAACACTACGGCATCCCGGACGTCGACGGAGTCGAGGTTCGCCAGGTCGCCCTGCCTCCGGCCAGCCCGCGGGGCGGCTTCTTGGCCCAGGCCGCCATCCACAAGCTCACGGCGAACGGCACCGTCACCTCGCCGGTGAAGCGGGGCGTCTGGATCATGGATCGCCTGCTGGACGATCCGCCGCCGCCCCCGCCCCCGGGAGTCGCCGGCGTCGATCCGGACACACGGGGCACCACCACCATCCGCGAGCAGCTCGCGCGCCACCGCGCCGACACGAGCTGTGCGACGTGTCATGCGCACATCGACCCGCCGGGGTTCGCGCTCGAAGCCTTCGATCCCGTGGGCGGCTTCCGCGACCGGTACCGCTCCACCGGGGCGGGTGACGCACCGCCCCGACGGGCCGACAGCCTCTGGTTCGCGCACTACCGCCTCGGACCGCCCGTCGATGCGTCCGGATCCCTGCACGATGGCCGGGCCTTCGCGGACGTCCGCGCGCTGAAGCAGCTCGTCGCGGCCGATGATCGCCGGCTCGCCCGCGCCTTCGTCGGCCACCTGGCTCGCTACGCCACGGGGGCCGACCTGTCCTATGCCGATCGCCGCGCCATCGACGACATCGTGACATCGACGCAGTCATCGGGATATGGCGCGCGGGCGCTGATCCACGCCCTGGCTGAAAGCCCGCTCCTGCTGGGAGCAGCCGGCGGCGGCGGTGCCGCGACCGCGAGCCCGCGCTGAGTGCGGCCACGCGCGAGCGTCGCTCATCCGCCCCGCGGATCGGCGGACTGCGTGAGTCCCAAGCGATCCAGGGGGGCCGTAAGCACGTCGGCTGGCGCGAAGCCCCGTTCGCGCAGCTCGCGGATCGCGAGCCCGCCGGCCCGCTTGGCCAGCCGCCGGCCTTGCGCATCGCGGACCAAGGGCACATGGAAGAGTGCCGGAATCGGCCAGCCGAGCGCTTCGTAGAGCAGGATCTGCCGCGCCGTGCTCGTGAGCAGATCCTCACCTCGGACCACCTCGCCGATCTGCATCGCATGGTCGTCGGCCACCACGGCGAGTTCGTAGGCCGGCAGGTCGTCCC
>JBJOKF010000140.1:0-3411 GCA_046046235.1 Planctomycetota bacterium | reverse complement strand
GTCATGGGGACTTACGCTCCTGCATCGGGAAGGCTGGGCATGTCTCCCAGCCGCCGACGCGGCGTGGAATGAACGAGGTACCGGTGGGTGATCGCATCGGAGCAGGCCCGAACCAGTCCGTCGAGCCGGCCGAGCAGGGCCGCGAGTTCCCGCCGCCCCCCCGCGTCGTCCACGGTCGCCAGCCGCTCGACGTCGGCCAGCCGCAGTTGGCCGACGGCCTCCATCACGGCCCGCCGCTCGCCGGAGAGCACGGGGGAGGCATCGTCGTCGGGCAGCGCCGCCACGTGGTCGGCCAGCGCGGCGAACTGGAAGCCGATGCTCCGGGGATTCGTCTCGTCGATGACGAGCAGATCGATGAGCGGAGCCGCCTCCAGCACGCCGGGGTAGCGGTTGCGGTAGGTCATCGAACTGTCGGCGATCTCCAGGAGCATCTCCTCGAGCCGCAGCGCGTCGGCACGGCCGGTGTCGCCGAAGGGCTGCGGCCGGGGGGCGGCGAGCGTGGCGCCGAGGAGGTGGATCGCGGCCGTCGCCCGCTCCAGGCGGCGGCCCATGTCGAGGAACCGCCAGCCGGGGCCGCGGGTCATGCTCTCCATGCCCAGGCCAGCGAAGGCCGAGAGGTCGAAGATCAGCGTGTCGAGGTGGGGCAGCACGTCGGCCACCCCGCCCGGCGAACCGGTGAACGACGGCCGGCCGCCGAAGGAATCCCGCCGCACCCTGGAGAGCACCTTCCAGGAATCGATCGAGATGCGGTCGCGGACCACCGAAGCCGTCCTCCAAAGGCGGTCGATGTGTTCCCGCACGCTTCCCGCACGGGCGGCGTCGTGGACGAGGGCCTGAATCTCGGCATGGATCTCCCAGAGGATGCCCGGCCGCGTGGGATCGAGCCGCCCGTCGAGCCCGTGCGTCGGCGCCACCTGCGAGTTGAGCAGGAGCGCGGCCTCGAGCGTGCTCTCCTGATTGGATTCCGAGGCGAGCCTGGCGGCCACCGTGCGGAGCAGGCGGGCCACGCCTTCGGCCCGCTCGACGTGACGGCCGAGCCAGTGGAGATGATCGGCCACGCGGCTCGGCAGGTCGTAGCCGCTGCGCCGCAGCGGAATCGGCTGCCCCGGCCGGCGGAGGAGCGTGAGCGGAGGAACGGGCCCCGTGGCCAACACCCAGACATCCTTGGAACCCTGGCTGGAGAGGAGCAGCTCCTCGCCGGCCGAGCGGCCCGTCGACATCCGGGCCAGCGCCCCGCGCATGGTCTGGTATCCCTCGGGAGCCGCCACGGCGAAGCACCGCATGAGCACCGACGCGGGAGCGATCGCGGCGCCGTTCCAGCAGGGCGCAACCGAGCGCTCGACCCGCTCGCGGCCCACCCACTCGGCGGGCCGCCCGCGGATCTCCTCGACGAGGCGACTGCGGGCCGCCGCATCCATGAGCGCCGGCACGAACCGCTTCATGCCGCGTCGCGGCGTCACGGGCTCCACCACGCAGTCTTCCAGGGAATGCAACACCCGGTCGAGGTTGCCGGGGATCCCGCACCACCAGGACCGCGGCGACGGGAGAACCAGCTCCTCGGCGAGGAGCCGCCGTGACACGGCGGGCAGAAACTCGGCGAACCCGGGGGATTCCACCAGGCTGCTTCCGAGCGCGTTGGCGACGGCCACGCGGCCGCGGCGGACGGCCTGCACGAGGCCCGGGGTGCCCTCGAGCGCCTCGCCATCGAGCTCGAGCGGATCGCAGCGGCGATCGGAGACCCGCCGCAGGAGCACGTCCATCGACACCAGTCCACCGAGCGTCTTGAGGCCCAGGCGGTCGTCCCGGACGGCGAGGTCGCCTCCTTCGACCAGCGGATAGCCGAGGTAGCGAGCCAGGTAGGCGTCTTCGAAGTAGGTGGCGCTCGACGGGCCCGGGCTCTGCAGGCCGATCCGCGGATCGTCGCGGCCGGGAGCCAGGCTCCGCAGCAGCGCCCGCAGACCCATGAAGAACGAGGCCAGCCGCTCGACGTTGCACTCCTGAAATGCGGCGGGAAACAGCCGCGAGACGACCAGTCGGTTCTCGAGGGCGTATCCCAGGCCGCGGGGCACGTCGGTCCGATCGCCGAGCGCCATCCACCGCCCGTCACGATTGCGGGCCACCACGGCGGCGTAGAGGTGCAGCCAGCGGCCGCCCGGCATGGACATGCCGTGGCAGCATCGCAGGAAGCCCGGCTGGC
Organism: Planctomycetota bacterium; assembly: GCA_046046235.1. Classification (GTDB taxonomy): domain Bacteria; phylum Planctomycetota; class Planctomycetia; order Pirellulales; family UBA1268; genus CAMCQY01. Next base: position 1,214 of record JBJOKF010000140.1, on the reverse strand, counting down.
CGAGGACGAGTTCGGCGGGCACGATGCCCTCTCGGAGCACGTGCTGAGGCCCGTAGAGATCGGCCAGCAGCGCGTCGAGCACCCGCGCCCGCTGATTGATGCCCACCTCGAGCCGGCTCCAGTCGGTGTCGGCGATCACCAGCGGGATCGGGTCGAGCACCCAGGGACGCTGCTCGCCCGAGGCCTCGTCCTGCATGGTGTAGGTCACGCCGTTGTCGCGAATCAGGCGGCGGGCCTGCTCCCACCGCTCCGCGAGTTCGGCCGACTGCCACGAGCCGAGCTGCTCGATGAGCCGCCGCCAGTGGGGCCGCGGCTGACCATCGGCGCCGCAGAGCTCGTCGTAGCAGGTGTCCGGGGCCTTGTAGTCGGGAAACGGGTTGTGACCGGACCCACGCGGAATGCCGGACAGCGGGATCGCGAGGGTGTCGAGAGGGGGGTTCATGCGGGGGCGACGGCGGGGGCGTGGACGCGAACAAGTCTACCCCGGACCGCGTGGCGTTAGGTGAGGCGATCCGCATTCCCCCGATCTCACGATCGGGGGCTTCCCCCAAAATCGCACCCAGGATCAGACCGGATCTCACGATCGGGGGCTTTCCAAAATCGCACCCACGATCAGACCGACTCTCACGATCGGGGGCTTCCTCGGGCGGCGAGCACGTCGCGGATACGGTCGCGGGTGACCGGCTCGATCACGCCGTGCTCCGTCACGATGCCGCGGATCAGGCGGGCGGGAGTGACGTCGAAAGCGGGGTTGTAGGCCGCCGCACCCTCGGGAGCGGCGATCGCGCCGAGTGGCCGGGTGACCTCCGTTGCCGATCGCTCCTCGATCGGGATCTCGGCGCCGCTGTCGAGCGCGAGATCGAACGTGCTCGACGGCGCGGCGACGTAGAAGGGCACATCGTGCGCCGCGGCCAGCACCGCGAGGCCGTAGGTGCCGATCTTATTGGCCGTGTCGCCGCAGGCGGTGATCCGATCGGCGCCCACGATGCACGCGGAGATCCGGCCGGTCTTCAGCAGATGCCCCGCCGCCGAGTCGCACAGCACGGTCACCGGGATGCCCCGCTGCACCAGCTCCCAGGCCGTGAGCCGCGCTCCCTGGAAGAGCGGCCGCGTCTCGTCCGCGAAGACCTCGAACCTCCGGCCGTCGTCCCAGGCGGTGGTGATCACCGCCAGCGCCGTACCGGCCCCGCCGGTGGCCAGGGCCCCGGTGTTGC
>JBJOKF010000106.1:0-4678 GCA_046046235.1 Planctomycetota bacterium | reverse complement strand
GCTTCCGGAAGTCGTCGCTGCCGCCGAACCGCTTGCCATTGGGCAGCTCGCCGGAGGCGTCGACCGCCGGGCCCTGCCGGTAGTTCGCCCGCCAGAGGGCCACGGCCTCCGCCGGCGGCGGCGCGCCCTTCTCCGACGACCGATAGCGATCCCGATAGCCGCCGATCGGGTCGAAGCACTCGAGCGCAAATCCCGGCGGGTCGATCTTCGCATGGCAGGCCGCGCAGGAGGCGTCGGATCGGTGCCTGTCCAGCTGCTCCCGGATCGTCGTGGCACCGCGGGTATCGGGATCGACCGCTGACACGCCGGGCGGCGGCGGCGGCGGCGGCTTGTTGAAGAGCCGGTCCATCACCCACAGGCCCCGCTTCACCGGCGACGTCGTCGTGCCGTTGGCGGTCAGCTTGAGGATCGCCGCCTGGGTGAGCAGGCCGCCGCGATGGCTGCCGGGCGGCAGCGCCACCCGTCGCACCTCGACCCCTTCGACCCCATCGATACCGTAATGCTCGGCGAGCCGCTGCGTGAGCATGGAGAAGTCGGCGTCGGCCAGCGTCTTGATAGGAAGATCCTTGGCCAGGCACTCCGCGACGAAGGCCCGCGTTTCCTCGACCATGCCCTCCCGCAAGAGCCAGGAAAACTCCGGGTAGAGCTTGCGGTCGGGCGTGGTTTCGTCGATGCGATTGAGCTCGAGCCACTGATCGGTGAAGTCCTCGATGAACCGCCGGCTCCGCGGGTCGTCGAGCAGCCGCTCGACCTGCTCGTGAAGCACCTCCGGCCTCGCGAGCGAGCCGTCCGCCGCCGCCTGCATGAGCGACTCGTCCGGCGGACCGTTCCAGAGCCAGTAGGACAGCCGCGAGGCGAGGACCGTCGCCTCCCGCCCGCGACCGGTGCCTGCCTCCTGCGACGGCTTCCCTTCCGGGCCCCGGTCGGCCGGATGAAAGAGCATCTCCGGGCTCGTGAGCACGGCGACATAAGCCCGGCGCATGGCGTCTTCAAAACAGTCGCCCGCTTCGAGCCGCCTGTCCACGAGCGCCACGTAGGGCTCGACCTCCTCAGCCGCGACGACGCGGCGGAAGGCCCGCGGCACGAAGCCGCCGAGCAACCGCCGCGCGTCGGCGACCGGATCCTTCGACTGCACCGTCTCGAGCGGTGGCTTGCGCTCCGCTGGCGGCAGGTCGCGGTGATAGTTCGGCAGATAGCCGGGCGTGCCGTGGATCTCCGGCCGCTCCGGCGGGATGACCTTGGCGCCCTCGGTTAGCTTGGCGATCGGCAGGTCGCCAAACAGCCGTCGGTGGCTCTCGGGAGGCCACGACTCGTGAATAGGCCCCTCCACCTCGAACCAGTCGACGGCGACCCCGGGCCCGACGTGCTTCGCCGTGCGGCCGCCGATCTGCCTGATCTGCAGGCCGGGCCAGAAGATCGACACCGGATCGAAGACGATCGACTCGTGGGCGTCGAGCCAGGCCATGATCTCGTGCTCCTTGGGAGCGAGCGAGGCCGCCGTGAACGCCGCCAGGAGCCGCCCGCCTTCCTGCTGCTTCCCCTCCTCGTGGGCACGCAGGACGGCAGCCTGTGGCGTGCGCAGCGGCTCGACCGCGCCCTTGTTCCACTGGAAGCCCCAGAGCGACAGCCGCAGGTGGTAGCGGCCCGAATAGATCGGCGCCACGTTCCAGGCCGCCTCATACCCCGCGTGATTCGGCACGAGCAGGCCGACGGAACTCGTGCTTTCGGCGAGCTTCTTTTCCTTCCAGATCTCCTGCCGCTCCTTCATGTCGGCGTCGGAGTCGGGCTTGTTGATGTACCAAGCGATGTCTTCGAAGCCGCCCCGGATCGGCAGGGCCGGATCGGGCTTGCCGTCCTTCAGGAGGACGAAGTTGCCGCTCAGGATGTTGCCGCCGAACTTGAAGAGCCCCGCCGGGTGGACCCGCCGCTTGAAGACCGGCGGCGGCGTGCTGCGGGTGGCGATCGCCCGGCCGAGCGCCCGGTCGGCCGCGTCGGCGTAGGCCGCGAGGTGCACCGGCGAGACGTCGAGCGCCTCTGCCACCTTGTCGAAGCCCGCAATCTCGTCGTCGGCTGGCAGCATCTCCTTGATGTCGAGTCGGTCGAGGGCCAGCAGGTCGCGGAGCGTGTTCTCGTATTCGACGCGGGTCATCCGCCGCAGCCGCGCCCGGCCGTGCCCCGCGATCCGCGCCCGATCGGCCGCAAGCAGCTGACGATCGAGCGCCGCGGTCACCACCGCGATCTCCTCGGCCGTGGGCCGCTCCATGTCGGCCGGAGGCATCTCGCCGGCGGCGATGCGGTCGTGGACCCGCACGGCCCGCGCGAGCACCGCCGGGTCGGAGAGGTCGTGCGGCAGCGTTGTCAGATCGAGCTTGGCCGCCGGCTCGGTGCCCGAGTGGCAGGACTGGCAGTGCCGTTCCAGGAATCGGCTTACCACCGTCGCCTCGGCCGCGGCACCGCGGGCCGCGTCCGCCGCCCCGGCCGCATCCGGCATGACCGAAGTCAGCACGACCGCGACCAGCACGATCGCGAGCGACCGGCTCATGCCTCGAGACCCCGCAGGGAACCGGTGCTCGAAGCGAACGAGTCGGCCTCGACTCCGAGCCTCTGCAGCATCGTCACGAAGAGGTTCGCCAGCGGCTCGTTCCGCTGCTCGTCGAACGCCAGGTGCCCCGGATGACGGTAGCCGCCCCCGGCCAGGATCAGCGGCAGGTTCTGGTTCGAATGCGAGTTGGCGTTGCCCAGGCAGCTGCCGTAGAGCACCTGGGTCTGATCGAGCAGTGACCGCCCGTGTTCCTGGGCCGTGCGGAGCGACTGGATGAAGCCGCCGAAGGCGGTGGTCTGCGCCTCCTCGATCTTCTTGAGCTCCGCGATTTTCTCCGGCTCGTTGCCGTGGTGCGTGAGGCCGTGCGTCTCGTTCTTCACGCCAGGCACGTGAGGCACCACGGAAAACGTGCTCAGCGAGAGCGTGATCACGCGGGTCGAGTCGGTTTCGAGCGCCAGGCGGATCAGGTCGAACATCAGCCTCGACTTCTCGACCACCTGATTCGCGTCGGCGATGTCCTTGGGCATCGCGTAGTCGACGGCCGGCTTGGGCTTGTGCTCCCAGGCCACCGCCCGCTCGAGCCGCCGCTCGAGCTCCCGCACGCTCTCGAAATACTGGTCCAGCCGGCTGCGGTCCTGCGCGTCCACGGCCTTCTCCAACCGCGCCTTCTTGTCGAGCACGAGGTCGAGCACGCTGCCCCCCGCCTCGATCCGGCGGAGCGTGGCCGCCTTTTCTTCGGGCGTGCCCGCCACGAACAGGCTCTTGTAGAGCTTCGCGACGCTCGTCTCGGACGGGATCTCCACGCCGGCCCGCGACACCGACAAGGAGTCGGAGTAGTGCGGACCCGCCCGCACACTGAGCGACAGCGAGGGGAACCGCGTGTCCAGGCCGATCCGCTCGGCGGCCACCTGGTCGAGCGAGATCGTGTTGCGGAAGCTCGGCTGGCCCGGATGCGGAGCGCCGGTGAGGAAGCACTGGCCGGCGTGGTGGTTGCCATTCACGTCGGGATGCGACATCCCGGAGAAGATGGTGAACTGCCCCCGGTGGTCGGCGAGAAGATCGAGATACGGACTCGACGGAGGCGCCCCCGCGGCAGGCGTCTGCCCCTTCGGCCGCTCGGGGAAGAAATACTGCGGCATCATCCCGAGCGGCACGTGAATCGCCACGAACCGGCGCGGCGACGCGGCAACCTCGGCGGCCGCGAGCGGCTGCCGGCCAAAGCGGCCCGCCATCGCGTCGAGCAGCGGCAGGGCCAGGCCGGCGCCGGCGGCCTGCAGGAGCGTCCGCCGGGGGATCGGCCGTGGGCGACGGAGGCTCCATGCATCGGCGCCGCTGGCTGGTATCGATCGGAGCGTCATGGTGACGGATGGCCGGAGGGGAGAGGCGGGAAGCGATCCGGAGCCGAGGCGGGCATGCGAAGCCTCCGAAGTCGGCCAAGTGCCGCTCCACCTCACATACAAAGCTAGGCCAGGGCCGCCGCGATGTCCCGTCATAAAATTATCGACACTGGCCGGCTTCCCGTGATCCGCCGCCGTGGTAGCTTCGAACGATTGAGCCGACCCACAGCCTGCCCGGGGGTGCGGAGGAATCGCGTGGTTCAGCCAGGCCAATGCCGTCGCCGCCGTGCCGCCGAGGCGACCTTCCGCTGCTGCCTGGTCGCGATCGCGCTCGCGGCCACGGCCGCTGAGGCCGCCGAGGTCGCCATGACGGGCATCACGGTCGACGGCCGCGCGCTTTCCCCGCCGGAAGGTTCGGCCGGTGTGGACCCCGAGCCGCTGCGATTGCCCGCCGGGGCCGCGCGCGTGCACTTTCACTTTCGCGGCCCGGTGGGCAGCGAAGCGGCGGCCGACGGCGCCATGGGCCGCGCCACGCGGCTGCGGTATCGGCTCGACGGCCGCGACACGGGATGGCGCGACCTGGCCGCGAGCGGCCGTGTGCTCATGCACTTCCTCGATACCGCCGGCGTTGTCGTCGATGCCGAGTCGACGACGCTCGACGGGGAGTCGCCCGGCTGGCGGGGCGTCGCCGAGAGGTCCGACTTCCAGCCGCATGCTCTCGTCGCCACTGCGCCGGCCGGCGCGGCCATCGTCGAGGTGTCGTTCCTGTCGCACAATGCCGAGCAGGTCGTCGGCTGTC
>JBJOKF010000101.1:0-4678 GCA_046046235.1 Planctomycetota bacterium | reverse complement strand
CGACGTGATGGCGGTGTTTCACGATGAGAGCGTGGGCGTGGTGGTCCACGACGACGGCTGCGGCTTCGAGCCGGCCGACGTGCCCCGGTCGGGCCACGGGCACTTCGGTCTCGACGGCATGTGCGAGCGGATGGAAAAGCTCGGGGGAACGCTCTCCATCGAGAGCCTGCCCGGCCAGGGCACCACGCTCACGGCGACGGCCCGTACATCGCCGACCGGGCTTCATCTCTCCCCGCCGCCAGTTCCTCATGAAGTCACCGAGGAATAGCCTGCAACGCACTCGATTGTACTGGTTCAGCCGCATTGTTTGTCCGACCGCAAGACAGCCCCTTCTTCGCTCGAAGCAGCCGATGACTCCCGCTTCTGCTCCCATCCGCCTGCTGCTCGTCGACGATCATCCGGTATTTCGCGCGGGGCTCGTGAGCCTGCTGAAGCTGGAGCGAGACGTGGTCGTCGTGGGGCAGGCCGGATCGGGGGCGGCGGCCCTGCGGATGTGGACGCATTGCCGGCCGGACATCTGTCTGCTCGACCTGTCGATGCCGGACGGGGACGGCATCGAGACGCTCCGGCGGATCCGGGCGTCGCAGCCCGAGGCCCGGGTGCTGATCCTCACGTCGTCGGAGTCTGCCGCCGATGCCGACCGGGCGCTGGCGGCGGGGGCCTGCGGGTTCGTGGTGAAGAACGCCGAGCACGACGCGATCCTCGCCGCCATCCGGGCGATCCATGGCGGCGTCCGCGGGATTCGCCGTGGCCTAGCCGCCGTCGTCGAGGCCCGCGGCGAGATCCTCTCCCCGCGGGAGTTGGAGGTCCTGCGGTTGCTCCGCGACGGCTGTGACACGATCGCGATCGCCGAAAACCTCGGTATCACGTCCCGCACGGTGAAGTTTCACGTCCGGGCGATCCGGGACAAACTGGGGGCCGACGACCGGGCGGGCGCGATCGCGAAGGCCTTCGACCTGGGACTCCTGCGACCCGCGGGCCGGTGACATTTGCCGCCGAACGTCCTTACCGCAGCGGGAAGGCAAGGGCCATCGCGAGCGTGGCCAACAGTCCCACCGTGCCCTCGATCGTCACCATCGCGGAGGCGGAGCGGAGCGTCTGCGGCTCCGACATGCCGCTCATCCGCGCGATCACCCAGAAGCCGCTGTCGTTCATCCACATCCCGATCTTCGACCCACAGCCGATCGCGAGTGCCACGTAGACCGGATGGAAGGGGGCGGCGGCGTCGGCGACGATCGGGGCCATGATGCCCGCGGCCGTGATCATCGCCACGGTGGCCGAGCCCTGGGCGACGCGGATCACGGCCGTGATCGCCCAGGCGATCGGGATCAGCGCGAGCCCGCCACCGGCCGCCAGGCCGGAAGCGAGCTGGGCGAGCCCCGCCTGCCGCAGGCAGCCGCCGAGCGCGCCGCCCGCCGCGATCACGAGGATGATGCCGCCGGCCTCCGTCACCGCTTCGCTGACAGTCCGACGGATCGCCGGCAGGCCGCCGCCGCTCGCGGCGAGCACGAGCATCGCGGCGATGGCGCCGCTCGAGACCGCGAGATTCTTTTCGCCGAGCACACGGACCGCCCCCAGCGACCAGGCCGGCACGACCGCCGGGGCGACTTCGACGGCCGAGGCGAGCGAGATGAGCACGACCGGCAAGAGGATCGGCACGATCGCGGCCCACACGGGTGGCAGCCGGTGGTGGGGAAAGGATGCAGCCGGCGCCTCGCTCGAGCCGCCGGCGGCCTGCGGCTCGAGCGGCCAGCGGCGGTCGGCCCAGCGGGCGTAGGCCAGCCCGGCCAGCGCCGCGACGAGCCCTACGACCAGCCCGCAGCCGATCATCGTCGCCATGTCGACGGAGAGCGCGTCGGCCACGAAGAGCGGGCCCGGCGTCGGCGGCACGAGCGAGTGGGTCATCGTCGCGCCGGCGACGATCGCCAGCACGCAGAGGAGATACTGCCCGCCGGTGCGCTGCCAGTTGGCTCGCGCCAGCGGCAGGAGCAGATAGAAGACCGTCTCGGCGAACATCGGGATGCCGAGCACGAAGCCGGTGAGGAGCAGGGCCAGGGGCGTGCGGGCCTCCCCGACCGCCCGCTGGATCGACACCACGATCCGCTCCGCCGCCCCCGCGGCCGACAGGCAGGTGCCGAGGATCGAGGCCATCGCGATCACGATGCCGACGTCGAGTGCGGCCTTGCCGAAGCCCTCCGCGACGAGTTGGCCCGGGGCCACGAAGCCCTTCGCGCCGGATGGGGCCAGCGCCGCCACGGCGAACGCCGCGACGACGAGCGTGAGGAAGGGATGCAGCCGGAGGAGCAGCGTGCCGCCGACGACGATCAACAGCGCCACGAGCAGGATCACGAGCGGCGACATGCCCGGCGGCCCCCAGAAGTCCAAGGCGTGGTCTGTGCGGCAGAGTGTCAGAGCGTACAATCACGGACTCATCCGGGCCAGTTGGCCTCGGTCTGCTTCCCTGGGGTGTGACACGCGTGGCGACTCCTCACCAATCCGCTCGGCGGGTCGACGTCGGCCAACTGCGGTCGCAGCGCTGGTTCGCACCGGACGACCTCCGCAGCTTCGGCCACCGCAGCCGGCTGCGGCAGATGGGCTACGCCGCCGAGGAGGCGGAGGGCCGGCCGGTGGTCGCGATCCTCAACTCGTGGAGCGACCTGAGCCAGTGCCACACCCACTTCCCGGAGCGGGTCGAGGAGGTGAAGCGGGGCGTCTGGCAGACGGGGGGATTTCCCGTCGAGATCCCGGTGCTCGCCGTCTCCGAGATGTTCATGAAGCCGACGGCGATGTTCTATCGCAATCTGCTCGCGCTCGAGGTGGAGGAAGTGCTCCGCAGCCATCCGGTCGATGGCGCGGTGCTCATGGGCGGCTGTGACAAGACGGTCCCGGGGCTACTCATGGGAGCGATCTCAGCCGACCTGCCGGCGATCTTCCTGCCGGCCGGGCCGATGCTCGCCGGCCGCCATGGCCGGGAGCGGCTCGGCAGCGGCACGGATGTCTGGAAGTATTGGGCCCAGCGGCAGGCGGGCTGCCTCGACGCCTGCGTCTGGCGGCAGTTGGAGGAGGGGATCGCCCGGTCAGCCGGCACCTGCATGACGATGGGCACCGCCTCCACGCTCGCGGCGGTCGTCGAGACGCTCGGGATGATGCTGCCCGGCGCGGCGAGCATCCCCGCCGTCCACTCGGCCCACGCCCGGATGGCCGCGGCCTGTGGGCGACGGATCGTCGACATGATCTGGGAGGATCTGCGGCCGTCGCGGATCCTCTCAGCTGCCGCCTTCGACAACGCGATCGTGGCCGACATGGCGCTGGCCGGCTCGACCAACGCGATCATTCATCTGCTGGCCCTCGCCGGCCGCGCGGGAGTGGATCTCTCGCTCGACCGCTTCGACGCGATCTCGCGGACGACGCCCGTGCTCGCGAATCTGCGGCCCGCCGGTGAATACCTGATGGAGGATTTTCATGACGCTGGCGGCGTGCCGGCGCTTCTCGCGCGGCTCTCGGTCCTCCTCGATCTCGACTGCCTGACGGTCACAGGGCGGTCGCTGGGGGAGAACATCGCCGGCGCGACGGTGATCGATGACCGCGTGATCCTGCCGCTCGACGCGCCTCTGTCGCGGGCCGGGGGCACGTTCGTGTTGCGGGGCAACCTCGCACCCGACGGCTGCGTGATCAAGCCGACGGCCGCCGACCCGCGGCTGCTCGCCCATACCGGCCGCGCGGTGGTCTTCGACTCGTTTGCCGAGATGAAGGCCCAGATCGACGATCCCGCCCTGGGGCTCACCGCCGACGACGTGCTCGTGCTCCGCAACGCCGGCCCGCTCGGCGCGCCCGGGATGCCGGAGTGGGGCATGCTGCCGATCCCGAAGCCGCTCCTCGAGCAGGGCGTCCGCGACATGGTGCGGATCTCCGACGCCCGCATGAGCGGCACGAGCTACGGCACCTGCGTGCTCCATGTCGCGCCCGAGGCGGCGGTGGGCGGACCGCTGGCTGCGGTACGAACGGGCGACCGCATCCGGCTCGATGTCGAGGCCCGGCGGATCGAACTGCTCGTCGACGACGTGGAGCTTGCCCGCCGGCTGGCCGCCTGGAAGGCCGCGACGCCCCGGTTTACCCGCGGCTACGGCCGGCTCTTCCTCGAGCAGACCACGCAGGCCAACGAGGGCTGCGACTTCCGGTTTTTGGAACGCGGCGGGCCGACGCCCGAGCCCGATATTTTTTGAGTGCGTGTCTGAGTTCGTGATGCAGCGGTCATGAACGCCGGCCGCGATCTCCGCTACGAAAGAAGGAAAAACGATGGATGCGAGCCCCCGGCTGACCCGCGAGCACTTCGCCCGTTCGGTGATGGCCGTGCCTCCGCTGGCCCGCGGAGCGTCCGGGCGGATCGACCCGGCCGAGAATGCGCGGATCATCCGCCACCTCGAGGCCGGCGGCGTGTCGCTCCTGCTCTACGGCGGCAACGCCAACCTCTACCATCTCGAGCTGGCCGAATACGAGCCGCTCCTGGAGATGCTCGCGTCGACCGCCGGGCCCGAGACGCTCGTCGTGCCATCGGCGGGGCCGACCTACGGGCTCTTGCTCGAGCATGCCCGGATCATCCGCCGGCACCGCTTCCAGACCGTGATGGCGCTGCCGCAGCAGGGGATCACGACGAGCGCCGGCGTGGCCACCGGCATCC
>JBJOKF010000100.1:0-11800 GCA_046046235.1 Planctomycetota bacterium | reverse complement strand
GTGTCGGAGTGCAGGCTGAGCATGGCGGGCCGGTTTGCGGGACGGGGCGGGCGACGGCATCATACCGAGAGGCGGCCCGCCAGCCGCGGCCGCTCGATCCCCGCCGGAATCCCCATGATCGCCTTCGACCGCCCCGCCGAACCGGCCCGCGGCAAGCGGCCCGAACGCAACGTGCTGGGCCTGCCGCTGACGAGCTGCTCCCGCGAGCCGCTGACCGGTTTCTTCCGGGACGGCTGCTGCCGCACCGGCCCCGACGACGTCGGCGTGCACACGGTCTGCGCCGTGATGACGCAGGAGTTTCTCGCCTTCACCGTGGCCGCGGGCAACGACCTGGTCACACCGCGGCCCGAGTGGGGCTTCGCCGGTCTCGTGGAAGGCGACCGCTGGTGCCTCTGCGCCTCGCGGTGGCTGGAGGCGGCGCGGGCCGGCAAGGCGCCGCCGGTCGTGCTCGAGGCGACCCACGAGAAGTCGCTCGAGGTCGTGCCGTTCGAGCTGCTGCAAAAGCACGCGGTCGCCGCGAGCTGAGGCGACCGGCCGCATGCCCGATCTGCTCCCGCTCGTGCTCGGATTGGTCGCGCTGCTCTACGCCTCGGTTGGACACGCGGGCGCCACCGGATACATCGGCGTCCTCTCGCTCGTGGGCGTGGCGGCCGACGTGATCCGGCCGACGGCGCTCGTGCTCAACGTCGTCGTCGCCACGATCGCCACGGTCCAGTTCGCGCGGGCCGGTCACCTGCGCACGGCGCTGCTCGGGCCCCTCGCGGCGGCGAGTGTGCCCTGCGCGTTCGCCGCCGGTGCCGTCAGCGTGCCGACAGCCGTGCTGGAGGGCTTGCTCGGGTTCGTGCTGCTCGCGTCGGCGACGCGGATCGTGGTCGACGCCGCTCGCCGTGGTCACGGCGAAACCGCCGACACGCCGCAGGGTGATCGGGCCCCGGCGACCGTCGTGCTCGCGGTCCTCGGCGGCCTGGTGGGCATGCTCTCGGGGCTCACGGGCGTCGGCGGGGGCGTGTTCCTCACGCCCGCCCTGCTCGCGTTGCACGCGGCGCCAGTGAAGACGATCGCCGCGGTCACCGCCCCGTTCATCCTCGTCAACTCGCTCGCGGGCCTGGCTGGCGGGCTTCTCGCGGGCCGCCCGCTCCCCGTGACAGCCTCGAGCTGGATCGCCGCAGCGGTGGTGGGCGGCGCGGCGGGGTCCCAGTGGGGCGCCTTTCGACTGCCGGTGGCCGCCCTGCGACTTCTCATGGCGGGCGTGCTCGCCTTCGCGAGCGCGAAACTCCTGGGCCGGGCCTGGGGGCTCTGACTCCAGAGCGGCCGCGCCGCCCCGTCAGCGGCTGCTCAGTGACCGCCCACCTTCGAGAAGAGATTCAGCACGACGACACCGGCGACGATCAGCCCCATGCCCAGGATCGCCGGCAGATCGAGCGACTGCCCCAGGAAGAGCCAGCCGACGGCGGCGATGAGCGTCACGCCCGCGCCGCTCCAGACGGCGTAGGCGATGCCGACGGGGATCTGCTCGAGCGTGAGCGAGAGGAAGTAAAAAGCCAGTCCGTAGCCGGCGACGACCGCGAGGCTCGGCAGCGGCTTGGTGAAGCCGGCGGAGCTGCGCAGGAAGCTCGTGCCGAACACTTCGGCCACGATCGCGATCATGAGGTACAACCAGTGCACGGCATTCGCCTCTGGGCTGTCGGGGCGGTCCGCCCGTGGCCGCGGCAGATGCACGGCGCACGAACGAGGAGGCACGCATGATACCCGGCCCCGATGACCCGCTGTCGCCGATCTCCCGGGCCCGGCCGGCCGGTGCCGGCCGCACGCTCGACGCCATCCTGGCCAACGCCAGCCCCGACGCGCGGGAGACGATCGGCGTGCTCGCCGAGATCCTGGGGCAGCAGCCCGCGGCGGCGCTCTCGCCCGCCTCGTTCGCGATCGCGCACCTGGCCATCGATCCGCTGGATCTGGCCAGCACGAAGTACGCCGGCCCTGCCACATCGCTGACGATCCTCAGCCACCTCTTGCGCACGGAGATGGAGCGGCACGGCGGGGCCGTCGTCGTCGGCTCGCCCGGCGACGGCCTGCCGCCGAGCTGGTCGCAACTCGATCTCGGGCCCGACGAGAAGGTGTCGGTGCCGGGCCGCCTGATCGCCTTCTTTCCCGCTGCGACGCTCGCCGCGCCGCCGTTGTGCGTCCTCGTCGACGACCGCCAGTGGTCGAAGGAGTTCGCCATCCTCTCGAGCAGTTCCGCCAAGCCGGTCGCGGAGCAGGTGCTCAAGAGCTTCGCCGACCGGCTCAAGACCGCCGAGAACCCCCAGCGCGGCCGCGTGCTCGAAGCCACGGTCGTGGAGGGCGGCCTCAAGCTCGGCATTGCGGCAACGATCGGCAACGCCCGTGCCGACCTCGTCCTGCCGGCCGATGTCTGGCGGGAAGTCGACGTCTTCCTCGCCGCGGCCACCTCCCGCCGCGATCTCATGCGGCGGCTGGGCCTTGGCACCAACCGCGGCATGCTCGTGGCAGGCCCGCCGGGCGTCGGCAAGACGCACCTCGTGCGGGCGATCGCCGCCGAGCTGCACGGACGTTTCACCACGATCCTCGCCGACGCCGGCACGATGCGGCACATGATCGCCGAACTCTACGCCTCGTCGGACGCGTTTGGCCCGACGCTCATCGTGCTCGATGACATCGACCTCGTCCTCGGCCACCGCGACTCGAACGGCGACAACGGCGCGCTCGCCGACTTTCTTTCCACCCTCGACGGCGTGCTCGAGCGGGAGGACATCCTCACGATCGCCACCACCAACGATCCGAAGGCGCTCGACCCGGCAGCCCAGCGGACCGCGCGGTTCGACATGGTCGTCACGCTGCCGCTGCCGGACGAAGGCTCGCGGGCCCGGATCCTGCGCCGCCATCTCGAGCCGCTCTCGCTCGCGCTCGACTACGACGCGATCGCCCGGCTGCTCGAGGGCGCCACGGGGGCCGACGTGAAGGAGGTCGTGCGGCGGGCGGTCCTCGAACATGGCGACCGCTTCACGCAGGCCCAGGTCGAGGAGATCGCCACCACGGGCCGCTGGCAGGCCGCCGTCAACCGCCGGCGGTATCTGGCGTGAGAGGCCCGCTTCACGGCAAGGCTCGGCATCCTGCCCTCCTTGCCTTGGCGAGCCTCCGCTCGCCGGTGCTCACACGGCCTGGCTGCTTCACGAAATGCCTCGCATCCTGCTCGCATTTCTTGGCCGGCCTCCGCCGGCTGGTACTGACCCGGCCCTCCGGGCCTGGCGCAAACGTGCAGCTTGGCGCTGCTGCTCTCCATCCGGGAGGTGAGGGGCCGCCCATGCCCCGAGAGCCGGCGTAGGCCGACGAGCGCAGCCAGGATGGCGAAGCGACGTCGGCATCCGAGCGAGCGAAGGGCAGGATGCCCTGAACGAGCGTCCGGCGACGGGGCGTGGGCGGCGCCTCACCGGCGCACAGGCAACCCGGATTCGACAAGTTGAAAAACTTGTCGCCACGACGGCCCAGAGCTAGAGCTAGAGCCAGAGCCAGAGCGACGAGCACGGGCGGGAGTCGCTGGCATGCCGAGATCCGCCCGCCGCCGAGCCCTCACGGGCTGTCGAAGGCGTTCTGGTAGTGCTCGACGACAGGCGGCGATGAGCCCGCGCCGAACGTCACCGCCACGACGTCGATGCGCACCGCACAGTCTTCGAGCCGATGGCGGCGGATGTAGGCGTTGGCCAGTTCCGCGATCCGCCGCTGCTTCTGGAAGCCCACGGTCTCAGCGGGATGCCCGTGCGCCGTACTGCTCCGCGACCGCACCTCCACGAACACGACCGTCCGGCCGTCGAGGGCCACGAGGTCGATGTCGCCGCGGAGCACACGCTCGCGGCGGCCGACGATGCGGTAGCCCAAGCCGCGTAGAAACCGCTCGGCTTCCGCCTCGCCGCGGCGCCCCAGGTCGTCCCGCGAGCCGGGGCCGGCCGCCGGAGTGCGGCCGGTGGCATCGCGTCCCGGTAGTGGCAAATCCGCCGCCATGCGGCACCGCCCCGAAAGCGGACCTCGATCAGGCCTTTGCCGCCGCCTTCTTGCCGGCGGCCTTCTTGGCGGCGGCCTCGGTCACGTCGTCGCGCTTCTCGCGCAGCCGCACCGCCTTGCCGACGCGATCCCGGAGATAGTAGAGCTTCGCCCGCCGCGAGACGCCCGACCGCTTCACCTCGACCTTGGCGATCTTCGGCGAGTGGATGGGGAACTTCCGCTCGACACCCTCGCCGGCGACGATCCGGCGGACGGTGAACGTCTCCCGGCTGCCGGAGCCGCTTCGGGCGATGACGACGCCGTTGAAGATCTGCACACGCTCCTTCTCGCCTTCGAGAATGCGGGTGTGGACGTCGACGGTGTCGCCGATGGCGAACTGGGGAACCTCCGACTTGAGGCTGGAGGCTTCGACCTTGGCGAGAATTTTCTGGCTCACGACGGCTCCTTCAGGAACGGCTGGGGGATGGGTGAGGGATGGGGGATGGGTGCGATGAGAGGCGGCGGCTTGTCGCACGGAGGGCTTGCTCGCGCCGCCATGTCGCGATCCGGCCGTGGTCGCCCGACAACAGGACGTCGGGCACGGTCAGCCCGCGAAACTCCCGCGGTCGGGTGTACTGAGGGCCCTCGACGAGGCGGTCGGCCCCGGAGAACGAATCCTGGCGGGCGCTCTCGGCATCGCCGAGCACGCCCGGCAGGAGGCGGGCGACGGCGTCCACGATCACCATCGCGGCGACCTCGCCGCCCGAGAGGACATAGTCGCCGATCGACACCATGTCGGGATCGAGCGTCGCGCGGACGCGGTCGTCGAAGCCCTCGTAACGTCCGCACAGGAGGACGAGCCGTTCCCGGCGGGCGAGTTCCTCGACGAGTGGCTGGTCGAGCCGACGACCGCCCGGCGTGAGCATCACGAGGTGGCCCGGAGCCAACCCCTCCCGCTGCACAGCCTCGACGCACGACACGACCGGTCCCGGCATGAGCAGCATGCCCGGGCCGCCGCCGTACGGGCGGTCGTCCACCTGACGCTGCACCCCTTCGGCGTGGTCGCGGATATTCGTCAGGCACACCTCGATGAGCCCGTTTCGGCGCGCTTCACCGAGCAGGCTTCCATCGAGGAAGCTCGCGAACATCTCCGGAAAGAGCGTGAGGATGTCGATGCGCATGGGACCGCCCGCGAGCCGCCTGAGGCCTACTCGGCCGCCGACTCTCCCGCAGCCTCGGCCGCCGGAGCGGCTTCCGCGACCGGAGTCGGAGCGGCTTCCGCGACCGACTCCACGGCTGCCTCGACCGCGGCTTCCGGGGCCGCCTGTGCGGCGGGCTCCGCCTTCGGCTCCGGCACGAAGACCGGCTCGCCCGCGTCGGGCACCACCTTCGGCAGCGCCAACCGCGCCCGCGCCTGCTCCATCTCTTTGAGCCGCGTGCCGTTGGGTCCGTATTTCTTCACGAGCACGCGGACGGCGTCGCTCGGCTGGGCGCCGACGCTGAGCCAATACTGCACCCGGGCGCCGTCGAGGACGCACCGCGCGTCGGTGTCGGGGATGGCCGGATCGTAGGTACCGAGCACCTCGATGACGCGGCCGTCACGCGGGCTCCGCCTGTCGGTCGCACAAATCCTGTAAAAGGCCCGGTTCTTCCGGCCCATCCGCTTCATTCGAATCGCCACAGCCACGGGTCGCTATCTCCTCGGAAAAAGTCGCACTCGAAGTCGCACTCGGGCCTCGGGATGTCCCGGGACGCAAGGCCTCTGACGCCGCCGGAGGCGACGACTGCAAAGCCAGGGAACTGTCGTCGATTCTCCGACTCCGCCACGCGGGAAAAAGCCGCACATGGCCGTTTTCCCGGATCCGTAAGACTACACGACCGGCGCCGGAACCCAAGCCCACCTGGGAAACCGGCATTTTCCGGGGTTTCTCCGGCTGTTTTCAGCTGCTGACGCTCGGGTTTTCAGCCGCTGGCGTTGCCCCGCCTTCGCCGCCGGGCCTCTTTTTCACGCTGCTTCTTCTGCTTCCGCCGTTCATCGGCCGTGAGCCGCTTGCCGGTGTCGCCCTTGGGCCGGGCCAGCCTGGCGGCCGGGTTGCTCAGCTGCGTCTGCAGCTTCTGGATCTCCCGCATGCGATCCCGCATGCCGAGCCCCGCCATCCCCTTCATCATGGCGCTCATGCCGTCGAACTGCTTCACGAGGTCGCTGACCTCGTGCGGCTCCACCCCCGCGCCGGCGGCGATGCGGCGGCGGCGTGACTGGTCCACGACGCGCGAGGGGCTGCGCCGCTCGTCGGGAGTCATCGAGTCGATGATGCCAAAGAGCCGATCGACGTCCTTGTCGAGGTCGGCCCCGGCCAGCATCTCCTGCATGCCGCCCATCCCGGGGATCATCCCGAGCACCTTGCCGAGCGGCCCGAGCCGCCGCGTTTGCAGCAGCACCTTCTTGAAGTCGTCGAGCGTGAACTCGCCGGCCCGCAGCCGCTCCTCCTGCCGCTTCATCTCCTCCTGGTCGAACTTCCGCTGGGCCTGCTCGACGAGCGTGACGACGTCGCCCATGCCGAGGATCCGCCCCGCCATCCGCTCGGCATGGAAGTCCTCGAGGGCCTCGATCTGCTCGCCGGTGCCGACGAACTTGATCGGTACGCCGGTGACGCTCTTCACCGACAGGGCTGCGCCGCCGCGGGCGTCGCCGTCGAGCTTCGTCATGATCACGCCGTCGAGTTCGAGCGCGTCGTTGAAGGCCTTGGCGCTGCGGACGGCGTCCTGGCCGGTCATCGCGTCGACGACGAGGTAGACCTGATCCGGGCCGACGGTCCGGTCGATGCGGGCGAGTTCCTGCATGAGCGGCTCGTCGATCGACAGCCGGCCGGCGGTGTCGAGGATGACGACGGAGATGCCATCGGCCCGCGCGCGGGCCACGCCCGCCTGGCAGACGGCGACGGGGTCGGCACCGGCCTCGGGCAGCTGCACCGGCACACCGATCTGGCGGCCGAGCACGGCCAACTGCTCGATGGCGGCCGGCCGCTGCAAGTCGGCGGCCACGAGCATCACGCCCTGGCCCTGCTGCTTGATCCGCCTGGCGAGCTTGCCGCAGGTGGTCGTCTTGCCTGAGCCCTGCAGGCCGCAGAGCATGAGGATGGTGGTCTTGCCGGGCTGCAGGTGGAGCGAATGGTCCACCGGCCCCATGAGATGGACCAGTTGCTGGTGCACGATCCCGACGAGCTGCTGGGCGGGATCGAGCGATTCGAGCACCTTCGCGCCGACCGCGTCGTCGACCACGCGCGAGAGGAAAGACTCGACGACGTCATAGGCGACGTCGGCCTCGAGGAGCGCCGTGCGGACACCGGCGAGCCCCTCGCGCATGTTCGCTTCGGTGAGCTTGCCCCGGCCCCGGAGGGCATTCAAGGCGGACGACAGCGATGCGGTGAGCGACTCGAACATGACGGCTCCGGATCAGGACGGGAGCCGCGAGTATACGCCGCCGACAGGCCGCCCCAACCGGCCCCGGGAGACCCCGCGGGTGACGAGCCGCCCGAATCGGGAGCAGGCACACAGCGTGCTGCTTTCCCGACGCTTGGCCGGCAAGAGCGGCGCGTCACCGGCAGGGCCTCGAGGCGTCAGCTGTCCACGGGGCGTCAGCGGGCCCCGTGCGGCAGCGGCGTCCAGGTCGTCAGCTGAACGTGCCCTGATCCATCACGACCGGCGTCGAACCGGGCATGGACATCACGCCGCCTCCCTCCCCACACGAGCCGCACGCCGGGGCCGTCATCGGCGCCTCACAGGCCGGCTGGCACGGCTGGGGCGCGGCACAGGGAGCCGCACCGCCCATGCACGGCGAGCGAAACTCCATGAACGACGGACGCCGGCAGCTGTTCGCACTGCCGAAGCAACTGCTGCAGCCGGGAGCGGCTGCGAGGCTGCCGAGCACGAGAACGAGACACACACTTCGCGACATGATTGACCTCTTCACCACCGGACGGGCCGGGGCCGGGACGCAGGGCGTCGTCCACGACGCCTTCCAACCCTAGCTCACGATCCGGGCGCGCGCCGGCGAGCCGCGCCAAAATCTGGTGCGGCTCGTGCCGGGCAAAGCGGCTGTGCGGCCGACGACCGACGACACCGATTGCAGCGACGGCGTTTCCGCGACCTTGCCGAGCCCGCCGCCACCCGACTGCGGCGCGCGTGCTAGGGTTCAAGAGCCGGTCGGGAAAGCACCCCACCGCGGCTCGGATGTGGACTCTCATGGCCCCGGTGACTGCCCCGCGACTGCCCGCCGTGCTCGCCCGCACGCTCTTCGCCCACTCGATGCTCGTCTGCGCGGCCCTCCTGGCCGGCACCGCTGCCGCCGGCCCGACGGCAGCGGGCGCACCGGCCGTACCGAGTGCCGCGGCCGCGGAGTCTGCCGCCGAGGCCGAGGATGTCTGGGTGGTGAGCACCCGGCGGTTGCCGGACATCGGCTGCCTGCCGACGCACGCCTCCGTCGACGTCGAGCGGCTGGAGGCCGACATCGGGTGCAGCCGCTGGCGGCGGGCGGATCTGACGGGCTTGCTCGACGAACCCGACCGCCCGGTGGCGATCTTCGTCCACGGCAACCGCTACGACCCCGCGTCCGCCCGGTCGCAGGGGCTCATGCTGGCCCGGACCCTCCGCCGGGTGCGGCCCGACGCGGCCGCCGTCCGCACGGTGATCTTCTCGTGGCCGAGCGAGAAGGAGGGGATCCTCCTGCGGGACAGTCGAGCGAAGTACGAGCGGTCGATGTCCGAGGGACAGTACTTGGCCTGGTTTCTCTCCCAGGTCGATCCACAGCGGCCGGTCGCGATCGTCGGATACAGCTACGGGGCCCTGATCGCGCTCGAGGCGATCGACAACGTCTGTCGCGCGGAGCGGACGGGCCGCGAACCTCCGGGCCGCTTCAGCGACCGCCCCGGACGTCTCCACCTCGTCCTGGTGGCGGCTGCGGTAAGGCAGGATGCCTTGGCCCCCCGCGGGGAATACCGGCAGGTCGCCCGGACGATCGACCGGCTGGCGCTCTTCAACAACACCCGGGACAAGGCGCTCGGCTACTTCGAGTTCATCGACCGTTCGCTGCGGGCCGAAGCGCTCGGCCATGAGCAGATGCCCGCCTCCTGGCTGCCGCCCGAGGTCGAGTTCCGCCAGGTCGACGCCGCGGCGATCGTCGGCAAGGACCACCGGTTTCCGCTCTACCTCGAGTCGCGGTCGCTGCGGCAGCAGCTTGCCGCGGCCGTGCTCGACGGGCTGCCGGCGGAGTGATGCCCGAAACCGGCCGCGACCGCAGGCTCTCCCAGCTGGCGGGCTGTGGAAAAAGCGCTCCATGGCCTCTTTCCACGATGGCGAACCCCGAAAAAGCCGACTTTTCGGGGTTCGCTGCCGCCACATCCAGCGGCGGATGACTTGCTCCAGGGCTTGCTAGCGCCTGTCCGCAGGCTGATCCTCCTGTGCGGCGAACCACTCCGCCGTCCGTTCGAGGCCCTCGTCGAGCCCCACCGCGGGACGCCAGCCGAGAACGTCGCCCGCCTGGGAGGCGTCGACCAGGTTCGACCGCAGGTCGCCCGCGCGGGCGGGCCCATGTTCTGGCGGGGGCAGGCTGGCCAGTCGGCCTCGCCGCGCGGCGGCCGCCGCGACGGCCCGTCTGATCCGGTCCTCGAGTTCGTTGACGTCGGTGCCGATGCCCGTGCCGACGTTCAAGCTCGTGAGCGTTCCCGCCGCCACCCGTGCGTCGTCGGCCGTCAGGGCCAGCAGATTCGCCCGGGCCACATCCGGGCCGAAACAATAGTCGCGGACATAGCGGCCGTCGCCGTTGATGCGGGCCGGTTCGCCGGCCAGGAGCCGCTTGCAGAAGATCGCCACGACGCCCGCCTCGCCATGGGGATTCTGCCGCGGACCGTAGACGTTGGAATAGCGCAGCGCCACCGCCTCGAAACCGTGCTCGACGGCGAAAAACTTCAGATACCGCTCACCGACCCACTTCGTGATCCCATAGGGGCTCACCGGATCGGCGGGAGTCGTCTCCGGGGCGGGGCTCGAGACGTCGCCATAGAGCACGCCGCCGCTCGACGCGAAGACGAACCGCCGGGCGCCTTGCCGCATCGCCGCCTCGAGCACGTTGATCAGACCGATGCAGTTGACCTCGGCGTCGAACCGGGGCTCGCGGACCGACCGGCTCACCGACATCTGCGCCGCCTGATGGCAGACCGCGTCGGGCCGCTCGACGGCAAACACGGCCGCCACGGCCGCCGCGTCGACGATGTCGCAGACATGCAACGGGACGTCTGGCGGCAGGTTCTCC
The DNA here is from genome assembly GCA_046046235.1 of Planctomycetota bacterium. Classification (GTDB taxonomy): domain Bacteria; phylum Planctomycetota; class Planctomycetia; order Pirellulales; family UBA1268; genus CAMCQY01. Next base: position 1,500 of record JBJOKF010000100.1, on the reverse strand, counting down.
CGGGAGCCGCTCGAGAGGTCGTCGAGCACCGCCACCGCGTGCCCGGCCCCCAGCAGGCCGTCGACGATGTGGCTGCCGATGAATCCGGCGCCGCCGGTGACGAGAACCTTCATGACTGCATCTGCCTGGTGTGTCCGGCCGGTCGTCGGGGCTTGTGGGGCTTCCATCCCGCCCCCGACTTCCCGACGCCGCGGGGACCGGGACGGTGCATGATACGGGCGACTGCCGCACTGTACTGGCCCCCAATGGTCCGCCGGAAGCACAATTGTCCGTTTTTGCCAGGGGCAAATCGGCCGCCCCGAATCCTTGACTCGCGCCCGTCCGGATCGACAATCAAGCGACGCCTTTTTCCATTGGAGCGAGGGCGTTTCCCGACGGTCACAGGCTCCGTCGGAGGAATGCCGAGCAGGGCCAAGGATGGCTTGTTCCGAAGCCACCCCCAACCATCGCCACAGGTCTCTGATGCCGCTCCACCCGCTCGTCCACCGCTGGAATGCAGCCCGTCGCCCTCGGGGATCGATGCGATCCGAGCATCGCCGTCGGGCCGTCAGCCCGCTCGCTCTCGAGCCGCTTGAGGTGCGCCGCGCCCTGGCCGTGGCCGCGCCGACGATTCGCCTGATGGCGGCGAGCGACACGGGCGTCAAAGGGGACGGCATCACCAGGGTGGCGCTGCCGGCTTTCGCCGGATTCGCCCCGCGCGGCGCCTTTGTCGCTGTCTACGCCCAGGGCGACAACCTGCTGGGGGTGGCGCGGGCGAACCTCAAGGGTGTCTGGAGCCTGACGACGCCGGCCGCGCGCCGGTTTGCCGCTGGTGAACAGATCGTCACCGCGACGTCCGTCGACACGGTTCAGAACGCACAAAGCGACCCGACGCCGCTCTGGATCAAGGTCGACACGACCGCTCCCACGGCGAGCCTCGTCTACGACCAGGTCAATGGCGTGGCCACCCTGTCTTTCTCGAAGCCTGTTGCCGGCGTGAAACTGGCCAGCCTCCGGCTCGTGGGAATGACGACCGAGGGGGTCGCCGTCAACGTCCCGCTGAACGATCCGGGGCTCGCACCCTATGTAGGCTCGGTGTCGCTACAGCGCTCCCCGGACGGCCGTATCTACACCTTCCGGGAGCGGTTCGTGCTGGCTGAGCCGGGCACCTTTCGGCTCAGCCTAGTCGCCCAGGGTTCCGGCATTACCGACATGGCCGGAAATCCACTGGCGCGGGGAGTTACGACCAGTTTTCGGATCATCTGAACCGGCTTTGGGGCCGCTTCCTGGCTCTTGGCAAGAAGCTCCTGGAGCCTTTGACCCACCCCGCAAGCCCCACTATATTTTACGCATCTTAACATCCTCCGCTCCCGCCATGCACCCTCGATCGCCCCGCCGCATCGGATTCACGCTCGTCGAACTGCTGGCCGTTTTGGCCATCATCGGCACCCTCGTTGGCTTGCTGCTGCCGGCCGTGCAGCGGGTCCGTGACTCGGCGCGGCGGACGCACTGCTCGAACAA
>JBJOKF010000012.1:0-25310 GCA_046046235.1 Planctomycetota bacterium | reverse complement strand
CCGAAGTGCGAGCCCACGCCGGCCATGATGTTGAGGTTCTTCGTCCGCTCGGCCGATCCGAACGAACCGTCACGATTCTGCGCGGCCACGAGGAAGCCGCGGCCGCGTGCCACCGCCGCGTGGATCTCGGACGCGGTCACCTGCACCGGCTGCGACTTCCGCATGCGGGCGACGGTCTCCGGCGGCTCCGCGACGGCCGCCCGAGGTTCGGCCACCGCCGTTGGCGGCTCCGCCCGCGCCGCGGTCACGGCACAGGCAAGGAGGCACGCCGGCAGCCAGCGGACGTTCACGGCTTGGTGGTCCGCACGCGGTCGCCCGCGGCGAGCCCCTCCAGGATCTCGGTGCGGCCCCCGGCGACGAGGCCGGTCTTCACCGGCTTCTTCACCGGTTTGCCGTCCGTCGCCACCAGATACACGTGGCGACCGCCCGAGTCGTCGCGAAACACGCAGCCGCTCGGCACCGTGATCGCGTCCGGCCGCTTCGCCACGACGCAGTGGGCCGTGCCCGTCATCCCCGGCAGGAGCTTCGGGCCCCCCTCCTTGAGCGCCACCGCGAACAGCGCCTCGAAGGTGCCGTCCCGGGGCGCCGGCACGAACGGAGCGAGCGTCACCGGCACCTCGGCGTCGGGATAGCCCGTCGGCTCGACGCGGCCGGCGAGGCCGGCGGTCAGCAGGTGGAGATCCTGCTCCTCGACCTTCGCGCGAAACCGGAGCCTGTCGGGATCGAGCACCGTGAAGTCGAGTTCGGCCGGTGGGACGGGCTGGCCGACCACCGCCTTCGCCGCGACCGCGGCCGTGCTCCAGGCCCCGTCGCGGAACCGGCCGTGATACACGAGCCCCGTCCGCGGCGCCCTGGCCACCGCAGCCGCTCGATCGGCCTCGAGCTCAGCGAGCCGGCGGAGCGACTCCCGTCGCTCGTGCTCCTGCTTGGCGACCGCGAGCCGCTTCTGCGCGAGCTGGAGCGGCAGCGCGGCCCGCGCCTTCTCGACGGCGATCGCCGCCTTGTCCGCCGACCGGCGGGCCTCGATCTCCCGCCGGGGAATACCCATCAGCAGCGACTCGTCGGAGTTCTCCGTGATCCGCTTGAGCGCCTGCTCCGCCTGGACGACGTCGAACCTGGTCCGCTGGAGGATCATCTCCTCCGTCTCTTCGGTGAGGTCCTTGTCCTTGTACATCCGCTCGAGCTGCCTGAGCTCCTCGCGGGCATACTTCAGCCGCTCCTCGGCCGCCCGCACGGCGAACCGGGCCTGCTCCTCGGCAGCCGCCTTCTCGACGTTGAGAAACCGGGCCAGATCCTCGGCCGCCGTCCTGGCCGCTTGCTCCGCCTCCGCCAACTCCAGTGGCTGCAGCGCCTCGGCCGCCGGCAGGTCCCGGCGGGCGACTTCGAGCGCCTTCTCGCCGAGTTCGAGATCCACCTTGAGGTCGGTGATCGCCCGATCGAGCTTCTCCGTATCGAACTCGATGATCGGATCACCCGCGGTGACACGCGCGCCGTGGGGCACCACCCGCACGACGTCGAGCGGTTGCGACCAGGCCCGGGGCCGAAACTCGACGACGGTGTAATCCACCGGCTCGAACGCCCCCTTCGCCGTCACCACCGCTTCGATCCCGCCCCGGTCGGCCGTGGCCGTGTCGGCCAGCGTGTTCGCCTGCTTCGCGGCCGGTTCGTCGGCGGCGGCGATCGCCAGACAGACCAGGCCGATCGACGCGACGCCGGCCGTGGCCCGGGCAAGTCGCTGCACTGCAACCATCACGCACCTCGCAGAACGTCCTCCGCCGCCGCCCCGACGCACCGCATGCGGATCGAGAACCGGCCGAAATACGCTACCAGCGCCACCGCGCTTCGTGCGACGCCGCGGCCACGTCCGGGGCCCGTGCGTGTTGATCCGCCGCCTGCCCCGGCCCAGCGAACCGGCATCATGGAGCGAGAGGCCGCTCCGTCCCGGCGACCGGAAGCCGCCAGGGCGACACCGGAAGGCCCTCGTCGGTGAAGAGGGACAGCACGCAGAAATTTCGCCATCCGTAGCGCACTTCCACGGGACCCTCCGGGAGCGCCGCTGCGTCGATCACGAGCCGCTTGCCATCCGCGTCCAGGGAAGCGGCCGCGGGCTGCCAGGGACCGGACGGGGGGCCGACCTCGAGCGACGGCACCGACGCATCGCGAATCTCGAGCCGCCCCGGCAGATCGCCGAACTCCACGGCGATCGTGCCGTCGGTCCGCGTCGCACGGATCGCGAACGGGCTCTGGGCCGCGGAGCCGGTCCGTCCATGGACGCGTCCCAGCGCAAGCCTGGCGAACCGCTCGCCGATCGGCTGCTTGTGCACGGGATGCACGTTGCCCCGCTCGCCATGGTCGAGCGTGACTACGAATCCGGAATGGGCGTCGGACGCGGCGGTCGCGCGCTGGGCCTCCCGGACGATGGCATAGGCATCCTTGTCGTCCGGATTGCCGGGGGACGGCGAGGACAGCTGCCCGATGAACACGGGCCAGTCGGGCCTGTTCCAGTCCGCGCGGCAGCGGGCGACGAACTGCGGCAACAGCCCGGCATACTCGTCGGGACGGTACGAGTTGTTCTCACCCTGGTACCAGAGCATCCCGCGGGCCGTGTACGGAGTGATCAGGCTGAGCATCGACGAGTGCAGGGTTCCCGGTCGGCTCTTGGTGCGGGAGCCGTACGGCTCCTTGGGCTGGGGCCCGAGTTCCGCCTCGGGCGTTCCCGCCCGCTTGCGATCCTCCCACGATGTGCGCTCCGCCACGTACACGGCCCAGGCCGCTTCGTAAGCCTCCGGCGAGGCGAACGCCGCCATCTTCCGCGCATCGTCGTCAAGCAGCTGCCGCCTGCCTGCGGCGCGCAGCGCATCGGGGTGCATCCAGGCTTCGATGGGTGTGCCGCCAAACGAGCAGTTGATGATGCCGACGGGCACGCCCAGCTCGGCGTGCAGCCGCTCGGCGAACGCATACGCCACGGCGCTGAAAAACGGCGCCGCGGCCTTGTCGAATCGTTTCCACTCGAATCGTGGCAGCGGATCACCGGCAAAAGCCCGCAGCGGGACTTTGATCTGCCGGATGTCGGGGTTGTCCGCCGTGGCCAGCAGGGCGTCGGTGTACGGCGAGCACTGGTTCAGTCGCCACTCCATGTTCGATTGGCCGGAGCAGATCCAGACCTCGCCGACCGCCACGTCGTGAAGCACGGTCTCGGTGTCGGACCGGAGCCGCAGGGTCGTGGTTGAGGTCGGCGCGAGAGGCGGGAGCTCGACCTGCCAGCGGCCGGCCGCGACCGTGGTCTTAACCGCTGCGCCCTCGATCTCGACGACGACGTCCTCGCCGTCCCGGCCGGTGCCCCAGAGTGCCACGGGGATGCTCTGCTGGAGGACGCAGTGGGAGGTGAAGACCGGCGCAAGCTCGGCACCTGTGGCGGCCTGTGAGACGGCCAGCAGGAGAGCGAGGGTCGAGAGATGGCGGGCACCGCGGGGCATGGTGGCGGACTCCACGAACATGGCAGGACCTTGCAAACAGTGGCACGCGGGCGCCGCGACGTCACTGGCGGGAGGCCGTGACCCGCGCGAGCAGGCGGCGGCCCCACTCGGGGAACCACTCGATCAGGCCGGCGAGCAGGCCCGCCTTCCAGGGCACGACCAGTTCGCACCGGCGTCGCTCGCAGGCCGCGAGCACCTGCGCCGCCAGACGCTCGGGGGCGAGTGGGGTGAGAGCCCGCGTGCCGCCCGGTCGCAGGGCCTCCTCCGGAAGGCCGGCCTGCACCACCTCGTCGCGGTAGCGATCCTCCGCCTCGGCTGCCCGCGGGTCGCCGGCGGCCCGGCCGATCGGCCCGGGCGAGACCAGGAGCACATGGCCGCCGCGTGGCGCCATCTCGAGCCGCACCGCGTCGACATACGCGGCGAGCGCCGACTTCGCCACGCAGTAGGGGCCCATGGCGGGCGTGACGAGTTTCCCGGCGAGGCTGCCGATGTAGACGATGTGGCCACGATTGGTCGCCACATCGTCGGCGACCGCCGCGGTGATCTCGACCGCCGCGGAGACGTTGGCGTCGAAGAACTCGCGCAGCCGTGCCGCGTCCGTCGCCAGGATCGAGCCGCGTCCGGAGCGGCCGACGCAGAAGAAGAGATCGTCGACGCCGCCCCAGAGCCGCAGCGCCTCGCCCACCACGCGGCCTCCCTCGCCCGGTCGGCCCAAGTCGGCGGCGACGCCCCGCAGGCGGCCGTCGGCGGCCTCATCGCACGAGGCCTCATCACAAGCGGCCAGGCCGGCCCGCACGCCCTCGGCCGACCGCCCGACGATGAGCACGCGGCCGCCCGCCGCGTGCAGGTGCCGCGCGAGCACGAGGCCGAAGCCGGCCGTGCCGCCGGCCACGATGATCCGCCGATCCTTCCAGGGCCGGCTTCGGGAGTGCGTCATGGCGGAAAGTCTACACGGGGCAGTATCCTGCTGCGGCCCGCCTCTCGCCCCGCCCCGCGACCGCCCTGCCCCGCCACCGCAAGGATTCGCCGTCATGCCGAGCCAACCAGCCGCCGCCCGGGAAATCGTCCGTACAAAGGTCGTCGCCACACTGGGGCCGGCGTCGCGGTCGGAGGAGGCGATCCGCCGGCTCGTCGACGCGGGGGTCGACGTGTTCCGGCTGAACATGGCCCACGGCTCGCTGCAAGAGCACCAGGAGTCGCTCGACCGGATCCGGCGCGTTTCCGAGGACACGCAGCGGCCGGTCGGCGTGCTCGCTGACCTCGCCGGCCCGAAGATCCGCCTGGGCGAGCTGCCGGGCGGCGCCGTGGAGTGCGTCGAAGGGGCCCACTTCAAGTTTGTGCGGGGCGCGGAGAGCCACGCGAGCGATGAGTTCACCACCAGCTACGCGCCCCTCGTCGACGAGCTGTCTGTCGGCGACGCGGTGATGCTCACCGACGGCACGATCAGCCTCGTCGTCGAGGAGAAGACCGCCGACTGGGCTCGGTGCCGCGTCGTGCAGGGGGGCACCGTCCGCAGCCGTCAGGGCGTCAATCTCCCCGGCGTCAAGCTCTCCGTGGCGGCGATGAGCGCGGCCGACTGGCAGCATGCCGAATGGGCGGCCGGGGCCGGCATCGACTTCGTGAGCCTGTCGTTCGTGCGGAGCGCCGTCGAGGTGAAGCTGCTGCGGGAACTGCTCCGCACCCGGGGCTCCGTCGCGCGGGTCGTGGCCAAGATCGAGAAGCGCGAGGCAATCGACAACCTCGACTCGATCGTCGACGCGGCCGACGCGGTGATGGTGGCCCGCGGCGACCTTGGTGTGGAGATCGACGTGGCTGGCGTGCCGATGGTGCAGAAGCTCATCATCCGCACCTGCCAGCGGTACCAGAAGCCGGTGATCGTGGCGACGCAGATGCTCGACAGCATGCAGCACGCGCGGCGGCCGACCCGCGCCGAGGCCACCGACGTGGCCAACGCCATCCTCGACGGGGCCGACGCCTGCATGCTCTCCGGCGAGACGGCGATCGGCGAGCATCCCGTGGAGACGGTCCGCATGATGAAGCGGATCGCCCGCGAGACGGAGCGGCAGTATCTCGCCGACCGCTGGCACTACCTCGAGGGCCGGTTCCAGGCGGCCCGCGGTTCCGCGGGAGTGCCGGTGCAGGAGTTCCTGCCGAGCCCGGAGTTCCTCGTCGAGGGACTGCACCCGATCACGCAGGCGGTCGTGGACGGCGCGAGCCGCATCGCCGGCGAACTCGACGCCAAGCTCTTCGCCGTCGCCAGCCGCAGTGGCGTGACGGCGATCGCACGGTCGAAGCGGCGTGGCGCCGTGCCCACCGTGGGCCTCTCCGACGACCCGGCCGTCCTCCGGCAGATGTCGCTCTACTGGGGCGTCACGCCGCTGGCGAGCGTGGCCACGAAAGACACGATGGCCCTGCTCGAGCATGTCACCGCGTGGGGGCTGCGGGAGGGGCGGCTCGAGCGCGGCGACCGGATTTTGCTGGTGGCGGGTTCCGGATTCGGGACCGGAGGCCACAATATGGCGATCGTCCACGAGGTATGACCGGTGCCGCGGCGCACCGGCGGGAGCCGGCAGCGTGGCCGCGCCGCGGCGGACTGAACGATGACTTGAAACGGAGGCTGTGAACGGATGGCGACGAAGCAGAAGTGCGTGCTGGCGTATTCGGGCGGGCTCGACACCTCGGTGATCCTGGGCTGGCTCATCGAGCAGGGCTACGACGTGATCGCCGTCTATGTCGACCTGGGGCAGCCCTGCGAGGATCGCGAGGCGACGCTGGCCAAGGCCCGCACCTGCGGCGCCACCAAGGCGCTGATCGTCGACGTCCGCGAGGAGCTCTGCCGCGACTTCGCCTTCCCCGTGATGCAGTGGCAGGCCCGGTACGAGGGCACCTACCTCCTCGGGACGTCGATCGCCCGGCCGCTGATCAGCAAGGTGTGCGTCGACATCGCGCATGCCGAGGGTGCCACCGTCTACGCCCACGGCGCGACGGGCAAGGGCAACGACCAGTGCCGCTTCCAACTCGCCGCCGAGGCGCTCGATCCGACGATCAGGGTGCTCGCGCCGTGGCGGATCCCGGAGTTCCGTGCCCGGTTCCCCGGCCGCAAGGAGCTGATCGAGTTCTGCGAGGCCAAGCAGATCCCCGTGAAGGCGTCGAAGGGCAAGCCCTACAGCTCCGACGAGAACTGCCTGCACACGAGCTACGAGGCGGGCCTGCTCGAGGAGCTTTCCACCGACGGCTTCGGTCTGGTCGAGTTCGGCATGACGGTGTCGCCGCAGGCGGCGCCGGACACGATCGAGACGGTGCGGATCGACTTCGAGTCGGGCGTGCCGGTGCGCGTGAACGGCCGGTCGCTCCCCGCCCACGAGATGGTGCTGGCCCTCAACGAGATCGGAGGTCGCAACGGTGTCGGCCGCACCGACATCGTGGAGAATCGGCTCGTGGGCATGAAGAGCCGCGGTGTCTACGAGGCCCCCGGCATGACGCTCCTCTACGAGGCGCACCGGCTCGTGGAGCAGATGACGCTCGATCGCGACCTGGTCCACCTCCGCGACAGGCTCGCGCCCGAGGTGGCGGAGATGGTGTATTACGGCTTCTGGTACGCCGCGAAGATGGACGCGCTGTTGGCGTTCATCCGCGAGGCGCAACAGCCCGTCACCGGCTCGGTCGAGCTCAACCTCTACAAGGGCAACATGCTGGTCAAGAGCCGCGAGAGCGGCCAGAGCCTCTACGACGCCGCCATCGCCTCGATGGAAGGCGGCGGCACCTACGACCAGACCGATGCCGAGGGCTTCCTGCGGATTCTCGGGCTGCCGGCCCGGGTGCAGGGCCACGTGCGGCCGCGCGGGCCGCGGTGACCGGGGACGGCGCGTCGGCCACACCATGCGGGGGAGGTATGTCCGCGTCGACGGGCGGGATCTCATGGCCGGCGGTGCTGCCGCCGGCGGTCGCCGTCGCGGCCCGGCGGCCGGCCTCGTGGATCGCCGCGGCCGTGGCGGCAGTCTTGCCGGTCTGGGCCGCGTGGTCACAGTCGCCGCCGGCCTCCTGGGTGCTCGTCGCGGTACTGGCCTGTCTCGCCGCCGTGGGCGACGTGCCGACCGGCCTGCTGCGACCAGGCGACCGCAGCCGCGGCGACGAGGTCGGCTTCTGGACGGTCGTTCGCGGACTGTGGCCGGCCGCCGGGCTGTGTCTGGGGGCGATCCTGGCGGGCTGCCAGGCGGCCTTGCCGGCGGCGGTGGCCGGGGCTGCGCTGGCGGCAGCGGCGGCAAGTGTTCTGGCGATCCGCTGGTGCCGCGCGAAGGCGGCGGACGCGGCGGCGCTCGTCATCGTGATCGCGTCCTGCGCGGCAGCCGCGTCCGGGGCGCCGACGGGGTCGGCGGCCGCGCGGGCCGGCGTTGCCGGCCTCGTGTGGCTCGTGGCCGCCGGCCTGTCATGGGCCTCGTGGTTGGCTGTCCAGGGCAGCGGGCCGCTGGCGGTGCTGCCCGACGCGACGCCCGCCCGACGCGACGGCGAGTTGGCGCCGGTCGATCCCCTGCCCACATCCAGACTCCTGCGCAGGTGGCTTGGTCGGTTGGCGATGCTGACGGCGCTCGCAGGGATGGCGGCGTGGCTCGTGCCCGATGGGACCGCCCCCCTGCCCCGAATCCTGCCGTGGGCGGCGGCGACGGCCGGATGGTTTCTCGCCCTGGCCGTTCCGCAGGCGATCCTTCAGGACGGCGTCGCCGGCGCGGCGGCCTGGAACCGTCTCTGGCGGACCGGGGCGACGACTGGCCGCCGCCCCCGACTCGGATCCGCCCGCTTTGCCGCCGGCGTCGTGTTGACGCACGCGGCGGTGCTCGGCTGGCCCCCGCTCATCGCTGCTGTGCTCTCGCTGCCGTCCGCCGCGGCGAGCATCCCTCCGCTGGCGATCGTGGCCGGGCTCTTGATCGGCGCCGGTGGAGTCGCGGCGGTCGTCGCCTGCGGCACGAGGCTCGGGCTGTCGCGGGAGACGCAGTTCGCCCTGGCGTTGGCGGTCGCGAGTGCGTTCGTGATGGGGGCCTGCCACTGGCGAACGGCCGCGCTTTCGCCGATCTCGCCCAGCCCGCCCAGTCTGGGCGGGCTGGGTCCGTGATGCGGCCGCCGCGGCAGGCTGGGGGGATTTCGTGTTGAGCAAATTGGCTCCGCCTGCGAAAATCTTTCCTCTCGTGTCGAGATTCACGGTTCGGAAGCACGATAGAGATTCGAGGTCTGGACGAGTCTTGTGGGTGACAGCGGTCGCGCTCGTCGTGGCGCGACGACCGTTCCGCGAGAACTGCATCGCCCTGCCGACGATCCGCCCGCAACCGAGTCTGTAAGGAGCCCCTTTCGTGGAAGGAATCAGCCGCGTGCATCCGATCGTCTCTCTCCCACGATTCCCGGCTGCCGTGGCCTGGATGCTCTGTGCCGTACTCGCCTGCTCCTCTCGTGCGGAGGCCCTGGCCGCCGGCGCCTTCCCGTCGAGCGAAGCGATCTTCCCGGCGACGACCCGCGGTTGGGTGAGCATCTCGCACGGGCCGGAGTTTCACGACCGCTTCGATCGGACGCAGTACGGCCAGCTGATCAAGGATCCGTGCATGCAGCCCTTCATCGAGAGCGTCCGTAAGCAGATCGAGACCTCCAATCGCACACGACTCGGCCGGCTGGGTCTCACGCTCGACGACCTGCTCGAGGTGTCGGGTGGCGAACTGGCGGCCGGCGCGGTCGAATCGCCGACCGGCAAGATCGCCGCGGTCGTGCTCGTCGACACCACCGGTCGCGACAACGAGGCCCGCGGCCTTGTCGAGAGAATGCACAAGCGGATGGCCGACCAGAAGGGAACGGCCGTGGCCGCCCCCGCCGGTAGTCCCCTGGCGGTGTACCAGTTGCCGGCCGCGAACAACGGGAACAACGAGGGACGAATCGCCGAGCAGAAGGTCGCGTTCGCCCTGGTCGGGGCGGCGCTCGTCGTGGGCGACGACCCCGCGCTCATTTCCCAGGTCATCGGCACGCTCGGCAAAGGCCGCGGCGATAGCATCGGATCGCTGCCCGCCTACGGGGCGGTGATGGCGCGGTGCCAGGGGCAGGTGCCCGCCCGGGCCGCGACCGTGCGGTGGTTCGCCGATCCGCTCAAGTTCGCCAAGGCGTATCAGGCCACGAATCCGCCCCGCGAGAAGCGCAAGGGCCCCGACTACGTGGCGATCTTCGGACGGCAGGGCTTCGACGCCGTCCAGGGCGTCGGCGGCGTGCTCGTGTTCGACGACGCCGGCCACGCCATGCGGCACCACACGCTCGTGTACGCCCCGCCGCTGTCGGGCCGGAAGCCGTTCGCGGCCGATCGGTTCGATCTCGCCGCCCGCATGCTGCAGTTTCCCGACGCCGACACGATCGCCCCGCAGCCCTGGGTGCCTCGCGACATCTCCGGTTGGACGTCGCTGCAGTGGGATCTCCGCAACGCCTTCGTCTCCGCCGAGACGCTGGTGGACGACATCGTCGGCGAAAAGGGCGTGTATGACGACGTGATCGCGTCGGTCAAGGAGGATCCGGACGGGCCGCAGATCGACCTCGAGAAGGATCTCGTGGCCGGCTTGGGCAGCCGCCTCACCGTGATCACCGACCACGCCACGCCGATCACGACCGAGAGCGACCGCCTTGTGATCGCCATCGAGGCCGTCGATCCGGCGCGGGTCGCCGCCACGGTGGCCAAGAGCATGTCGATCGACCCCGACATGGCGAAGATCGACGTGCACGGCAACGTCGCCTGGGAGCTGATCGACCGCTCGATGGCCATCCCGCAACTCGAGGTGGAGACGCCCGGCGGCGCCGTCGCCCATGCCGACGACGACACCCAGCGGCGGCGGGCGAAGCTTCGGGAGCGGGAGGAGAAGATGTTGCCGCACTCGGTCGTGACCGTGGCCCACGGGCACCTGTTCGTGGCCTCGCATCGCGACATCCTCGAGCGCGTCCTGGCGACCGCCGGCAGCGAGCCGCTCGCGGGAGCGGCCGATTTCACGCTGGTCTCGACGGAACTCGACCGCCTGCTGCCCGGCAAGGCTGCGACCCGCAGCTTCACTCGGGAGGAGGACGCGGTGCGTCCGACCTATGAGCTGTTGCGGCAGGGGTCGATGCCGAAGTCGAAGAGCCTCACCGGTCAGCTTCTCAATGGGTTGCTCGGCGACGGCAAGCCTGGCACGGTGCGGACGCAGCGACTCGACGGCAGCGCGCTGCCGGAGTTCGACCTGATCCGCAAGTACTTCGGCGTCGTCGGCGTGGGCATGCAATCGGTGCCGGACGGCTGGTACATCTCCGGCGTCACGGTGCCGCGGGCCGCGAACGAGCCGGAAGTGGCCCGGCGAGCCGCCGCCCAGCCGCAGTAAGGCCCTCCGCCGCCGGCATGAGACGCCGAGTCGGGCTCCGGCTCGTTGTGGCGACACGTTTTTCAACGCTTCGTGCAGCACCACGGATGCGACACGTTCAAGACGTTGCGCCGACCCCTACTCTCCCTGCGGCCGCTTCTCCCAGTCGATCACCGCCCAGAACGGGTGCTGACGGTCTGCGCGGCGCCGCAGGTCCTCGAGCAGCAACCGCGGGTCGGCCGTCACCGGATCCTTCCAGAGCCGCCGTCCGTCGAGCGTCACCGTGAGCGGCCGTGAGAAATCGACCAGTTCCGGTGACAGCCAGATCCGCACCCGATCGGCGCCGCAGTGCACCGAGAGCATGCTGGCCGGGATCGTGTTCGCCGGCATCGTCTTGCCCTCGATCGCGAAAGGCCGGACGCCCGGCCCCGGCGGCCATTCCGCCGGCAGCACCTGCGTGCGGGCCGGCGGCCGCTCCATCTCGACCCACCAGAAGAACCGGTCCCAGGGCCGCATCGACACGACATCGATCGTGCTCGGGAAGAAGTTCCGCTGCTTGCGGCCCATCCAGTCGAAGATCCGCATGACCTCGTCCGAGAAATGCTCGTGACCCCGGCCGCGATATTCGACGTACGTGGCGTCGAATCCTTTGAGGAAGTAGCGGTCCAGGTCCATCGTGTTGCGGCCGAGCGACGCCGCGTCGAGTTCGCCGCCGACGAGATACAGCGGCAGCGTGCGGGCGTTGTGCCAGTAGTGATTGACGTACCGGCCGGCCGCCGGGGAGATCGCCACCAGGCCCGCCCACAGGTCGGGATGGGCCAGCGCCATGTCCCAGGCGGCGTCGCCCCCCGCCGAGTGCCCGGAGAGAAAGACGCGATCGGTGTCGATCGAGAACCGCCGCAGGGCCTCACGCAGGGAGGCGAGCACCGCCGCATGCTCGCGGGCCGAATATTCGTACGACGCCTGCTGCGGGCGGGCCCAGGCCGGCGCGATCACGATTGTGCCGTTGCGGGCGGCCTGGCCGCGCCGGACGCCGTCGGCCGCCGGCAGGCCCGCCCACCACTCGATCTGTTGCAGCGGCGTGGTCCAGGCGGCGTGCAGCGAGACGACCGCCGGATAGCGGCGGAGCGGGTCGTACTCCGGCGGCACCTGCACGAGGCACCGGAGGGGCGGCTCTCCGTCCCAGGCCGCCACGTCCAGTGCGTAGAGCCCCGGCGACATCTCTGCGGGTGGGGCGACCGGAGGCCGCATCCAGCGGGCGATCGCCGTCACCGTGGGCGCGTCGAAAGCCTCCTCGCGCTCGAGCAGGCCGTAGATGCGCTCCCGCTCCCCCTGCGCCGAGGCCCGCAGGTATTCGCCGACGAGCCTCCGCACGCGGACCGCCGAAAGCGCCAGTTTCAGATTTCGGTCGGCGCTGGCAGCCCCCTGGAGCCAGCCGTTGATCGCCATGGCCACGGCGGCATCGGCCGGCGTGTCGGGGTCGGTGCCGAGCCGCTCGAACGTCGCCAGACGGTCGAGCGACGCGAACGACAATTGCTGCCCGATCTCCGCCACGACCGTCTCGGCCTCGCGCCGCTCGTCCTCGGCCGCGAGCTGCGGCAGCCGGCCCTTGAGGACCTCGAGTACGTGCTGCGCCATCTCCTGGCGCTGCCGGTAGCGATCCCGCGCCTCGCGGACCTTCTCCATCGTCTCGCCGCCGGCGTCATCGGCCGGGAACCGTTCGAGCAGGTCGAGCGCCAATCGGTCCTGGCCCACGCGACCGCGCTGGAGCACCTCGTCGAGCAGCTTGTCGGCGGCGAGCGACGCCAGGTCCTTCCGCTGCTGCGCGAGACCGGCCAGGTCGGGAAAGTCGCGCAGCACCTCGTCGAGTTCCTGCCGGGCGTCGTCGTAACGCTCCGCTTGGAGGAAGAGCCGCACGACCCGCAGGCGGTCCTCGGAGTCGGTGCGGTCGAGGTGCTGGTCGATCACCTTTCGCAGCACGTCCCTCGGGATCGACGACGTGGCGATCCGCATGTCGAGCAGGTGCGGTTTCTCGGTCAGGATGCCCTCGACGCTGGTCCAGCGGGCGGCGATGCGGGTGATGCCCTGCACCACGTCGGCCCGACCGCTCGCGGTGCCGAGAGAGATCGTCCGGCGACCGAACTCGTCGAACGGCGTGCTGCCGAGCACCCCGCCCACGCCCACGATCTTGCGGCCGTTCTCGGGAAGCCGCTGTGGGATCTTGATCACTTCGGCGCCGCCGTCGGCGCCCGGCTCCGCCTTCACGACCCGCCGCTTGGAAACCATGGTGCGGGTGAGCTCGTCGTCGCAGACCAGGATCGACGTCCCTCCCACCGGCTTGCCCCCCCCTGCCTCGGGCACGATCGAGACGCTCGGCAAAAGCACGAATCGGCCCGGCAGCATGCGGCCGTCGGCGAGTTCGACCTGGTCGGCCGCGGCGGGAACGGCGCAGAGCAGCAAGCAGAAGACGGCGGCGACCGTCGGCCGCGCGCGCCGCGCATGTTGCCGCGGCGACGTGCGGCGGGAAGGCCCCGGCCAGAGGATCCAATCCATGGAGCAGTTGCCATGCGGGCGGAGCGGGTCGCGGGATCGTTCCTGATGGTGCGACCGGCGGACGGAGTCTACCCTGTTGCTTGACGCCGTCCGAGGCCAGGGCGGAGAATCGAGGCGAAGGTTGCCAGGACTTCCCTCGATCCTCCCCCAGCCTGCCGCGTCCCCAGCCACGTCCGGGGCTGTGAGCCTGTCGACGGTGGAGCGGTTGCGGCGCCTGGAAGGCTTCGATCCGGAGAACGACGTTTCATGCGTGATGTGTCGCGACGACTGCTCGTTTGGGGCCTCGGCGGCACGGTGCTCTTGCCGGTGTTGCTGGCAGTCATCTTCGGCCTCGGCGGCCTCTTGGCATCGCTCGATGACCGGTCGGGGGCGGCCGTCTGCCGCGGGATCGCCCTGGCGGTCGGAGCCATGTGGGTCGTGTCGTTGGCAGCCACCGTGCTCGCCACCGCCGTCGTGACACTCGAGTCGCTCGGAGAGCCGCGAAGCCGTGCCGCCGAGCCCGAATTCGCCGCCGCCGAATCGAGCCGCATCGATCCCCGCCCCGGCGTGTCGCGGTCCGAGCCGTCTTGAAGGCCGGCCTCCGTGGCCGGGCCGGGGATCGTTCCGGGAACAAGCCATCATGCCGATCGGTTTTCGCTGCACGGGGTGTCGGGCCCGGCTCCACGTCCCGTCCCGTTGGGGCGGTACTACGGTGCCCTGTCCGAAGTGCGGGACGCGTGTCGTGGTGCCAGCAGCCGCCTCGACCGCGCGGACAGGGACGTTCGAACAGTCTGCCGTCGAGCGGTCCTTGGCGACGCTCCAGCCTCCGGCGGCGCGGTCCCCCGGGGGAATATTCGCCGAGGAGTCGTTCGAACTTCCGGTCGAGGACGCCGCCCATGCCACAGCGGCGCCGGCCGACCGGTCTCGCGGGATCACGCTCTCGTGGATGGCGGTTTATGCTTACGCAACGGTCGTCCCGATCGTGGCGACGCTGGCATTCCTGCTGGGGTGCTGGTGGGCCGCCGCCGGAGCCCGCTGATCACCAGCCGTCGGTGGCGCAGGGCGAGGTGGCTCACGAACGGAGACCGATCGGGAGTAGGAGCACGCGAGCAAGCGAGGAGACAGCCATGGTCTGGCGGGGCGTTGGAACCACGGGTCGCGGAGTCGGCGGGGCACTCCTGCTGGCGCTGGGACTCTCGATCATCGCGGCTCCCGGCCGCCGGGCCGATGGACAGGAAGCGGGTGACGGGGCGGATGCGTCGCCACAGGCTGTGAAATCGCTGCTCGACGAGGCGGAGCGGGCGCTGGCCGACGGCCAGCCGGCGAAGGCGTCGGCTCGGCTCGCGCAGGCTGCGGCCACCCTCGGTCGGCTTCCCGGCGAAGGATCGGCGGCGGCGGGCCGGCGGACGCTCCTGGGGCGGCTCAAGTCGTTGCGGAGCGATCTCGAGTTGGAAGGGGTCGATGTCAGCGGTATCGAGCTGCCTGCAGCGAAGCCGGCGGCCGCCAAGGTGAAGCCGCCGGCAGCGACGCCCGCGGCTTCGTCGCGCGACAAGCCCGCGACCGGTGCGGCGCCGGCGGGCGTGAGCTTCACGAGCCAGGTCGCGCCGCTGCTCACGCGGCACTGTGGCGGTTGCCACGTCGCGGGGAAAAAGGGAGGTTTTCAGATGGCATCCTATGCCGGGCTGATGAAGTCGGGCATGGTTCAGGCGGGGCAGGGAGAGGCCAGCCGCCTCGTGGAGACGATTCTGTCGGGCGACATGCCCCGTGGCGGAGGCAAGGTGTCGCCCCAGGACCTCGCGGTCATCGTGAAGTGGATCGACGCCGGCGCCCGCTTCGATGGTTCCGATCCGGACGCGGCCCTCGATGGCGCGAGCCGCGGCGCGGCGGCCCCGGCCCCCTCCGTCCGGCCGGAGGCGATGGCCGCCGTGGCGCTCAAGCCCGGCGAGGTGTCGTTTGCCTCCGACGTCGCGCCGCTCCTGCTCGACCAGTGCGCCGGCTGCCACGACGCGACCCAGCCGGAGGGGAACCTGAGCATGACGACGCTCGAGCGGCTCGTGCGTGGCGGTCGTGGCGGCGCCGCCATCGTGCCGGGCCGCGGCGCGGAGAGCCTGCTCGTCAAGAAGCTCAAGGGCACCGGTATCGAAGGGCAGCGGATGCCGCTCGGCAAGCCTCCGCTGGCCGACGATCTGATCGCCCTGGTGCAACGGTGGATCGATCAGGGGGCGAAGCTCGACATGCTCACGCCAAAAGCGGAACTCGAGACGCTCGTCGCGGCGGGGCGCTCGCGGCGGCTCTCGCACGCCGACCTACGCAAGGTCCGGTTCGAGGCCGCGGAGCGTCTCTATGCGCGGGCGATACCCGACGAGCAGGCACGGCGCGAGGAGCGCGATGATCTGCTCCTCGTGGGAAACACCTCCGCGTCCCGTCTGGCCCTCTATGCCGTGGCGGCGGCGGACGTGGAGCAGCGGCTCCGGGCGGACCTGCTCGGGGGCGAGGAGCCGCTCGTGAAGGGAGGCATGGTCGTGTACGTCTTCGCGAAGGCGTACGACCTCTCGAGCTTCTGGCAGACGGTGCTGTCAGGCGAGAGGCCGCGGGGCGTCATGGCGACGGCCGGTGCGACCGGGGACGTGGCCTATGTGGCGATGGCACTGCCGGCGGCCGGCGGTTCGGAGTCTGACGAAGCGGCCGACGCCCGCGCTCTCCTGACGGAGCAGATGGCGGCGGCCATGCTGCTCGACCGCGGTGCGCCGGCGTGGTTTGCCCGGGGGGCGGGTCGGGCGTTGGCCATGAAGGCGGAACCCAAGGCGCCGCTCGTCCAGGGCTGGCATCGCGACCTCCCGGTCGCCCTGAAGAAGGTCGGCTCGGCAGCCGATCTGCTCGCCGGCCAGGGAGATCCGGCGACCTCCGCGACGGTGGGCGGCGGGTTCGTCGCCGCGATCATGCCTACGCCGGGAAGACTCGGCGACCTG
The DNA here is from genome assembly GCA_046046235.1 of Planctomycetota bacterium. Lineage (GTDB taxonomy): Bacteria > Planctomycetota > Planctomycetia > Pirellulales > UBA1268 > CAMCQY01. The sequence continues at coordinate 8,987 of JBJOKF010000012.1, read as the reverse complement.
GTGGGTAAACTCGCCTCCGGCTCGCCCTTTGACCAGGCCTTCGCGGCCGTGTTTCGGGGAGGGCCGCAGCCGCTCTTCGAGGCCTGGGCCGCGAAGGCGGCCAAAAGCCCCCGGCGCTAGGAAGACAAGAGCCCCCGGCGCTAGGAAGACAAGAGCCCGCGGCGATAAGTTTTCCACCGCAATGCCGTGGCGACGCGGTATGCGGAGAGCTCGTTTTAAAAAAGACGGGGGTGCCTTGGATTCCGGGGCATGTGATCCGAGCGACTGACGGCATCAAGCCGGAAGCCTTCGGCTGTACACGCGACCGGAGCCATTGATCGGCCCCCAACGAGCCTCGTTAAGAGCTCACCGGCATGGTTCGACGCATCACGAACATGACAGAAAACTTATCGCCGCACGCTCCTTCCGCTGGCTGATCGTCCCGCTGGCCGCCCGTCGTCGAGCCGTCCGGCTCACTCCAACGGCTCGCGGCCGGCCGGCCCCATCGACTTCGTATTTCGCTCCACCGCCATCACCACCGTCTGCCGCGACGCCCCGTCGGCGGTGCTGGCCACGATCGGCAGCACCTGACGGCGGTTGGGCATCTCGACCCGCACGCGAAACGTGCCGTCGGGCTGCACCTTGACCGGCTCGCCCTGCAGCGTCACGTAGGCGCCCGGCTGGGTCGCTCCGTAGACGACCATCTCGGCGTCGACCTCGAGTTCGAAGCCCGCGACGCCCTCCTCGCCTTCCTCGTCGTCGGCGTTGCTGGAGCGGGCCGGCGGCGGTCCCATCGGACGGCGCAACCGCTCCTCGAAAAGCTCCTGCAGTTCCTCGCTCGAGTGTTCCGTCGAGAAGCCGCCGCTCATGGCGTAGATCCGCTCGCAGTCCTCGGCGATCGCGCCCCAGTGGGCGTCGAGAGTGTCTCCCTGCGGCGACGTCGGCGTGTTGACGGCATTGCTGCGGGCCAGCGAGTGGAAGCGGCCCGACCCGGCGAGATACCCGATCTCGCAGCGATAGCGCTTCGGCTCCCGCACGTCGATGAACCAGTTCTTCACGCCGCCGTGGACGGCGATCTCGCGCACCACCCGCTCCGAAGGGGAGCCGTGAAGGCCGCTCTCGAGTTCCACGAGTCTCAGCATCGGCCGGGCGCCGTGCCACTCCTGGCCGAGGGCGGCCTGGGCACGGGTGATGCTCCGGGGCGTCAGCTCCCAGAAGACGTGGAGCCAGTGCGGCCCCCTCACCATGAGCACCATGCGGTCCCGCACCGGCCGCGGCGGGCGGCCCCCTTCCGGCGGAGTCGCCAGATTCTTGGCCTTGAGCAGCCGCTCGCGGGCCTGCTGTAGCCGCAAGGCCACCGCCGGGTCCGTTTCGGAACGGCGCGGTTCGGCGCTGATCGCGGAGGTGCCGAAGCCCGGCTGTACGGACGTCGCGGACCGCCGTTCCGGCACGACGGCGCGGGAGGCTGCCGGCACGGGAGGGGCGGCTCGTGCCTTGCGTACCAAGGCCCGGATCAGCTGATCCTTGCGCATCGCGTGCCATCCGGCGACGCCATGCTGCTTCGCCAGGCGGGCGAGGTCACGAACCGGCTTCTCCTTCAGGCTGGCGGAGGTCATCCAAACGGCCTCTCCGGGGGCGGTCCAGGACGGCCTCCGAATGGGAAGCCGGTCGCCACGACCGTTCGTTCACCCTACCGAGAAGCGCTCCCGGACGCAAACAAAACCCCCCTCTCAAGCGTGGTTTTTGTCGCAAAAGCCTGAAAAATGGGTGAGTTTGCCGCCGGGGGCGATCAGTCTCCCCGCAGTTTGAGCCCCCGCTCCGTGAGCTTCTCACGGACCTCATTGAGGCTGGTGACGCCGAAGTTTTTGCACTCCATGAGGTCTTCGGCCGTCCGCCGCACAAGTTCGGCGATCGTGGTGATTCCCAGCTTCGTGGTGCACTTGCGGGCCCGCACGGAGAGGTTGAGTTCGGTGATCGGCTGCGAGAGGAGTTCCTGCTCGTCGGCCGAGGGCTCCCCGAGTTCCTGCGGCAGTTCCTCCGGCACGGCGGTCGTGGCGAACTGGCCGAGGCTGAGCCCCTTCGAGGCGAGCATCTCCTTGATCTCGACAAGGCTGGTCTCGCCGAAGTTTTTGCTCGCCAGGATCTCCGACTCGCTCGTCCGGGCCAGGTCGCCCAGCGTGTGAATGCCCATCTTTTGCAGGCAGTTGCGGCTGCGGACCGACAGTTCGAAGTCGCTGACGGGAAGAGCCATCACCTGGTCGATCCGATCCCGCTGCTTCTGCTCCATCTCCTCGGTCCGGAGGTCGCCCGAGGCGGCCGAATCCTTGAGGAACAGCCGCGCCCGGGGATGGTCGGGAACGGCCTCGAGAATCTTCCGGTAGCACTGCTGGGCTTTCGCGAAATCATTGCGATCCTCGTGCATGATGCCGAGGTTCAACAGGGCCCCGATCGTGGCCGGATACCGTTCGAGCGACCGCTCGTAGCACGCCATCGCCTCATCGTCGTTGCCGGCGCGGTCATTCAGGACACCCAGTGCGAACAGCGCGTGGGAATGGCCCGGGTCGATCGCGATCGCCTTCTCGAAAGCTTCGGCCACCTCGTTGTCGGGACGACCATGTTCAGCCAGGATCGCCCCTTTCGCGGCCCAGAAGTCGGCGGAGTGGGGCGCGGCCGCATCGGCGGCGAGCGCTTCGATCGCCTTGTGGGCCCGGTCGTGGTGGCCAGCCGCCCGCAGGGCGTCGGCCGCGGCCACGCCGCAGGCCATCGCGTCGTAGCCGGACTTCTTCGCCGCCTCGAAGGCCTCGTGGGCCTTGTCGAAGGTTTCGAGGGCGACGTGGGCAAGCCCCTGATGGAAAAGCGCCAGGGCTCCCCCATCCGCCGCCCGCAGCGTCTCGAGCGCCTCCCGATAGCGGCCGAGCAGATACTGGCACACGCCGAGACGGACCGACGCGGCCGGGCTGCGTTCGCCAACTTGCTCGAGTTCGCGAACCGCCCCGCGCAACTCCCGGTGAGCGGCGGGGTCTTTGCCGAGCGCCTGCGTCAGTCCCCGGATCTCGGCCGGGCCGAACGGGCCTGTCCCGGTGACGAGTTCGCGAATGTCGATGCTGGGACCCGCGGGGGACTTGGCTGTGGCGACCATGGTCGGTCCTTTCGGAAGACAAAATTGACGTCGGTCCACCTCAGGGCGGACGAGAGCCAGCGGTGGGAATCGAACCCACAACCCCCGCATTACGAATGCGGTGCTCTGCCAATTGAAGCTACGCTGGCCCGCTTGAAACCGGAGCCGCACGCCCGTTTGCGCGTGGATTTCCGGCCTCCCGGAACCCCGGACAGTAGCGCACCTGTGCGCCAGCGTCAAGAGTCGGCCCGTGGGGCGGCAGCAGAAAAGGTGGGGCACCCTTGAAACGGCGGCGGCCGCGACACGGAGGGCACCCTGAACCAGAGGGTGCTCGCGGGGAAAAACAGAAGTGGGGCCTCTGACCCGACAGGACGCCCTGCCTTGGCTGCACGGGTCAGGGGCAAGCGACCGTGCGGCCGAAATGGTCGGAGGCCCCACTTCGAATGGACGGTGGGGTGGGGAGATGGCTCCCTGAGTACGGGTCTCCAGATATGCAGATGGCGTGCCAACCGCATTGAGCCGGTCCGAACCGCTGGAAACGTCCTTCCTGCGGGAGCTGCCTGCACGAATGGGCCCGGGACGGTCACGCCGCGACCGCCGCAGAATGCGTCGGCCGCCGCGAAATGCGTCGGTCGACGCGGCGTCAGGGCCCCGCTGCCCTACCGGTGGTCGCGGGCTGTATGATCCGCTGCCACCGGTGGCGCCGCATGGGCGGTCGCCGACGCGATCGCGATCTGGCGATCGTGCCCGCGGCTGTGCCGGCTTCGCCCCACGTCCGCCGTACTCGTGTCCGAGAGGGCCCCTCCTTGACTCCCCACCTCCCCGCCGTCGTCGGCCCCCACCACTGTGGCGCCGGCCAACCGCTGTTGCTCATCGCCGGCCCGTGTGTCATCGACGACGAGCGGCTGTGTCTGGCGATCGCCGAAAGGCTCGCGGCGCTGGCCGCGGAACTGCCGGTGCGGGTGGTCTTCAAGGCGTCGTTCGACAAGGCGAATCGCACGAGTGTCTCGTCGTTTCGCGGGCTCGGGCTCGATGAGGGGCTCCAGGTGCTCGAGCGGGTGCGCGCGGCGACGGGATTGCCGGTCACCACCGACGTCCACCTGCCCGAGCAGGCGACCGCCGCCGGCCAGGTCTGTGATCTCCTGCAGATCCCGGCATTCCTCTGCCGGCAGACCGACCTGCTGCTCGCCGCCGCCGCGACGGGGCGGGCGGTGAACGTGAAGAAAGGGCAGTTCGTGGCGCCGGCGGACATGAAGCACGTGGTGGCGAAGCTGCTCGCCGGCGGCTGTCAGGACATTCTGCTGTGTGAGCGAGGCACGTTTTTCGGCTACGGTCGGCTGGTCAACGATTTCGCCGGCCTGCTCACGATGCGCTCGTTGGGGGTGCCGGTGATCTTCGACGCCACCCACTCGGTCCAGCAACCGGCCAGCCGGGGCGACTCGACCGGCGGTGACAGGGAACTGGTCGAGCCGCTGGCGCGGGCCGCGGCGGCCGTGGGCATTGACGGCTTGTTCATGGAGACGCACCCTGACCCTGACAAGAGTCCGAGCGACGGCCCGAACATGGTGCCGCTCGACCGGCTGCGGGGTGTGGTGGAACGGGTCTTGCTCATTCACGAGGCCCGTCTGGCGGGGCAAGGAGCGTTGGAGTCGAGGTCATGAGCCCGGTCCGCGAACACGATCCGTCGAGACCGCCGGCCGGCTGCCGGCCGGCTTGCGGTGCCGGGGCCGCAATGGCGGCGGTCACCGCCCTGGCGGTGGGCGTGGCTGGCTGCGGCGGGCCCGCGGCGCCGCCGCGCGAGCCGGCAGGCGTGCGGGTCACGCCCGCCGTCTCCGAGGATGTCCGCGAGCAACTGCTCGACGGCGCGGTTGCGGTGCTCGATCGGCTCGAGGACTACGACGAGGAGTCGGCCTTCGCCCAGGTGTTCGACCGGCTCAATCAGTGGAGCCATGCCGCCGCCAATGCGGGCGTGCCGCTGGCGGCGAGTTGGAAGCCCGATCCCCTGTTCGCCACGCTGCCCGAGCGGCTCCGCGGCGGGACGGCGCCCGAGTCGCTCGAAAGTGCCGTCTTCGACGCTGCGACCGACGTGGCGGTGCTCCGTGACCAGCGGTGGCTGGCCGACATCGCCGCCTCCGCCCGCGGGGACGCCGTCGAGGACCTCGACATCGCCGTCAATCTGTTTCGCTGGACCGTGCGGTCGCTGGCGGTGGTCAGCGATCCGCCCATGGTGGCGACGGAGTCGACGCCCGGGAGTCGCTGGTTCCAGCCGGGCGAAATCCTGTTGTCGGGCCGGGCGAGCCCGGCCCAACGGGCCTGGATCTTTTTGGAGCTCTTGCGACACGCGCGGCTCGAGGGCGTGATGCTCGCCACCGGCGATCCCGCGAAGGGCGGCGTGCGGGCCTGGATTCCGGCCCTGGTCGCGGGCGGCGAGGCCTGGCTCTTCGAGCCGTCCTACGGCATACCGATCCCCGGCCCCGAAGGCACCGGCGTGGCCACGGCCCGGCAGGCTGCGGCCGATCCGGCGGTCCTGGAGCGGCTCTCGGTCGGCGAGCGGAGCTACCCGGTGAAGGCGGCCGACATGGCCGGCCTGTCGGTGCTCGTGGCGGCCGATCCGTGGAGCCTGTCGCGGCGGATGCGGGCCGTGGACGAGCAGCTCGTCGGATCGCGGGGCATGGCGTTGGCGGTCGATGCCAGCGCGGTCGCCACGCGGGCGCTCGCGACGCTGCCGGACGCCGCCGGATCGGGCACGACCGGGCGGACGGGGCTGTGGGAGTTTCCCTGGGAAGTGCTCGTGCGGCGGCGGCAGGATGCCTCCCGCTTGCAGGCGGCGCTCGCCCGGGAACTGGCCGTGATGAGCGTCTCGCTGGCACAGGCGACCGGCGGTGACGCCGTGGGGGGCCGCCGCGGCACCCGGATCCTGCGGCCCCTCTATGCGGCGCGGCTGCGGGAGTTTCGCGGCGAGCTTGACGGTCCAGAGGGCGCCAAGGCGGGCTATCTCGCGGCGCGGCCGGGGCGGCAGGCCATCGGCGAGGCGGTCAAGTCGCTGCCTCCGGAACAAGCCGACCGCATGCGGCGGCTCTTCGAGCAGATGAAGGAGGATTCCACGTACTGGCTCGGCGTGCTGACGCTGGCCGAGGGGGAGCCGGCGACGGCGGTCGACTACCTCGGCCGCATGACACTCGAGGCGGCTCCCGACAGCCTCTGGGCCGATGCGGCCCGGGTGAACCTGGCGCAGGCCCTGATCGCGCTTGGCCGCAGCGACGAGGCCGTGGCCTACCTCGAGGCCGACGCATCGCCGCAGCGATTCGGCAGCCGCCTGCTCGCCCGGGAGCTGAAATCCCGGCCGGCGCGCTAAACGGGCCCGTGGAAAAACCCCTCCATGGCCTTTTTCCACGATGGCGAACCGGAAAAAGCCGCGGTTTTTCTGGGTTCGCTGCCGCCGCATCCAGCGGCGGATGACTTCCTCCACGGCCTGCCGGGGTAAGCCGTCGGCGCGCGGCCGCGTTGCCCTGTGTCGCGGGAATAGGTATCTTTGAGGGCTTCTCGACCACGACCGCGTTCGCAGGAGCAGCAGGCCATGAAAGAAGGCATTCACCCGAAGTATCTCGACACCGTCGTTCGCTGCGGCTGCGGCAACACCTTCAGCACCCACAGCACCGTGCCAGAGATCAAGGTCGACATCTGCAACGTGTGCCACCCGTTCTTCACGGGCAAGCTGAAGTTCGTCGACACCGCCGGGCGGATCGAAAAGTTCAAGTCGAAGTTCGCCTCGGCCGGCTACGCCAGCCTCAAGAAGAAGCAGAAGGCGGACGCCCCGGCCTCGTGAACGATCCCGGGCGGCTGCGACCGTTTTGCCGACCGGCAGCGAGGCTTGGCTTCGTGGCGGTGGCCTTCCGGGAGGTCGACTTCGCGGATGGCGGGGTTCGTGGATAGACGCCAGGGATGGCTGTCCCACAGCCGGTGAGCCATGCGCGATCAACTGGATGCCAAACTGACCCGGTTCGAGGAGCTCGAGCGGTCGCTCGTCGACCCGGTCGTGCTCGCAGACCAGGGTCGGCTGTCGGCCGTGGCACGTGAGCACGGCACGCTCGCCAGGCTCGCGCTCAAATACCGGCAGTTCGTGGCACTCGAGCGGGAGATCGCCGACCATCGCGAGATGGCCGCCGGCGGCGACCAGGACCTCAAGATGCTCGCCGAAGCGGAGCTGCCGGCGCTCGAGGAGCGGCGGGAACGCGAGTGGGACGACCTGCTCGAGCTCTGCTCCGACGACGAGGATGCCGACCGCGCCCGCTGCATCATGGAGCTGCGGGCCGGCACGGGCGGCGACGAGGCGGCCCTCTTCGTCCGCGACCTCTACGAGATGTACCGCCGCTACTGCACCGAGCAGGGTTTCGACGTCGAAGTGCTCGACGCCAGCCCCACGGAGCTCGGCGGCTTCAAGGAGCTGGTGCTCGGTTTGTCGGGCACGAACGTGTTTCGCCGGCTCCAGTTCGAGAGCGGCGGGCATCGGGTGCAGCGGGTTCCCGACACGGAGACGAAGGGCCGCATCCACACCTCGGCCGCGACCGTGGCGGTGCTGCCGGAGCCGGAGGACGTGGAGGTCTCGCTGTCCCCGGACGAATATCGCAAGGACCTGTTCTGCGCGAGCGGGCCGGGCGGCCAGCACGTCAACAAGACCGCCTCGGCCGTGCGGCTGACGCACCTCGAGACCGGCATCGTGGTGCAGTGCCAGGACGAGAAGAGCCAGCACAAGAACCTCGCCAAGGCGCTCCGGGTGCTCAAGACGCGACTCTACGAGCACCAGCGGTCGATCGAGCACGAGAAGCGGGCCAGCGAGCGGCGTTCGCTCGTCGGCTCGGGAGACCGCAGCCAGCGGATTCGCACCTACAACTTTCCGCAGAACCGCGTCACCGATCACCGCATCAACGAGAGCTTCACGCTCGACCAAGTGATGGCCGGCCGGCTCGGCCTGGTGATCGAGGCGATCGAGCGGCACGCCCGCGAGGCACGGAAAAGCGAGATGGAGCGGTCGGCGCGGGCGGCGTCACCCTGACGTCCGAGGCGGCACGACGCCGGCCCACAGACTTTCGAACTCGGTGGAGATGCCCCATGGCCGGCGAGCGACCGCAGGATGACGTCTGGACCGTGGGCCGGTTGCTCACGTGGACGACCGAATGGCTCCAGTCGCGCGGCAGCGAGTCGCCGCGGCTCGACGCGGAGGTGCTCCTGGCGTTCGTCCGCGGCTGCCCGCGAATCGCCCTCTACACGGCCTTCGACCAGCCCGTGAACGAGGCCGAGCGGGCCAGGTTTCGGGGCCTCGTGAAGCGCCGTGGCGAGGGGGAGCCGGTGGCTTATCTCGTGGGCAGCAAGGAGTTCTTCTCGCTTTCCTTTACCGTCGGACCGGCGGTGCTCGTGCCGCGGCCCGAGACCGAGGGGCTCGTGAACCGGGTGCTCGACCTCTGCCGGCCCCTCGTCGCCGTGGGGCGGCGGCCGCGGGTGATCGACGTGGGCACCGGGTCGGGGGCGATCGCGGTCACGCTCGCGAAGCAGCTGGCGGGCCTCGAACTCTGCGCCACCGACATCTCGGCCCCGGCGCTCGCCGTGGCCCGGGAGAACGCGACTCGTCACGGCGTGGGCGAGCGGATCGCCTTCGTCGAATGCGATCTGCTTGCCGACCCGCTCGCGGCGGGGCCGTGGGACGTGATCGTGAGCAATCCGCCCTACGTCCGCGAGGACGAAGTGGCCGCCCTCCCCCGCGATGTCCGCGATCATGAGCCTCGGTCTGCGCTCGTGGCCGGCCCGACCGGCGTCGAGGTGGTCGAGCGGTTGGCCGGGCAGGCGGCCGAGCGGCTGGTGGCCGGCGGCTGGCTCGTCGTCGAGATCGGTCCGA
>JBJOKF010000027.1:0-15417 GCA_046046235.1 Planctomycetota bacterium | reverse complement strand
AGGGCCACGTCGATCCCTACTGGTCGATCGAGAACGGCGAGATCGTGGCCAAGAACACCGCCGAGAACGCCCCGAAGGTGAGCACCTACCTGCTCACGAAGAAGCCCTACCGCAACTTCCGGCTGCTCCTGGAGAGCAAGCTCGTGACGAGCGAGATGCACTCGGGCGTCGCCATCTGGGGCAAGAAGTTCGACAAGGACGGCGAGGCCCACAGCTACCAGGGACACCTCGTGATGTTCCCGTCGGGCTACGGGCTCTACGACCTCTACCGCCGCAACGGCATCTCCGGCGACCAGGGGGGCAAGGCGAAGGCCGCCGGCAAGCAGCACGACTGGAACCAGCTCGAGATCCTCGCGATCGGGAGCCGCATCCGGCTGGCCGTCAACGGCAAGGAGGTGCTCGACTGGACTGATCCCAAGCCGGAGCTCTGCGAGGCGGGCCCGATCGGCCTGCAGCTCCACTCCAACAAGGTGCCGCAGGAGGTGCGGTTCCGCGGCCTCGTGCTCGTCGAAGACCCGCTCGACACGCTCGTGACGGCGGCGCCCACGCCGTAGCGTTTACAACAGTACCTCTGACGAGCGCAGCCGGTCGGGGTCACGCGCAGCCGCCGGTGAACTTTGACTGGCAGAGTGGGCGCACCACGCCAGTGGTGCAAGCATCGTCAAAGTCCGCCGCCGGCGAGCATGATCCCCGCCGGCGGAGCGGCTGAGCGCCCCTCCGCCGGCGCTGCCCGCTGCACTGAGGCGGAAAACAAGGTCCAGATTGCTTCTTCCATGGCACCGGTATGATGGTCGTTCGAGGATCGGTTCAGCGGTTCACTCGACTCTTTGGAGGCTCTCGGGCGTGGCACGTGCGGCACTGGCTCTCGAGGACGGCACGGTCTATTTCGGCGAGTCGTTCGGGGCGACCGGCACCGTCTCCGGCGAGGTCTGCTTCAACACCTCGATGACCGGCTACCAGGAGATCCTCACCGACCCCAGCTACCGCGGCCAGATCCTCACGATGACCGCGCCGCAGATCGGCAACTACGGCGTCAACCCGGCCGACGTCGAAAGCGGCCGGCTGCAGATGTCCGGGTTCGTCGTTCGCGAGGCGAGCCGGATCGCCAGCAACTTCACCGCCACCGGCAACCTCGGCGACTATCTTGCCGCCGCCGGCGTCGTCGGCATCACCGGCATCGACACACGGGCGCTCGTCCGCCGGCTGCGGATCCGCGGCGCGATGACGGGCGTTCTGTCGAACGAGGTGCTCGACGCCGAGAAGCTCGTCGCCATGGCGAAGGCGGCACCGCCGCTCGTCGGCCGCGACCTGGTCCGCGAGGTGATGCCGCAGGCGGAGAGCGAATGGAGCGAGCAGCTCGACGAATGGGCGCGGCCGCTGCCGCAGCCGGAGGAAGGGGGCGTTTACGCCGCGGCGGAGCCTCTGGCCGCGGGGACCAAGCATGTCGTCGCGCTCGACTACGGCATGAAGTGGAACATCGCCCGGCATCTGACCTCGGCCGGCTGCCGTGTGACGGTGCTGCCGGGCCGGGCGACGGCCGACGAGGTGCTCGCGCACCGTCCCGACGGCGTGTTCCTCTCGAACGGCCCCGGCGATCCCGAAGTGCTCGGCTACTGCGTCGAGACCGTTCGCGGCCTGGTCGGCAAGGTGCCGCTCTTCGGCATCTGCCTGGGGCATCAGCTGCTCTCGCTCGCGTGTGGCGCGAAGACGTTCAAGCTGAAGTTCGGCCATCGTGGCGCCAATCAGCCGGTGATGGATCTCGAAACCGGCAAGGTGGAGATCACCTCGCAGAACCACGGCTTCGCCGTCGACGAGGCCACGCTGCCGGCCGATCTCGTCGTCACCCATCGCAACCTGAATGACGGCACGATCGAGGGTGTGCGGCATCGCACGGCGCCCGCCGCGAGCGTGCAGTATCACCCCGAGGCGGCCGCCGGCCCGCACGACTCGGCGTATCTGTTCGACCGGTTCCGCCGGATGATGGCCTGACGGGCACCGCCTGCCGGCGGCAGACCCGCGTACCATCGGAAGCCGCGGCCTACCCGATATTTCCCGGGCATTCGCGCGGTTTTTGACTATTTCGCCCCGTGTGCCAGAGTTGCGTGAAGCTGCGGGCTGCATCCCCGCTTCACCCGCAGGAGCCCTCCTGCGGCCCCCCAGTCTCTGCAACGGTCTCTCTTCTAGGAGGCTCATCTCATGAGTCGTGCCCTGTTCGTCGGCGGCCTCGCCGCCGCGTTGTCGTTCGTCCTCGGTGTCGATGCCAGCGCCGGTTTCGGTCACCACCGCCGCCATGCCGATCCCGGCTGTGCCGCGCCGGTCGAGGTGGGCTGCTCGGCATTCGAGCCGACCTGCGCTCTCGAGCCGTCGTGCGGAGCGGAGCCCGGCTGCGGCGCCGAGACCTGCTGCCCGACGAACCCCTGCATCAAGTACCGGCACAAGCACGGCCACAAGCACCACTGCGGCAAGAGCTGCTGCGCCGAGCCGACCTACGAGACGGTGCTCAATCCGACGAGCCCTGAGACCGGCTGCACCGTCGCGGTGCCTGTTTGCCTGCCCGCCTGCTGCCAGGGCTGCCCGTGCGAGACGTCGCGGTGCACGCTCCTGGGCTGCGGCCAGGTGCGGTATGACTATGCCTGCGGCTGCTCGGTGATCGTCCGCTTCCAGAAGCACGGCGACATCCTCGTCACCTACGTCGGATTCTGACTGTAAGCCGGGAGGGTCCTCCGGACCCTCCCGGCTTACGTTGATCGTGCGGCCGCATGGCCGCGCGATCAACGTGTGAATCCGCCCGCCCTCCAGGCGGGCGAACCGCCGCGCGGGGCCTGACGCTCCGGCTCTGGCATCTCGGTGGCGGGAGGCTCGGGGCCGCCCATGCGCTGCTTCACGGCAAGGCTCGGCATCGTGCCGACCTTGCCTTGGCGAGCCTCCGCTCGCTGGCACTCACCCGGCCCTCCGGGCCTAGACCTCTGCATACCGCTAGGGGAGGCTCGGGGCCGCCCATGCCCCGAGAGCCGGCGTATGCCGACAAGCGCAGGCTGGATGCCGAAGCGCCGTCGGCATCCGAGTGAGTGAGGGGCAGGATACCCCGAGCGAACGTCCGGCGACGGGGCGTGGGCGGCCCCGAGCCGGCGCGTCATCCAAGGCGCACGCATTCCGGCCGCCGGCTGTAACGGAATCCCGTCGGCCCCGTTGTCCAGGCAGGCAGCCCGGGCGTTTTTCGGTACCGTCAGACGGTACCACGGCCGCGGCAGGCCGCCCGGGCCCCGAGGGACGCGACCATGTCGGCCGGCGACGATGCACACGCCTGGGTCCTGGAGGCCGTCGACCTCTACGAAGTGCCGCTCGCCCGCTACGCCCGCCGTCTCTTGGGCGACGTGGATCTCGCCGCCGACGCCGTGCAGCACGCGTTCGTGAAGCTCTGCGCCGAGCGTCGCGAGCGGCTCGAGGGCCGGGTCGCCGCCTGGCTCTTTCGCGTCTGCCGCAACCGCGCCCTCGATCACCTGCGACGTTCGGGCCGCGAGCGGCTCCTGCTCGACGACGCGCCCGACGGCCCGACCGTGCCGGCCGCACCCGACGGCCGTGAGCCCGATCCGGCGGTCGCCGTCGAGCGGGCCGATCTTGCGCGGCGGCTCTCCACGCTCCTGGCCGACCTGCCGGCACCGCAGCGGGAGACGATCGATCTCTGGTGCGAAGGGCTGACGTATCGGCAGATCGCCGAAGTCACCGGCCGGCAGGAAGGGCACGTCCGCGTGCTCGCCCACCGCGGGCTCTCGGCCCTCCGCCGTCATCCGCTCGTCCGCGAGCTTCTGTCCGAGGACGCACCCCTTCACGTTCCCTGATCGGTCGCCGGCATTCGCCAGCCATCCCGATACCCTCACCCACACATCGATTACGTCACGAGGCCCCCGATGAACGCCGACCACCCGCCCGATGCGCCCGTCGATGACCGGGAACACGATGCATCACTGCTGACGGCCCATGCGCTCGGCGAACTCGATGCTGCGGAGGCTGCCGCGGTCGCACGCCGGCTCGACGAGCCGGCGGCTGCGGCCGATCGTGCGCATGTCGCCGAGACGCAGAAGGTTGCTCAGGCCTTGCGGTCTGGGCGGCTTGCCGAGGAGCCGGCGCGGTCCGCGGACCTGCGGCGGGCCGTGCTCGCAGCCGCGGCAACGCGGCCTGCCGACGTCCTTCCCCAGACGGCGGCGCTACCACCGGCGCCCAGCCGGCGCGGCCGATGGCTCCTTGCGGGCGGAGCTGTCGCAGCGGCCCTCGCCATCGGCCTCACGTTCGTGATGGAGCCGCCCCGGGTCGCTCGGGAAGTCGCAAGCCGCTCGGCTGCCACCGAACGTCGCGTCGTGCCCGACAGCATGGCCGATCGACAGGCTCCGGTGGGCGGCCCGCAGGAGGCGGTCGCGGTCGAGAAACAGTCCCAGCCGCAGACTCAGCTCATGCCGCGTGCTCCTATGGATGCGTTGGCGGGGGAAACCAGCGTCATCGTGGCGGCTCAGGATGCTGCCCTGCCGACAGGTCCGGCCGCTGCGGCGGGCTCCGCGGGCGGCGTCGGCGGCATCGTCGTCGTGCCCACGCCCGGTGCGCCCGCCCTCGCCCGCAGCCGCGAGTCTGCCACACCGCTGCGAAAGTCGGACGAGGCGCTCGCTCAGTCGATTCGCAGGATCGCCGAGGCGGAGACGCGTCGAAACGCCCTCGAAGGCCGGCTCGCGGAGGTGGCCGAGGCCGATCGTCCGGGCCGTGCCCCCGATCGGGAACGTTACGAGGCCCGCCCCGAGAACCGCTTTCTGGCGGTGGCCGAGCAGCCGCTCTCCACCTTCTCGATCGACGTCGACACGGCGTCGTACGCCAATGTGCGGAGGTTCCTCTCCGCCGGGCGGCTCCCGCCGCGGGAGGCGGTACGGATCGAGGAGCTCGTGAACTACTTCCCCTACGACTATCCGCAGCCGGAGGGCGACGCACCGTTCGCCGTGGCTCTCGAAGCGGCCGAGTGCCCGTGGCGGCCGGGGCATCGGCTGGTGCGGGTCGGCCTCCAGGGCCGCACGGTCGAGCGGCAGGAGCGGCCGGCCGGAAACCTCGTGTTCCTGATCGACGTCTCGGGCTCGATGTCCGCCGCCGACAAGCTGCCGCTCGTGAAGCAGGGGCTCGCCATGCTCGTGGATCAGCTCACGGAAAACGATCGGGTGGCGATCGTCACCTACGCGGGCGCCGCCGGGCTCGTGCTGCCCTCCACGAGCGGCGACCAGAAGGAGACGATCCGCGCGGCGATCGCCGGCCTCTCGGCCGGCGGCTCCACGCACGGCAGCGCCGGCATCGTGCTCGCCTATGAGCAGGCGGCCGCCCACTTCATTTCGGGCGGCGTCAATCGCGTGCTCCTGGCCACCGACGGCGACCTGAACGTCGGCGTGACGGGCGACGAGGCGCTCGTGCAGCTCGTCAGCGAGAAGGCGCAGGGCGGCACGTTCCTCACGGTGCTCGGCTTCGGCACGGGCAACCTGCAGGATGCGAAGCTCGAGAAGATCGCCGACCGGGGCAACGGTCTCTATGCCTACATCGACGGCGCCCGCGAGGCGCGGAAGGTGCTCGTCGAGCAGCTCGCGGGGAGCACGATCACGATCGCGAAGGACGTGAAGATCCAGGTGGAGTTCAACCCGGAGCAGGTGGCCTCCTACCGGCTGCTCGGCTACGAAAACAGGCTGCTCGCGGCCCGTGACTTCCGCGACGACAAGAAAGACGCCGGCGAGATCGGCGCGGGGCACCGTGTCACCGCGATCTACGAGGTCGAACTCGTCGGAGACGCCGCGGCTGGTGTCGCCGGAGCGGAGCCGCTCAAGTACCAGCGGCCGACCGAGCCACGACCAGAACCGGTGGCTGTTGACCCGGCCTCCAGCCGCGAACTGCTGACCGTGAAACTGCGGTGGAAGCAGCCGGAGGGCGCGACGAGCACGCTCTTGGAGGTGCCGCTCGCGGATCGGGGCGGGGCGTTCGAGGCGGCGTCGACCGACTTCCGGTTCGCGGCAGCCGTGGCGGCCTTCGGCATGATCCTGGCCGACGGGCAGGGCCGGGGCGACGCGACGCTCCCGATGGTGGCGCGGATCGCGGCCGGCGCGCTCGGGAGCGATCCCGGCGGCTATCGGGCTGAGTTTCTCGACCTCGTGCGCCGGGCTGAGTCACTGGGAAGGTGAGTGGCCAGGGTTTACCCGCGCCCGCCGGGTCTGACGCTCTGGCCTGACTCTGGCTTTGGCTCGTCGCCACGTGGAGGCTCGGGGCCGCCCATGCCCTGAGAGCCGGCGTATGCCGACAAGCGCAGGCAGGATGCCAAAGCGCCGTCGGCATCCGAGTGAGCGGAGGCCAGGAAGGCCGACGCGAACGTCCGGCGACAGGGCGTGGGCGGCCTCGAGCCGGCGCCGAAAGCTAGTGCCCGTGGCCGGCCAGCCAGCGCTCGGCGTCGAGCGCCGACATGCAGCCGGTGCCCGCGGCCGAGATCGCCTGGCGGTAGTAGTCGTCGGCCACGTCGCCCGCCGCGAAGACGCCTTCCACGCTCGTGTCGGTGCGGAAGTGCTTCTTCCAGACGATGTACTGCTTCGGCGTCAGCTCGAGCTGGCCGTCGAGAAATGCCGTGTTCGGCGTGTGGCCGATGGCGAGGAAGACGCCGGCCGCCTCGACCGTCGTCTCCTGGCCGGCAGCCGTCGTGCTCGCGAGCCGGACGCCGGTCACGCCGCGGGTGTCGTCGCCGAGCACCTCCGCGAGCGCCGTGTTGAAGTGGATCTTGATCTTTGGGTCGTCGTGGGCTCGCTGGGCCATGATCTTCGAGGCGCGGAGCACGTCGCGGCGGTGCACCAGATGCACTTCGCTCGCGAACTTCGTCAGGTAGGTCGCCTCCTCGACGGCGGAGTCGCCGCCGCCGACGACCACGATCGGCTTGTTGCGGAATCGCGGCAGGGCGCCGTCGCAGACGGCGCAGGCGCTCACGCCCCGATTCTTGAACCGTTCCTCGCTCGGCAGCCCGAGCCAGTTGGCACTGGCGCCGGTGGCGACGATCACGCACTGCGCCTCGACGACGCCGCCCTCCGCCGGATGGAGCTTGAAGGGCCGCCGCGAGAAGTCGACCTTGGCAATGTCGTCGGTGATGATGCGCGTGCCCATGTTGACCGCCTGCTGGCGCATCAGCTCCATGAGCTCCGGGCCCGTCACCCCTTCGCCGGCGTGCGGTGCCATCATCTGCCGGCGGTCGGGAGCGATGGCCGAGTCGAGGAAGCCGCTCAGGTTGCCGTGCGGGAAGCCGGCGTAGTTTTCCACCTCGCTCGTCAGCGCCAGCTGGCCGAGCGGCAGCGTGCCGGCCATCCGGTTCTTCTCGCTGATGGCCCCCTCGAAGACGAGCGGCTTGAGCTGCGCGCGGGCCGCGTAGGTGGCGGCCGACCAGCCGGCCGGGCCGCTGCCGATGATGACGAGGGTTTCCTGAGTGGTGGTGCCGGGGTTCGTTGCCATGGTGGCTCCGGGGCTTCGCGGGTTGAACGATGGGCGCCGCTGGTTTCGATCGACTGCGGGCCGCGCTTCGGGCATGATGGTCGATGTCGGCGAATCACGAAAGCCCCGGGCGCTCGCGTCCGGGCGCGGTTCACGCCGCCGCGCGTCCAGCCACACCCGAGGGATCGGCCATGAGCCTGCTCGTCGTCCTGCTGCCGAGTGCCGCGATCCTGGCGATCGCCTACCGCCTCTACGGGGGCCTGCTCTCGCGGCTGCTGCGGCTCGATGACCAGGCCGCCACTCCCGCGGTGGCCCTGCGGGACGACGTCGATTACGAGCCGATCGCGCCGCAGTTGCTCCTCGGCCAGCACTTCTCCGCGATCGCGGCGGCCGGGCCGATCGTGGGGCCGATCCTGGCCGGCGTCGCGTTCGGTTGGCTGCCGGCGCTCCTCTGGATCCTGATCGGCAGCATCTTCATCGGCGGCGTGCACGACTTCACGGCGCTCGTCGCCTCGGTACGGCACAAGGCCCGGTCGATCGCCGAGGTGGTCCGCGACCACATGAGCCGGCGGAGCTACGTGCTCTTTCTCGCGTTCGTCTGGATCGCGCTGGTCTACATCATCGTCGCCTTCACCGACATCACCGCCTCGAGCTTCGTGGGCCGGCAGGCGCTCGAGAACGGTGAGAGCGTCGCCGGCGGAGCGATCGCGTCGGCGAGCCTGCTCTACCTCGTGTTGCCGCTCATCATGGGCCTGTGCATGCGGTTCGGCAGGATGCCGCTTTGGCTCGCGACGGTGATCTTCCTGCCCCTGGTGGGTCTCGCGATCTGGGCGGGGAGGTTCATCCCGTTCGACCTCGCCCAGACGCTCGGCACCTCCGATGCCGTCGCCCAGCGGATCTGGGGCGCGTTGCTCCTGGGCTACTGCCTCGTGGCGGCGATGGCGCCGATGTGGCTCCTGCTGCAGCCCCGCGGGCATCTGGGCGGCTGCTTCCTCTACGTGGCGCTCGCCGGCGCCGCCATCGGCCTGATCGCGAGCGACCGGCTCGTGGCCGGCGACGCCGCGATCCGCTATCCGGCCTTCACGAGCTGGCAGACGGCGAAGGCCGGATCGCTCGTCCCGATGCTCTTCATCACGATCGCCTGCGGCGCCTGCTCGGGATTCCACTCGCTCATCGCCTCGGGCACCACGAGCAAGCAGCTGAGACGGGAGACCGACGCCCGCCCGATCGGCTACGGCGCGATGCTGCTGGAGGCGATGGTGGCGATCGTCAGCCTGGCCTGTGTCATGGTGCTCGCCGCCGACAGCCCGCTGGCTGGCCAGCCGCCGAACTTCGTCTACGCCCTTGGCATGGGCCGGTTCCTCGAAATGCTGGGCGTGCCCACGGCGCTCGGCGTCTCTTTCGCGCTGATGGCCTTCACGACCTTCGTCTACGACACGCTCGATGTCTGCACGCGGCTCGGCCGCTACATCATCCAGGAGCTGACCGGCCTGGGCGGCAAGGCGGGTGGCTGGCTCGGCACGGCGCTCACGGCGGGCGTGCCGCTGCTGTTCCTCCTGCGGCCTCAGGTGGACGCCAATGGTGCCGCGGTGCCGGTGTGGAAGACGTTTTGGTCGCTCTTCGGCGCGAGCAACCAGCTGCTCGCGGCCCTGTCGCTCCTGGGGGTCACGGTCTGGCTCTGGAGGACCCGGCGGGAGACGTGGGTCTGGCTGGTCACCGGCCTGCCGACGGCGTTCATGTATTGCATGAGCACCTGGGCGCTCGCGACGATGACGCTGCCCCGCTTCTGGCAGTCGGGGCGGATCGCCCTGCCGGCCGACCCGGTGCCCTGGGCGGGCCTGGTGCTCCTCGGGCTCGCGGCCGTCATGCTCGTCGAGGCGATCCGCGTGCTCGCCGGCCCGCAGGGGCCAGTCAGTCCAGCGCCCACGCGCGTGCCGCGGGCGGGGGCTGCCCTGCCGGGCACGGCGGGCGCCTGAGTCGCGGGCAGGTGGGAGTCGCTATGAAGCCGAAGCCGACGAAGACGTGTACCGCCTGCGGCCGACCGTTCACCTGGCGCAAGAAATGGGAACGGTGCTGGGAGCAGGTTCGCTACTGCAGCGACCGCTGTCGACGGACGAAGCCGGGAGCCGACCGATGAGATCGCTCACGCGCGCCGAGGTGCGGGAGGTCGACCGGCGGGCCATCCAAGACTTCGGCCTGCCCGGGATCGCGCTCATGGAAAATGCCGGCCGCGGTGCGGCGGCGGTTCTGCATGAGCGGGCACCGCGGGCCCGCGTGAGCATCGTCTGCGGCAAGGGCAACAACGCCGGCGACGGCTTCGTGATCGCCCGGCACCTGGCGAATCTCGGCCACGAGGTCCGCCTGCTCCTGGCCTGCGACCCGGGCGACCTGCGCGGCGACGCCGCCCTCAACTGGCAGGTGGTCGACCGCATGGGGTTGCCGGCCATACGGCTCGACGCCGCTGCTCAGGCCGACTGGGAGGAGGCGATCGCGGGGGCCGACTGGATCGTCGACGCCCTCCTCGGCACGGGCGCCGTCGGGCCGCCGCGCGGCGCCATCGCGACGGCGATCGCCGCAGTCAACGCCGTGGCGGCCCGGGACGGCGTCCACGTGCTCGCGGTCGATCTTCCCTCGGGGCTCGACTGCGACTCAGGTCTCGTGGCAGAGCCGTGCATCCGTGCCGATATCACCGCGACCTTCGTCGCACCGAAGGTGGGCTTCGAGAGTCCCGGGGCAGTGGCGGTGCTTGGTGCGGTGCGCGTCGTCGACATCGGCGCGCCTGGGGAGGGTCGGCGGATGGCGAATCACCGGTGAGGGGCCGCCGATGCCCCGTCGCCGGACGTTCGCGTCGGCCTTCCGGGCCTCCGCTCACTCGGATGCTGACTTCGCTTCGCCATCCTGGCTGCGCTCGTCATCATACGCCGGCTCTCAGGGCATCGACGGCACCTCACCTCCCGTCTTCGCTCGTGGCGACGCATTTTTAACGTGTCGAATCCGGGGTGTTGCACGACAAGTTGAAAACTTGTCGCCACGGGGCCCAGAGCCAGAGCCAGAGCCAGAGCCAGAGCCAGAGCCAGAGCCAGAGCCAGAGCCAGAGCCAGAGCGCCAGGCCCGGAGGGCCGGGTTAGCACCAGCCGGCGGAGGCCGGCGAAGAAACGCGAGCAGGATGCGAGGCGTTTCGTGAAGCAGTCGGGCCGGGTCAGCACCAGCCGGCGGAGGCCGGCGAAGAAACGCGAGCAGGATGCGAGGCGTTTCGTGCAGCGGCAGCCGAGCCTTGCCGTGAAGCAGCCGACTATCGCGTGAGCCGCCGCTCCAGGAACGTCCAACCGAGGGTGTCGAGGAAGGCCCGCTGCTTGTTGTCGGCCGCGCCGCCGTGACCGCCTTCGATGTTCTCGTAGTAGAGGACATCCTGGCCCCGCTCGAGGAGCAGGGCCGTCATCTTTCGCGCGTGGGCCGGATGCACGCGGTCGTCGCGGGTGGACGTCGTGAGCAGGATCGGCGGATACGCACGGCCGGCCGAAACGTTGTGGTAGGGGGAGAAGCCACGGATGAACCGCCACTCGTCCGGCTTGTCGGGATCGCCATATTCGCCCATCCAGCTCGCCCCGGCGAGGAGCGTGTGAAACCGCCGCATGTCGAGCAGCGGCACCTGGCAGACAACGGCGCCGAAGAGATCGGGCCGCATCGTGTACATGTTGCCGACGAGCAGCCCGCCGTTGCTCCCGCCCTTCACGCCGAGCCGCGCGGGTGACGTCACCTTCCGCCGGATCAGGTCCTCCGCCACCGCGATGAAGTCCTCGTAGGCTCGGGGCCGCTTCTCCTTGAGCGCCGCCTGATGCCAGGCGGGGCCGAACTCGCCGCCGCCGCGGATGTTGGCGATCACGTACACGCGGCCCTTCTCGAGCCATGCAGCGCCCGCGAGCGCGTCGTAGCCCGGAACGAGCGGGATCTCGAAGCCGCCGTAACCGTAGAGCAGCGTCGGCGACGAGCCGTCGAGCGGGAGGGTTCGCGGGGCGATCTGAAAGTAGGGGATCTTCGTGCCGTCGGGCGATACCGCCTCGTGCTGGCTCACGGCGAGCCCCGTCGCGTCGAAGAACGACGGCGCCTGCTTGAGCCGCTCGGCATGCCCGGCGCCGATGCCGCCGAGCGACAAGGTCGAGGGCGCGGTCGGACCGGACGTGATCAGGAAATACTCGTCGCTCTCGAGGTCGTCGACCGGCACGGCGCTCGCGGTGCCGATGTCGGGCACGCCGGGCAGCGGCTCCCGCCGCCAGCCGCCGTCGCGAAAGGAGACGGCGGCGAGCCGGCTGCGGACGTTGTCGAGCATCGTGAGCACGATGTGGCTCTTCGTGGTCGCGAAGCTCGCCAGCGAGACTCTCTCCGTGGGCTCGAAGAGCACGTGCAGCCGGCGCTCGCCCGCGAGAAACGTCTCGAAGTCGGCCGCCAGGAGGCTGCCCGCCTTGAAGGTCGTGCCCCCCACGGTCCAGTCGCTCCGCAGCTCGACGAGCAGCCACTCGCGATGAACCGCGGCGCTCGAGTCGTCGGGCTTGTCGATCTTCACGAGCCGGCCGTCGCGGCGGAGGAACATCTCGCTCGTCCAAAACCCGATCTGCCGGTGCACGAATTCCCGCTCGAAGCCGGGCGTGAGGTCGCGGTACGCGGCCACGCTCATGTCGTCGGGCCGGCCCTCGTAGACGGGCGTCGCCGTATCGAGCGGCGTGCCCCGGCGCCATTCGCGGACCGTCCGGGGGTAGCCCGACGTGGTGAGCGACCCGGGGCCGAAGTCGGTGGCCACGAACAGGCTGTCGCGATCGCGCCAGGCGACGCGGCTCTTCGCCTCGGGCAGCGCGAACCCGTCGGCCACGAACGACGTCGTGGCGAGGTCGAACTCCCGCACGACATCCGCATCGGCCCCGCCACGGGAGAGCGATACGAGGCAGCGGCGATCCTCGGGCTCGAGCACGGTGGCCCCGTGCCAGACCCAGTTCTCCCCCTCAGCCGCCGCCAGGGCGTCGAGATCGAGGACGGTCTCCCAGGCCGGCTCCGGCTTCCGGTATTCCTCGAGCGATGTCCGCCGCCAGAGCCCCTTGGGGTTCCTGGCGTCGCGCCAGAAGTTGTAGAAGCGGTCGCCGATCTTCGACACCATCGGGATCCGCTCTTTCGAGTCGAGAATCGACAACAGCCGGCTCTCGAGCTGCCGGAAGCCGTCGGTGCCGGCGAGCTCGTCGGTGGTGCGCGCGTTCCGGGCCCGCACCCAGTCGAGCTGCTTTTCGCCGGCGACCTCCTCCAGCCAGAGATGTGGGTCTGCGACAGGCTCTTCGGCGGCGCGGGTCGTGCTCATGGCCAACAGCAGAACTCCCAGGCAGAGGGTCGCGAACAGGGGCCGGCGGCTCTGCGGGCGCATCATGACCGCACCTGGCCGCTGCCCTCGACGACGAACTTGTAGGTGGTCAGCTCGCGGGTGCCGCAGGGGCCGCGGGCGTGGAGCTTGTCGGTCGAGATGCCGATTTCCGCGCCCAGCCCGAGCTCGCCGCCGTCGTTGAACCGCGTGCTGGCGTTGACCATCACCACGGCCGTGTCCACGCGGGCGGCGAACCGGTCGGCCGCGACCCGGTCGGCGGTCACGATCGCGTCGGTGTGGCGGGAGCCGTAGCGGTTGACATGGTCGATCGCCGCGTCGAGCGAATCGACCACCGCCACCGAGATCTTGGGGCCGAGATACTCCGTCGCGAAGTCGGCCTCCGTGGCCGCGCCCGCGGTGGGCACGAGCTGCCGCGTGGCGGCGTCGCCGACGATTTCGACGGACTGGGCCGCGAGCGCCGTGGCGATCGCCGGGAGGAACCGGTCGGCGACGTCCCGATGCACGAGCAGCGACTCGGCGGCGTTGCAGACGCCCATCCGTTGGCACTTGGCGTTGACGGTGACTTCCTTCGCCATGGCGAGGTCCGCGGCCCGGTCGACGTAGACGTGGCAGTTGCCCGTGAAGTGCTTGAGCACGGGCATCCGGGCCTCGGAGCAGACGCGCCGGATGAGCGCCTCGCCGCCCCGCGGGATGACGATGTCGATCAGGTCGTCCATCTTCAGAAAGAAGCCCACCGCCTCACGGTCGGCGGTGTCGACGAGCTGGACGCAGTCGATCGGCAGGCCGGCCGCCGCGATCGCCCGCCGCATGCTCTCCACGATGCGGCGGCTCGAGTGGGCCGCCTCCTTGCCGCCGCGGAGGATGATCGCGTTGCCCGCCGCGAGAGCGACCGCCGCCGCGTCGGCGGTGACGTTGGGCCGCGACTCGTAGATGAAGAAGACCACGCCGAGCGGCACCCGCACCTTCCGGACGACCAGGCCGTTGGGCCTGGTCGATTCCTCGAGCACTTCGCCCACCGGATCGGGCAGGCCCGCCACCGCCTCGACGCCCGCGGCGATCCCCTCGACCCGCTTGGCGTCGAGCGTCAGCCGGTCGATCGATGCGGGAGAGAGGCCGTAGCCCGGGGCGGCGGCGAGGTCCAACGCGTTGGCGGCGAGGATCTCGGCCTGATCGGCCCGGATCGCGGCGGCAGCGGCCCGCAGGGCGGCGGCCTTCCGCTCTCCCGAGACGCCCCCCAGGTCGATGGCGGCACGACGGGCCCGCTCGGCGACCGCCCGGCAGTGGGGTTCGAGCGCTGGTGACGCGACGGTGGTGGACATGCGGCGGCTCCGTGCTTCAGGAGAGGGATTCCAGTATCCTACCGGTCTCCGAACTCCGGTCCCACGGCCTTTTCCGCAGGAGCCTCCGCGATGTCATCGATGCCCGTCAGCCGCCGCTCGTTCCTCGCCGTCGCCGGTGCCGCCGCATCCGCGTCCGTCATGCGGCTCGCTCCCGCCCGCGCCGCCGATGCCCCCGCTGCGGCCGCCCCCTCCGCGGCCGACCGGCTGAATCTCGGCGTTCAGATGTACTCGCTCCGCGGCTACAAGCTGGACGAGGCCCTCGCCCATGCCCGCGATCTCGGCTTCAAGTTCGTCGAGTTCTATCCCGGCATGTATCCGCTCAACTCCGACGCCGCGGCGATCGCCGCGATGAACAAGAAGCTCGACGAACTCGGACTCAGGATCTCCGCCCACGGCGTGAACGGCTTCGGCGGCGACGCTGCGGCGAATCGGAAGGTGTTCGAGTTCGCCAAGGCGGCCGGCATCCGCACGCTCGGGGCCGATCCCGCCCCCGAAGCTTTTCCGAGTCTCGACGAGCTCGTCAAGGAGTTCGACATTCGGATCGCGATCCACAATCACGGCCCGACGCATCGCTACAACAAGGCGATCGACGTTCTCCGTGCGGTTGAGAAATACGACGAGCGCATCGGTGCCTGCGCCGATCTCGGCCACTTCGTGCGGTCGGGCGAGCGGCCGGTCGAGGTCATCCGGCTGTTGAAGGGCCGCCTCTACGGGATTCATCTCAAAGACTTCGCCGAAATGACCGACAAGACGAAGGGCGTGATCCTGGGGCAGGGCCACATCAACGTGCCGGCCGTGATGGGCGCGCTCGTGGCGGTCGACTTCCCGGCCGACGGCGCCCTCTCGATCGAGTACGAGGAAAACCCGAAGAACCCGCTCGACGACATCCGCCAGTGCGCCGAGATCGCCCGGGCGGCGATCGCGAAGGTGTGACGCGCTCGTGACGCGCTCGTGACGCGCTGGTGACGCGCTGGTGACGCGCTGGTGACGCGCCGGTGACGCGCCGGTGACGCGCCGGTGAGGGGCCACGCACGCCCCGTCGCCGGACGTTCGCGTCGGCCTTCCAGGGCCTCCGCTCACTCGGATGCCGACTTCGCTTCGCCATCCTGGCTGCGCTCGTCGGCATACGCCGGCTCTCGGGGCACGCGTGGCCCCTCACCTCCCGTTCTCCCGTGGCGACAAGTTTTCAACTTGTCGAATCCGGGGTGCTACACGAAAAGTTGAAAACTTGTCGCCACG
>JBJOKF010000157.1:0-5429 GCA_046046235.1 Planctomycetota bacterium | reverse complement strand
GATTCGCAGCCTTGGTAACACGCGTCGCGTGGTCAACGCTCCCAGGGGCACTTCCGGCGCGGCCCGGCCCCGCAAGGCGGAGCTATAATCGGGATCAGCACCTTCCGCCGTGAGACCGCTGCATGCGCCCGCTCGCCCTGCCGACCGCCGCCGTGCTGTGGGCCGTCCTCGATATTGCGACGGCGTCCGCGGTCGCGGCCGGCATCTCGTTCAACCGCGACGTCCGGCCGATCCTCTCCGACAACTGCTTCGCCTGTCACGGCCCCGCCGAGGACCGTGGCGGCGACTTACGGCTCGACGTCCGCGAGGACGCCGTCGCCGACCGCGGCGGCTATGCGGCGATCGTCCCGGGCAAGCCGGCCGAGAGTGAGATCCTCAGGAGGATTCTCTCCACCGATCCGGATACGGTGATGCCGCCCCCGCGGGCCAAGAAGCACAAGCTCTCGGAGCAGCAGCTCGCGATCCTCGAGCGCTGGATCGAGGAGGGCGCCGAGTATCAGGGCCATTGGTCGTTCCAACCCCTGGCATCCGCCGAGCCGCCCGCATCGTCATCGGGCCGGGCTCGCAACGAGATCGACGCCTTCGTCGAGGCGCAGCTCGCCGCCGCCGGCCTCGCACCGTCGCCCGAGGCCGAAAAGGAGGTCCTGCTCCGCCGCGTGTCGCTCGACCTGGTCGGTCTCCAGCCGACTCCGCAGGAGCTGGAGGCGTTCCGCGCCGATCCGTCTCCCACGGCCTACGAACGCGCCGTCGACCGCCTGCTGGCCTCGCCCCACTACGGCGAGCGGTGGGCGCGTCACTGGCTCGACCAGGCCCGCTACGCCGACTCGCACGGCTACTCGATCGACGGCGCCCGCGCGATGTGGCCCTGGCGCGACTGGGTGATCGCGGCCCTCAACAGCGACATGCCGTTCGACCGGTTCACGGTCGAGCAGATCGCCGGTGACCTCCTGCCGAACGCGACGAAACTCCAGCGGCTCGCCACCGGCTTCCATCGCAACTCGATGATCAACGAGGAGGGAGGCTCGAAGCCGGAGCAGTTCCGCAACGAGGTCGTGGTCGACCGGGTGAACACGACCGGCGCGGTCTGGCTTGGGCTCACCGCCGGCTGCGCGCAGTGCCATACCCACAAATACGACCCGCTCACCCACGCGGAATACTTCCGCCTGTTCGCCTTCTTCAACAGCGACACCGACGTCAACGACGTCGCCGACACGCTCGAGGTGGTGCGGGGCGAGATCATCGGGACGCCGGGAGAGGTCGACGCGCACGCGATCGCCGCGGCGGAGGCCGCGGTCGCCAAGACCCGCGAAACCGCCCGGAACCGGCTGGCAGAGTGGCTCGGGCAGTGGCCGGCGACCGCCGACGGGGCGGGGCCGGCGAACGACTGGCTGCCCACGAAGCCGCAGCCAGTCGACGACGCGCGGCCGAAGATCGCGGGCGCCGCCCTGGAGGCGGACGGCATCACGCTGGCCATCGAGGCCGGCGACAAGCGGTCGATCGAGTTTTCCTTGCCCGACTTCGCGGGGCCGGTCCGGGCGCTGCGGTTCGAGTTTCCGGTCGACCCGACCTCCAACGCGCGAACGCATGCCCCCGACGACGCGTTCGTCGTCAGCGACGTGGCGCTCGTGGCCCGCAGCGGCGATCCGCATCCCGTGCTGACGGCCTTCGCGACCGCCGAGCGGAAGGGCTCGCCCGCCCGCCTCGCCATCGACGGCAAACCGGGCACGGGCTGGACGGCCGACCCGCCGGCCGCGGACGGCGCCCCGGCGCTCGTGATCGTGCCCCGCGACCCGATCCTCCCCGACTCCAAGCTCCGGGTGAAGGTGCAGTTCGCCGCGGGCAAGGCCCAGGTTCCGCGGCGGCTGCAGGTCAGCGCGACGCACCAATCCCATCTCGCGCCGCTCGAGCCGACGGCGGTCGACACGCTCGCGAAGGCGATCGCCGCCGAGCACGGCCGGGGCACGGCGCCGCCGGAGGCGGCCGTCCTCGACGCGTTCGCCGCCGTCGACATCGGCCAGTTCACGGCGGAGTTCGACCGCGACGCCCTCCGCCGGCGGACGTCGGTCGGACAATCGCTCGTGATGCGGGCGCTTCCCGAGCCCCGCCAGACCTTCGTGCATCTCCGCGGCGACTACTTGAATCCCGACACCACACTCGGGCCGCTCGCGGCCGACACGCCGGCGTTTCTGCCGCCCCTGGCGGCCGCCGAGGGCCGTCCGCCCACCCGGCTCGATCTGGCGAAATGGCTCGTGCGCGCCGACAACCCGCTCACGCCCCGGGTGACCGTCAACCGCGCCTGGATGCGGTTCTTCGGCTCCGGGCTCGTCGAGACGGAGAACGACTTCGGCACCCAGGGCAGCCTCCCCACGCATCCCGAACTCCTCGACTGGCTCGCCGGCCGCTTCATCCGCGACGGCTGGTCGATGAAGAAGCTGCACCGGCTGATCGTCACGAGCGCCACCTACCGGCAGGCGTCGCTGCACCGCGACGACCTCGCCGCCAAGGATCCGCGCAACACGCTCCTGGGCCGGCAGAACCGCCTGCGTCTCGACGCCGAGGTGATCCGCGACCAGGGGCTCGTGGCCGGCGGCCTGCTCGCCGCGGATATCGGCGGCCCGTCGGCGCACCCGCCGCAGCCGGACGGCGTCTATGCCTTCACCCAGACGAGAAAGACCTGGCCGACCGACACCGGCCCGCAGCGGTTTCGCCGCACGCTCTACACGCAGTTCTACCGAAGCGCCCCGCACCCGCTCTTCACGACGTTCGACGCGCCCAACTTCTCGCAGACGTGCACCCGCCGGATGCCGTCCAACACGCCGCTCCAATCGCTGATGCTGGCGAACGATCCGATCTTCGTGGAGATTGCCTCCGCGATCGGCGACCGCGTGGCGGGGCTCACGGTGCCGGAGGGCGCGCCCGCCACCGCGGCGCGGATCGACCGCATGTTCGAGCTGTGCCTCGCCCGCCGGCCGACGGAGGCGGAGCGGTCGCTCGCCGCCACCTTCCTGGCGAACCAGGGAGAGACCGAGGCCGGACGAGCGGCCGCCTGGCGCACGCTCGCCCGTGGCCTGCTCAATACCGACAACTTCGTCACCCGCGAATAGGACGCGATGCCATGCCCAGCGACCCTCGGTCCGCAGCCCGCGTCATCGACGACGCCCTCCTGCAGCATTTGACCCGGCGGCATCTGTTCGCGGGCGCCGGCGTGGCGCTCGGGTCGCTGGCGCTGGCAGACCTGCTGCGGGCCGAATCGGCGGATGCGATCCGTGAGACGACACGGCCCGACCCCGGCGCGCCGATGGCCGTCCGCGAGCCCCACTTCGCCCCCAAGGCCAAGCGGGTGATCTTCCTGTTCATGGCGGGCGGTCCCAGTCAGTTCGAGCTCTTCGCCGACAAGCCGAAGCTCGTCGAGCTCAGCGGGCAGGAGCCGCCCGAGAGCCTGATGCGCGGCCGCCAGTTCGCGTTCTTGAAGGGGGGCGAGAAGCTCCTCGGCTCGAAGCGGACGTTCGCCCGCCACGGCGACTGCGGGATGGACGTGAGCGAGCTGCTGCCCTTCACGGCCAAGATGGTCGACGACCTCTGCTGGGTGCGGTCGTGCACCACCGACGTGTTCAATCACGGCCCGGCGAAGCTCTTCATGAACACCGGCTTCCAGGTGCCCGGGCGGCCGTCGATGGGGGCCTGGGTGACCTACGGCATCGGCTCGCCCTCCCGCGACCTGCCCGGCTTCGTCGTCTTGCAGAGCGGGCCGCGCGGCCCGCGGGCCGGGGCGGCGCTCTGGTCGAGCGGCTTCCTGCCGTCGAGCTACCAGGGCGTGCCCTTCCGCGGCCAGGGAGACGCGATCCTCGACCTCAAGAACCCCGTGGGCGTGACGCCCGAGCGGCAGCGGGAGCTGTTCGACTTCGTCCGCGCCCTGAACGAGGAGCGGCTGGCCGCGACGCACGATCCAGAGATCCAGACGCGCATCAACGCCTATGAGATGGCCTATCGGATGCAGTCGAGCGCCCCCGAGCTCATGGATCTCTCGCAGGAGTCGGCCGCGACGCTCGCAGCCTATGGCGTGCAGCCGGGCAAGCCGTCCTTCGCCAACAACTGCCTCCTGGCCCGCCGGCTCGTGGAGCGGGGCGTGCGGTTCGTGCAGCTCTACCACACCAACTGGGACCACCACGGCGGCGCGGAGAACCTCGAAGGCGAGCTCGAGAAGGTGACCCGCGAGATCGACCAGCCCTGCCACGCGCTCGTCCGCGACCTCCAGGCCCGCGGCCTGCTCGACGACACGCTGGTGATCTGGGGGGGCGAGTTCGGCCGCACGCCGATGGGCGAGTTGCGGGCGCCCGTGGGCCGCGACCATCACGTCGAGGGTTTCACGATGTGGTTCGCCGGCGGCGGCACGAAGCCCGGCACGATCATCGGCGAGACGGACGAGCTCGGCCTCGGCGTGGTCCGCGACAAGGTCCACGTCCACGACATCAACGCCACGATCCTGCATCTGCTCGGCTTCGACCACGAGCGGCTCACCTACCGCTTCCAGGGCCGCGACTACCGTCTCACCGACGTGCATGGCTCGCTCGTGCCGGCGATGCTCGCCTGAGCCGGCCGCGTCAGGCCCTCTCGAGGCCCGTCAGCGATCCCGTGCTCGACGAGAACGAATCGGTCTCGAGCCCCAGCCGCTGCAGCATCGAGACGAAGACATTGCACAGCGGCGTGTTGTTCTTCTCGTCGAACGCGAGGTGCCGGCCGTGCCGGAACCCGCCGCCCGCCAGGAGGATCGGCAGGTTCGTGTTGAGGTGCGCGCTGCCGTTGCTCATGTTCGACCCGAAGAGCACCATCGTGCCGTCGAGCAGGGTTCCGCCCGCCTCGCTCGTCTCGGCGAGGCTCGCCAGAAACTTCCGCAGCTCGCCGAGCACCGCCTCGTCGATCCGCTCGAGTTCGGCGAGCTTGTCCGGCTCGTTGCCGTGGTGGGTGAGCGTGTGCGTCCGCTGCGTCACGCCGGGGATCTTCGGCGTGATCTCGAGCGGGTTCAAGTAGAGGGTGACGATCCGCGTGCTGTCGGTCTGCACGGCCAGCTTCGTCATCCGATACATCAGCTCCATCCGCTCGACCATCTGCGTCGTGTCGAGGATGTCCTGCGGCTGCCCGGCCGACACCTGCGGCTTCGGTCGCGACTGCCAGGCCCGGCCCCGCTCGAGCCGCTGCTCCAGCTCGCGGATGCTCGTGAAATACTGGTCGAGCCGCTGCCGGTCGGCGGGAGCCAGCGACTGCTCGACCGGCTTCGCCCGGGCCAGCACATGATCGAGGATGCTCTCGCCCCGCTCGATGTCGGCCAGTCTGCGGGCCGACTCCTCGGCGGAGTCCGTCAGGAAGAGCTTGCGGTAGAGCTGCGAGGGCCGGTCTTCCGGCGGGATGAAGGCGCCCTCCCGCGTCACCGA
>JBJOKF010000010.1:0-5642 GCA_046046235.1 Planctomycetota bacterium | reverse complement strand
CCGAGCGCGTGGTAGACGCGGGCGGCGGGCCAGTCGAGGTTCGGCCGCAGGCTCTTCTCCGCGAGCATGAGCCCCTCGATCCGCTCGGCGAGCTTCTCCAACTCCTCGCCCGCGGTGCCGCCGACCATGTCGCGGCAGAGCCGGCCCAGCAGCTTCGCCCGGACGTCGCCGTCCTTGTAAACGCGGTGGCCGAAGCCCATCACGACCCGCTTGGCGGCGAACTGCTCCCGCAGCCAGGGCTCGGCGCGGTCGGCCGACCCGATGTCGCGGAGCACCTCGAGCACCTTCTCGTTGGCGCCGCCGTGGAGCGGGCCCTTGAGCGCGCCGATGGCCGCCGTGATGCCCGAGTGCATGTCGGAGCCGGTCGAGACGACGGTCCGGGCGGTGAACGTGGACGCGTTGAACTCGTGCTCGGCGTAGAGGACGAGCGTGGTGCCGAAGATGGCGACGTGATCGGGACGCGCCGCATGGCCGGTGAGCCGTTCGAGCAGGGCGCCGGCGATCGAGCCTTGCGGCCAGGCCCCGATCGGCCGGCCGGCGGCGAGATCCATCCAGGCCGCGAGCAGGGCGGGCACCTGGCCGAGCAGCCGCTCCGCCTGGGCGAGGAGGTCCGCGCGCGAGCCGGGCAGCACGTCGCCCTCCACCTGCCCGAGCATGCTCACGCCGGTCCGCAGGGCGTCCATCGGAGAGGCGCCGGGCGTGGCGGCGGCGAGCCGGGCGAGCGCGTCGGTCACCGCCGGGTCGAGCACGCGAGCGGCGGCCTGCACGCGGTCGCTGAAGGCGGCCAGTTCCGCGGCGGAGGGCAGTTCGCCGTGGAGCAGGAGATAGGCCACCTCCTCGAAGTTGCCGGCGAGCGCCAGGGGTTCGATGGAATAGCCGCGGTAGCGGAGGTCGCCCTCCAGCGAGCAGATGGCCGTGCGGCCGGCGACGATGCCGGCGAGGCCGCGGGCGAAGTCGCGGTCGGCGGAGGCGGGGGTGGTCATGGGCGGGCTCCTCGGGCGTGGCGCTCGATCCAGGCTTCCGGATGGGCCGGGTCGTAGTCGAGCAGTTCGTAGAGTTCCTGTCGCGACTGCATGAGGTCGAGCAGGCCTTCCTGCGTGCCCTCGTCGACGAGCATGCCGAGGGCGGCTTCCATCGCCTTCATCGCGATCCGCAGCAGCGTGACGGGGTAGAGGGCGGCCGAGAAGCCCATCTCGGAGAGTGTTTCGAGCGGGATGAGCGGGCTGACGCCGAACTCGGTCATGTTGGCGAGCAGAGGCGCGCCGGCGGCCGCGAAGGCCGCGCCCACCTGAGCGAACTCGTCGCGGCCGGCCAGCGCCTCGGGAAAGAGCCAGTCGGCGCCCGCGGCCCGGTAGGCCTCGAGGCGGGCGAGGCAGTCATCGAGGCCGGTCACGCCCCGGGCGTCGCTGCGGCCGATGATGACGGTCGCCGGATCGCGGCGGGCTGCGGCGGCCGCCGCGAGCTTGTCGCACATCTCCCGCGGGTCGACGAGCTGCTTGCCCGCGAGGTGGCCGCATCGCTTCGCGGGCAGTTGGTCCTCGAGCTGGATGGCGGCGGCGCCCGCCTGCTCGAGCAGCCGGACCGTCTCCGCCACTTCCTCGGGGTCGCCGAAACCGGTGTCGGCGTCGACGACCAGCGGGATGTCGATCGCCCCAGCGAGCACGCGGGTCTGCTCGACGAGCTGGTCGCGGCTGAAGAGCCCGATGTCGGGAATCCCGAGCGTGCCGGCCGAGAAGGCCGCGCCCGACAGATAGACCGCATCGAAACCTTCCCGCTCAACGAGCTTTGCGGCCAGGGCGAAGGGCGCGCCGACGATGGCGATCGTGGAGTCCTCGACGGCCTGACGTAGCTGGGCGGCTTGGCCGCCCGGTCCGGAAGGGGAGTGTGGACGAGTCGGCATCGCGGGCCTTTCCGGTATCTTGACCGCATCCCTCGGGCGACGGCCACGAGCGGGCCGTGGTTATAGGTGCGGACGATGCCTCGGAAAAGCGACACGACTCAGGCGGCGGCGCTGGAGAGGGCGGGCTGGGGCCGGTTCTTGGTCGAGGTGGCGGCCATCCTCGGCCTCTTCGCGGCCGCAGGTGCCTGGCCGGTGCCCGACGTCAACGAGACGGCCTATCTCACGAAGGCCCGGCACTGGGCCGACCCGTCGTGGTGTCGGGGTGACTTCTTTCTCGAGACCCCCGACGCGCATGGCATCTTCTACCTGCTCATGGGGCCGTTGGCCGCCGCCGCGCCGCTCGAGCAGGCCGCCTGGATCGGCCGCGGGTTCGGCTGGCTGGCCCTTGCGATCGGGTTTCGCCACGCCGTCGCCCCGCTCCTGTCCGGCCCTTGGGCGCGGATCTGCGCCGCGGCCCTCTTTTCGCTCGCCCTGCGGCACACGACCGCCGCGGGAGAATGGGTGATCGGCGGCTGTGAGGCGAAGGTGTTGGCGTGGGCACTCGTGCTCGTGGCCATCGGCGAGTTTGCTCGGGGGCGATTCGCGTGGTCGTGGCTCTGGGCCGGCGCGGCGACGGCCCTGCACCCGATCGTGGGCGGCTGGGCGGCGGTGGCGATCGTGGCGAGCCTGGCCTGGGAACCGGCGCAGAACCGGCCGCTGCGCGCAGGTTTGATGCGTGGCTGGCCGGTCAGCGCGGCGCTCGTGCTCGGCGGCGGGCTCTTGGCCGCGACGGCGATCGTGCCGGCACTCGGGCTCTCCGCCGGAGCGGATGCCGCCACGCGAGCGGCCGCCGCGAAGATCCATGTCGTGGAGCGGCTCTCGCACCATCTGCTGCCGCGCACCTTTGCCGACGGCATGCTCGCCCGCCACGTGCTCGCGGCCGCCCTGTGGTGGCTCTTGTCACGGCTGCGGGGAGATGGCTCGGCAGACCGCCGCACCGGCGGCCCGGCGGCCGACGCCGCCTGGGGACGGCTGCAGCGATTCATCCTCGCGGCGCTCGGCATCGCGGCCTGCGGTCACATGATCGCTGTCTGTGAGCCGCTCGCGCCGGCGGCCGTGCACGGCTTGCTGCGGTTCTACTGGTTCCGGCTCGCGGACGTGGCCGTGCCCTTCGGGCTTGCCGTCACCGCTGCCGCCGTGCTCGCCGACGACTCCTGCCTGCGGCGGCTCGGCGCCGCGACTCCGCTCGTCGCCCGCGGCGCGGTCATGCTGCTCCTGGCCATGGATCTCGTGCACGAGAGCCGGCACTGGCCGCTGCCCGGCCGGAGCCTCGAGGCGCGGAGCGACACGAAGGTGGATGCTGCCGCCTGGCGCGACGCCTGCGCGTGGATCGCCGCGAACACGCCGACGGACGCCTGTGTGCTCACGCCGCGGGGCGCCTCGAGCCTGACCTGGCGGACCGGCCGCCGCGAGGTCGTCGGCTGGAAGAACAGCCCGCAGGATGCCACGTCGCTCGTCGCATGGCGGCAGCGATTTGCCGACTGCTTCTCACGCGATGGCAGCTTCGCCACGCTCGAACGGTCGACCGCGGCCCTCGGTGCCGATCGGATGCGGCTCGTGGCCGACCGCTACGGAGCGACGCACGCGATCGTGCCGCGCGATCTCGCGGTCGCATCCCTGCCGGGTGAGAAGGTCTACGAGAACCGTGGCTATGCGGTAGTGAAGTTGCCCGCCGCGGACACCGCGACCACGCTCCCGGCGGCGTCGAGGGAGGTTGTCCCGTGAGCACTGCGCACGACACGCGGGCGCCGGCCCGCATTGCGGCGGTTGCCTTCGATCTCGACGGCTTGCTCGTCAATACCGAGGAACTCTATCAGCATGTTGGTGCGGAGCTGCTCCGCCGGCGCGGCAAGGTTTTCGGGCCGGACCTGCTCGACGCCATGATGGGGCGGCCGCAGCAGGTGTCGCTCTCGATCATGATCGAGTGGCACGGGCTCGACGACACGGTGACGGGGCTCGCCGCCGAGACGAAGGAGATCTTCCAGTCGCTCCTCGACACCGGGCTGCGGACCATGCCGGGGGCGCGGGAGCTGCTGGGCCTGCTCGAGGCCCGCGGCATCCCGCGGGGCGTGGCGACGAGCAGCGGCCCCGAGTTCGCGGCGGACGTCCTGGGCCGCGTCGGACTGTTGGAGCGGTTCGCGTTCGTGCTCACGAGCGCCGACATCGTGGAGGGCAAGCCGCATCCGGAGATCTACGAGAAAGCCGCGCGGCGGCTGGGGGTGGCGCCGGCCGCGATGCTCGTGCTCGAGGATTCCCAGGCCGGCTGCCGGGCCGCGGTGGCGGCTGGCGCCGTCGTGGTGGCGGTGCCGGGGGGCCATAGCCGTCGGCACGACTTCACGGGCGCCCGGTTCGTGGCCGAGTCGCTCGCCGATCCGCGGATCCACGACCTGATCGGCTGAGTCGTCCTCGTGGCGACGCGTTGTTCAACTTGTCGAACCGGTGGTGCTGCACGACAAGTTGAAAACTTGTCGCCACGATGGGCCGGAGCCGGAGCGCCAGGCCTGGAGGTCCGTGTGAGCACCAGCCGGCGGAGGCCGGCCCAGGCAAGGTCGGCAGCCAACGCACCGTCGCCGGACTGCGTCGCATGGATGCGACGCGCAGCACCAGCCGGCGGAGTCCGGCCCAGGCAAGGTCGGCAGGATGCCGAGCCTTGCCGTGAATTTAGAACTCGACGCCCAGCCGTTCGGCCTGGAGCCGCAGCGCCTGCTCGAAGGCGGGGAACGGATACTTCTGCCGGCGTCGCACCGCCCAGGTGTAGGTCGAATCCACGAGCTTCCGCGGCAGCGAGCCGTTCTGCACGCGGCGGGCGACCTCCGAGACGAAATCGGCGTCCTCCGGGCGGCGCACCTTCAGGCCGGTCTTGAGCTGGTCTTCGAGGGAGAGTTCCTCGCCAACACCGACCGGTTCGTCGGCCGGGGCCGGGAGCGGCGGCAGCGCGGCCGCGACGGCGAGCGACAAGACGCAGGCCGGCCAGAGGGTCGAACGCACGAGGATCGCGAGGCGCATGGCGAGCATCTCCCAGGGCTATGGCTGGAGAAATAAGTCGCCCTCGTGGGCAGCGTCAACGGTGATCGCAGTTGCGGATTCCGGCCCCCCGCATACGGCCGGGCCGAGGCAGACTGGAGGTTCTAGGGAACGGCTTGGCCAGGCCCAGTTTGGAGTCCTGTCCGACCGTCGGCACGCGAAGGACGCCGCCTTGGCCGTATGGCCACTTGCCCTCTAAGCGAGGGGGCGGTAAGGTTCAACTCCAGTCTGGGTCGGGGGGTCTTTGCCTGCCGGGCGTGAGCCGCTGCTTGCGCGGTCCGTCGGATCCCGGCAGAGTTTGAGCAAGAAAAACACGGGGGCACGGCGATGCAGCCTTTTCACAAGCACCGGCCAAGGACTCGCGCAGGGAAGGGATTTACCCTGGTGGAGCTGCTCGTGGTGATCGCCATCATCGGCACGCTCGTGGGGCTTCTCTTGCCAGCCGTCCAGTCGGCTCGCGAGGCGGCCCGGCGGAGCGCCTGCAGCAACAATGCCAAGCAGTTGGGGCTCGCGCTCCACAACTTCCACGACGCCAACGGCACGCTGTCCTATGGTCGAGGCGGGCCGGCCTCGAGCCAACTCGGCAACGCCGATACAAAGCCCGACATCGGTTCCACGCTGCCCGATGGCTCGACCTACTCGCAGTCGCCAGGGTCGTGGAGCGGCTTCGTGATGCTGC
>JBJOKF010000091.1:0-29739 GCA_046046235.1 Planctomycetota bacterium | reverse complement strand
CCGCTGAAGTCGATGTAGCCGACTGCACCCGCGTAGGGGCCGCGTTTTCGGGGCTCGAGTTCGTCGATGATCTGCATGGCGCGGATCTTCGGCGCCCCCGACACCGTGCCCGCCGGCAGACAGGCACGCAACGCATCGAAGGCGGTCGTGCCGGGTGTAAGCCGGCCGGTGACATTGCTCGTGATGTGCATGACGTGGCTGTACCGCTCGATCGACATCACGTCGCTCAGTTCCACCGACCCGAGTGCCGCGACGCGGCCCACGTCGTTACGGCCGAGGTCGATGAGCATGACGTGCTCGGCTCTCTCCTTGGGATCGGCCAGCAGCCCCGCGGCGAGCGTTCGGTCCTCCTCGGGCGTGCGGCCCCGAGGGCGGGTGCCGGCCAGAGGTCGCACGGTGACCTGGTCGTCCACGACCCGCACCATGATCTCCGGCGAACTGCCCACGAGCGTCGCGTCGGGCGTCCGCAGGTAGAACATGAACGGGCTCGGGTTCACGACGCGAAGGGTGCGATAGAGCTCGAGCGGCGGCTGGTCGAAGGGCACGTCGA
Source organism: Planctomycetota bacterium (assembly GCA_046046235.1). Lineage (GTDB taxonomy): Bacteria > Planctomycetota > Planctomycetia > Pirellulales > UBA1268 > CAMCQY01. The sequence goes on along the minus strand of JBJOKF010000091.1, from coordinate 29,189 downwards.
GGCGGCGGCTGAGCACCACCTGGAAGATATCTCCGGCACGGATGTACTCGATGGCGCGGTCCACGGCGGCGAGGAACTCCTCGCGGCTCGTCGTCGCGAGGGCGGTGCCCTCGGTCAGGCACCGCGGCTCGCGGCGCGGCCCGATGTCGGCGGCCGGGGGCCACGTGCCGGGGCGGAAGAGCGCCGTGATCGTGGCGTCGATCCGGTCGCAGGCCTCGGCGTAGCCGCGGGCGGCCGCCTCTTCCGTGCCGTCGGCGACACGGGCCAGCACCACGACGTCGAGCGACTTCGTGACGTTGTCGAAGACCAGCAGGCGGTCGTAGAACGCGAACGACAGGTCCGGAAGGCCGAGGTCGTCCGGAGGCACGTTCGGCAGTCGCTCGACGTAGCGGATGGAGTCATAGGCCGCATACCCCACCACCCCGCTGGTGAACGGAGGCAGTTCGGGGAGCCGCGCCGGCGAATAGGCGGCCATGCGCCGCTCGAGCTCCGCGAACGGGTCGGGCGCCTCGAAGGCCTCGACGCGGCCCGTCGCGGTCTCCACCACGCGCACGGCGCAGCCGCGGGCCTCGAACAGGAGCATCGGGTCGGCCCCGAGGAAGCTGTAGCGACCGACCTTCTCGCCGCCGATCACGCTCTCGAAGAGGCAGGCGGACGGGCCGGAGTCGAGCCGCGCGAAGGCCGACAGAGGCGTCAGGCCGTCCGCGAAGAGCCGGCGGTAGACCGGCACCAGGCGATGCTCCCGCGCCAGGGTGTCGAACAGCGGTCGTTCCGGGAGGTGCGACATGGGGCGGAGGGCGACCGTGTGCCGCCGGGGAAAGTCCCTCATCCTACCGGTCCGTCGCCGCCCGCAGCAAGGAGGCGTGTCGTCACCGGGCCCGCGAGCGGCGGCCTGCCGCCACGCGGCGCCGATTCGCGGCGACTGTTCGGTGCTGGCCCGCTATGATTCACCCGGGTCGATCGCCATGCGGGTGGTCGGCCGCCGCGCGGGAACCGTCGTCCCATGAAATGTCAGCAGTGCGAAAAGCAGGCGGTGTTTCACATCACCGAACTCGAGACCGGCCAGGTCCGCGAACTCCACCTGTGCGAGGAGCACGCCCGGAGCTATCTCAATCAGGCCGAAGCCGGCGGCGGCCCGCAGGAGCCGGCCGAGGCGGGCGGCCCGCTCGGCGTGGGGCAGACGGCCGACGATCTCGCCGCGCTCGATCAGAAGGCCTGCGAGATGTGCGGCATCACGTTCTTCGAGTTTCGCAACCAGGGGCGGCTCGGCTGTCCGCACGACTACGTGCAGTTCGCCCGGGAACTCGAGCCGCTCATCGCCAACATCCACGGTGCGACCGAGCACGTCGGCCGCCGGCCCGCCGCCCCACCCGCGGCGGCGACCGAGGGCACCGAGGAACTGACCGGTGTGATCGGCCTGCGGCGGCAGATGAAGGACTCGATCGCCTGCGAGCATTACGAACAAGCCAAGGAACACCGGGACGCGATCCGTGCGATCGAGGAACGGTGGGTGCTCCCGCCGGGCACGGCCTGACTTCCCTGCGGCCAGCGGACCGCCTGCCTCTGACACGACCATGAAACTCGAATCGCTCACCAACTCGATCGGCGAATGGCTGCGGGGCACGGGCCCGGAGTCGGACATCGTCATGAGCAGCCGCGTGCGGCTGGCCCGCAACCTCCCGCATTTCCCGTTCGTGAGCCGGGCCTCCGAGCAGGATCGCGGCGACATCGAGCGGTTTCTGCGGGAGCGGATCGCCGCGTCGCCCGCGGGCCGCGGGCTCGAATACATCGACGTGGGGCGGCTCGAGGAGGTCGACCGGCAGTTCCTCGTCGAACGGCAGCTGATCAGCCGTGAGCATGCCGACGCGCAGGGCGCGCGGAGCGTGGCGATCGACCAGTCCGAGCAGGTGAGCCTGATGATCAACGAGGAGGATCACCTGCGGATCCAATGCATCCACAGCGGGCTCGACCTGCGCGGCGTGTGGGAGCAGATCAGGGCGGTCGACGAACAGATCGAGCGGGTCGTGCCGTACGCGTTCCATCCGCAGTTCGGCTACCTCACCGCCTGCCCGACGAACGTCGGCACCGGCATCCGCGTGAGCGTGATGCTCCATCTGCCGGCGCTCGTGATCACACGGCAGATCGACAAGGTGTTTCGCAGCCTGCACAAGATCTCGCTGGCGGTCCGCGGCCTCTACGGCGAGGGCTCGCAGGCGATGGGCGACTTCTACCAGATCTCCAACCAGACCACCCTCGGGAAGTCGGAGGAGCAACTCGTCGAGCAGGTGGGGGACGTGGTGCCGGTGTTGATCGACTACGAGCGGCGGGCGCGGGAGTTTTTGGTGCGCGAGACCGAGCAAAACGTGCACGACCAGGTGAGCCGCGCCTACGGCATCCTCAAGACGGCGCAGACCATCAGCGCCGAGGAGACGATGCAGCTGTTGTCGCGGGTGCGGATGGGGGTGCTGCTCGGCCTGATCGGCGACTTGAAGCTCGCCGACATCAACTCCCTCCTGGTCCGCACCCAGCCGGCCCACCTCCAAAAGATCCGCGGTCTCGAGCTCGACACGAAGGACCGCAACATCGAGCGGGCCCGCTATCTCCGGCAGCACTTCGAGTCGGGCGGAGCGAGCCCCAACTGATCTCTCCGGGCCGCCGCGTTCGGAATGACCGCATCCGGGGGCTCCGGCTCCGGTCCCTTCCTCGTGGCGACACGTTTTTCAACGTGTCGAATCCGGGCAGCCTGCTGGTCGATCGCCGCGGTACCGGCGGGGTTCATGCTCGCCGCCGGCGGACTTTGACATTCCTCACTCCACGGGCGTGGTGGGCCGACTCTGGCAGTCAAAGTTCACCGGCGGCTGCGCGTGCCCCCGACCGGTACCGCTCCCCTGAACCGATGGCTCCGGCTCCGGTCCCCTCGTGGCGACACGTTTTTCAACGTGTCGAATCCTTGGGTGGCTGTGCATCGAGCTTGCCGGATCACCGCGAGCGCCCCGACGTCCCGCCGATCACCTCGTCACGCCTGGCGGCCCAGGGAACGGCGCAGCGGGGCCACGACCGGCGGGGGCACGAACTTCAGGAGCGCCGCGTCGTCGGCCAGCGGCGTGATCTGCTTGAGCAGCGACGACGAGATGTGGGAGTACTGCGCATCGGCCATCAGGAAGACCGTCTCGACGTCGGGGTCGAGCTTCCGGTTGGCCAGCGTCATGGTGAACTCCGCGTCGATGTCGGTCAGCGACCGCACCCCGCGGAGGAGCACGCGGGCTCCCTGGGCGCGGACGAAGTCGACCGACAGGCCGCTGAACAGCTCGACCCGCACGTTCGGCAGACCGGCCACCGATTCCCGGACGAGATGGACCCGGTCGGCCAGCGAGAAGATCGGCTGCTTCTCGGGATTGATGCCCACCCCGACGACGATTGCATCGAAGATCCGGCTGGCCCGCTCGATGACGTCGAGGTGTCCCAGCGTGATCGGATCGAACGACCCCGTGTAGACGGCGGTGCGGCGAGCGGGGGCGTGTGACATGGCTGCGGGACCTCCGGTGGGCTGGGCCAGGGGGCGGCTCGGGATCGGCGACGACCCCCGCGGGCGGGCTGAAACGCGGTGCGGAAGCCGTTGCATGGCCTGCCGAAGGCCTGCTGCTGGCAGCCGACGGCCGAGCCGATATCGTAAGGGACCCGGGCTCGATGGTCATGCCCGGACTGCGGAGGCCTTCATTCCGTGTCGAAACTGATGCCGTTCGTCGGGATGGTGGTATCTGGGCTCGTTGCCATCCTGTTTTTGGGCGACCTCGCCGCGGGATTCCCCTTCCAGCGGGTCAGCGTCGCCGCTGACGTCGGGTTTCTCCTCGCCAGCCTGATCCTCGGCTATCTCAGCTGGTCGATCATGGAGAAGGCTCGGCGGTAGACCCGGTCCGTCGGCGCCGTGTCGCGCCGCTGGGGTCACGCCGCCTGGAGCACCGAACCGCCGTCGGCGATACGGCCGGCTCCGGCGACGAGAGCCGGGAGATCGGCCAACCGGGCGAACGAAACGGTTTCCGGACCGCGTTGGCGGGCCCAGCCCTGCCACTGCTCGACGCGGGCCCGCAGTTGCCCCCCATCGGCGGCGGTTCCCCGATTCAGTTCCGGCACGGCGAGTCCGCCGGCAGGGATGACGCCGCTTGTCGTCCACCGGAGCAGCCGCCCCATCGAGGAGGGTGGCGTGGCGGGAGACGGCGTCGTTTCCCACAGGCCCCAGAGCACGCTGCGGCATGGCCAGCCGCGTGGCGCCGGTCTGCGCGGGCCGGGGCCGGTGGAGTCGAAGCTGTCGCGCAGGATGACCCGCATGCCGGCCTCGGCGAGGACACGGCGGTGTTCTGACGCCAAACTGCCCCGCACCGCCGCGGCCTCGAGCCCGGGCGCCGTCGCGACCGCCTCTCCGACGGCCGCCCGGAGCCGCGACCGCGACTCGATGGTCGACACGTCGAGCGCCAGGCTCGCCTCGACACCGGCGGCGGCGGCCGCGGAGGCCACCATGCGCAGCCGCTCGAGCGGTGCGATCCAGGTGATGGGGACGCCGGCCCGGAGGCCCCACGCCAGCCAGGCGTCGGCGGTGGCCGCCGACACACCGTCGGGCAGGCCGCAGCACAGGACGATCGTCGTCTGCAGCCCCGCTCGGCTCATGGCACTCTTCCCTCCCCGTCAGCCCTGATCGCCGGTGGTGGCCGGCCTCGGCATAGGTATCGACGGGGGCTTCCGGCGCACTGGAATCGCCGGCCGAGGGACAGCCTGGCGCGGTCAGGCAAGCGGTGCCGCCCGGCCGGCTTCCCAGCCGGCCATGGCCTCGACCAGGCTGTCGGCGCTCGCGATCGGAGCCTCGACCGTCGGCTCGATCCCGTGGCGGCGGAGGGTCGCCGACGTGACCGGGCTCAAGCTCGCGATCCGCCACCCGGCGAGACGGTCGCGAAACAGCCCGAGCGTCGCCTCCGCGATCAGCGAACTCGTCACCGTCACCCAGTCGACCGGCAGCCGTTCGACCAGCGCCGCTGCCGTCGGATCGAGCGCGACGACCGGATCGGTCGCGTACGCGGCAACCTCGCTGACCACGTGGCCGCGGGCTTCCAGTTCCCGTCGCATCAGATCCCGGCCGCGGTTGGCCCGCACCAGCAGGAACCGGCTGGCCGGCGGGACCGTGGCAAAAGCTTCGACCACGCCTTCCGAGTTCGCCTGCTCCGGCACGAGGTCGCAGGCGAGGCCGGCCGCGGCGAGCTCGCGGCTCGTCGCTGCGCCGATGGCGGCCAGCCGCGCCGTGCCCAGGCACCGGGCGTCGAGACCCGCCTCCCGCATCCGACCGGCGAAGGCCCGGGCGCCGTTGGCGCTGGCGAACACGATCCAGTCGAAGTTCGACGCCTGGCGGATCGCCGCGTCCACCGGCTCCCACGAGGGCGGCGGGCCGACGGTGATGGCCGGCACGTGCAGGCAGCGGCCGCCCGCGGCGCGGATGGCGGCGTCGAGTGCGGCCCCCTGGTCGTGTGGCCGCGTGACGAGCACCCGCCGTCCCGCCAGCGGCCCGCGGGCGTCGGCGGCGGAACGTTCCGCGACGTCGCCGACGATGACGACGGCGGGCGACGGCCAGGCATGGCGCTCGAAGTCGTGGACGCAGCGGGCGAGCGTGCTGGTGCCGATCCGCTCGTCGGGCCAGCCGCAGCGGCTGACGATCGTGACCGGCGTGTGGGCCGGCTTGCCGGCGGCGATCAGTTCCCCGGACCAGCGTCCGACCTGTTCGACTCCCATGTAGATCGCGAGCGTGCCGGGTGTGGCGGCCAGCGCCCGGAAGTCGATCGCTTCCGGCTTGTCGGACGCTTCGTGCCCGGTCAGGATCGTGAGCGCCGAGGCGTTCGAGCGACTCGTCAGCGGGATGCCCGCCGCGGCGGCCGCCGCGGCGGCCGCGGTGATGCCGGGCACGATCTCCACGGCGATGCCCGCCGCGTGGAGCGGGGCCATTTCCTCGCTGAGCCGTCCGAAGATTCCCGGATCTCCCCCCTTCAGCCGCACCACCGTCCGGCCGGCCGCCGCCAGGTCGGCCACCAGCCGGCCCACCGCCGTGCCGGGATCGGCGCCGTCGTCGCGACCGTCGCGCGGTACCGCCAGCCGCTCGACGGATGTGGGAATCAGTGCGAGCACCGCGGCCGGCACGAGCGCGTCATGGACGACGACATCGGCCTGTCGCAGGCGTTCGACGGCCCGCAGCGACAGCAGATCGGGATCGCCGGGACCGGCGCCGACGAATACGACGGGACCCGGTCGTGGCGCCGAATCGTGGCCCGAAGACGGTCGCTGGCTGTTGATCGACATGCTGAACGAAGGGCGTGGCTGCGTCCGGCCCGCGAGGGACCGCTCGGATCGGCCGGATCGGCACCACCGCCGACCTTTGAGCGTTCGCCCGCCGGGGCTACACTCTGCGTCTCGGTCGGGGCCTGCCTGCGGCGGTTCGCTTCCAACTCCGGCAGCATACCGTGCCGTCCGGTTCGGTGGACCGCCGGCTCTCGGATCCCGTCCTCTGCCCTCCCCGCGGCCCCCACCATCCATGCCGAACGACACGCCAGCGACCGGAACGGCCGCCACGGCGCCCCAGCCCTCGGCCTCGCTGCCGCCTGCGGAGCGGACCCGGCTGCTGCGCTGCTTCCAGCACGGGTCACAGAGCGTGGCCAAGAACATCGACTATGCGATCGAGATGTTCGCGACGTGCGTGATCGGCGACCCGGCCAACGCCATCTTTCTCCAGCACTTCATCGGCGCCCTGCGGATGAAGCATGGCGGGAAAAAGGGGGGCGGGCTCTCGGCGCTCTGGTCGGCCAGCGGCCGGGGCGGCCTGAAGAAGCTCGCCGCCGCGGGCAAGTGGCAGGAGCTTCTCACGCAGGGGGTCGGCATCATCAAGGCCAACCCCGCCGACCACGGCAGCCTGCTGGTGATGGCCGAGGCCAGCGGGAAGCTCGGCCACGTCGAGTCGCAGCGGGTCTATCTCAAGGCCGCCCTCGATGCGGCGCCGGCCGACGTTGAGGTGAACCGCGAGTGCGCGAAGTTCCTCGAATCGCACGGGGAGTTCGATCAGGCGATCGCCTGCTGGATGCGGATCAAGCCCGCCAAGGGCATGGCCGACGAGGCTGAGAAGGAGGTCACGCGGCTGCAGGTCGACAAGACGTTCGCCGCCAGTCAGGGCATGATCGGCCGCAGGCCGGCCGGTGGGGCCGCCGCGAAGCCCGCCGCAGGCGGTGCGACGGAGCCGGTCGAGGCGGCCGGGGCGGCGGCGGCGGCAGCGCCCGCCGAGCGGCGGGCCGCGCTCGAGAAGGCGATCGCCGGCAACCCCGCCGACATTCAGGCCTATCTCGAACTGGCCGACCTTGTCGAGCAGGAGGGCACCCTCGAGCAGGCCGAGCGGCTGCTCGAGAAGGCGCTCGCCGCGTCGGGCAACGACATCAAGGTTCGCGAGCACCTCGAGGATCGGCAGATCCGCTGGGCGAAGGGACGGCTGCACGTGGCCGAGCGGCGGCTCAACGCCGAGGACACGCCCGAGCACCGGGAGGCGGTGGAGCGGCAGCGGGCCGTGGTTCTCAAGCACGAGACGGAGGTCTATGCGGCCCGCGCGGCGCGGTACCCCGAGAATCTCAACTGGAAGTACGAGTTGGCCGTCCGGCTGAAGGCGGCGGGCAATCATTCCGAGGCGATCAAGCACTTCCAGGACGTGCTGGTCGACGCCCGTCGCAAGGGGGCGGTCTCGCTGGAACTCGGCGAGTGCTTCCAGAAGATCCGCCAATACCAGCTCGCCATGCGGAGCTACCAGACGGCCGTGGATGCCCTCACCGACCGCGAACTCGAGCTGCGCAAGCGGGCGCTCTATCGGGCCGGCGTCCTCGCCGCCGGCCTCGACGACCTGGATGCCGCGAGAAAACACCTCTCCACGCTGGCGGAACTCGACTTCGGCTACCGGGACGTGGCACAGCGTCTGGACAAGCTGACCCCGGCGAAGGATAAAGGTGCGGGCTCGTGACGATCATGGTGTCCACCCCGACGCCGTCCCCGCGGCCCCGAACGTTTCCAGGTTTCCGTCGTCTCCGTGTTCCCATCTGGTTCCTGACTCACCGACTTTGAGAGAAAGACCGGCATGCCCCACTCGGCCAGCGCCAAGAAGCGACACAAGCAGAACCTCCGCAACCGCGAGCGCAATCGGGCCGCGAAGTCGGAGCTGAAGTCCCAAGTCCGCAAGGTTCTCACGGCGATCGAGGCCGGCGACGTGGCGCAGGCCTCGGACGCGCTGCGGACGGCGGCGCAGAAGGCCGACAAGGCGGCGGCGTCGAAGAAGATCCACCGGAACAAGGCAGCCCGCATCAAGTCGCGGCTCTCGGCCCGGCTGAAGGCCGCATCCCAATCCGCTGCACAGGGCGGCTCGGCCAAGCCGGCGAAGGCGACGGCAGCCAAGGGCCGGAAGGCCGCTGCCAAGCAGTAGGTCCGACGGCTGCGGCCCCGCTCACCACACGATGCGGGCCGCGTCGAAGACCGGTCCCTCGATGCACGTCCGGCGGTAGTCCCAGCCCCCTGCGGAATCGCGGACGCGCGCCACGCACGTGAAGCAGATGCCGATGCCGCAGGCCATCGGCGCCTCGAGCGACACGTCGCAGTCGATCCCCCTGGCGGCCGACCACGACGCGACGGCCGCCATCATCGGATCGGGGCCGCAGCAGGCGATCCGCACGCTCGCCCCGGGGCTCGAGTGAGCGGCAGTCGCGGTTCCCAGAACATCGTCGAGCAGGTCGACCACCGTGCCGCGCAGGCCCGCAGAGCCGTCGAGGGTCGCCTGATGCACCTCGACGCCGGCCGCCCGGAAGTCTTCGATTCCGCCGAAGAGGCCCGCATGCCGGGCACCCCAGCAGCAGGTGACCCGCTCGGCCCGCGGCACGCGGCGGGGCGGCGACCCGTAGACGGCGTTGCCCAGGCGTTCCCGGCCCAGGGCCAGGAGGGCCGTCTGCCCGATGCCGCCGGCCACCAGCACGAGGTGGTCGACCGCCGGCGGGGCGAAGCCGTTGCCGAGGGGTCCCCAGGCGACCAAGTCGTGGCCTTCCGGTATCTCCGTGAGCGCCGTCGTGAACCGGCCGTGCACGGCGTAGAGAAAATCGGCGAACCGGCGCGGGGCTCCGGGCTCATGGCTCCCGTCGGCGTCGGCGAAGGTGTCGTAGACCGCCAGCGGCCGGGCGAGCAGCGGGTCGCTGCGGCGGGGAATCCTGAGCATCGCGAACTGCCCCGGGGTCGCCGCTGCGGCGATTTCCGGGCATTCGACGCGCAGCCGCCATGTGTTGGCGGCGATCGGCCGATGGCTCACCACCCGCGCGGTGACGTAGCTGGCGGCGTCGGCATACCAGGGGCCGGCTGCCGTCGGGCACACGGCGCCGGCCGCGGCGGAACTTGCGCTGTCCATGGAGCACCTCCCTGAAGCCGGACGACTCGGCCGCCCGGCGCGAATGCCTAGCCCCGCGGTTTCCGCCACGACGACGCCTTGCCGGGCCGCCGCGGTTTCCGCGGGCCGCCGGTGGCGGGGCGGCCCGCACGGGGCTTTCCGCCCGGCCCGCGGTCGCCCGGCCCCGGGCGGGGCGGACGGGGTCGATCGACCGTGCGGCCGCGGCGGGGCCGGTCCTCGGGGGCGGCCGTGTCCAGCCGCTCCGCTTCCGCCACGCCGACGGCCTGGATCGCCCCCTGACGCAGTCCCTCGATCTCCGTCCAGGAGAGTTGCCGCCACTGGCTCGGCAGCAGATTCCCCAGCGACAACGGCCCGATCGCGACCCGCTTGAGTTGGTGCACCTTGTGGCCGAGCCGGGCGAGCATGCGGCGGATTTCCCTGTTCTTGCCCTCGTCGAGCGTCATCTCGAGCACGGCGCTCTGCTTGTGCTGCGAGCGGATCTCGACTCGCTTGGCATGCACCCGCCCCTCGGCGAGCGTGATGCCGCGGCGGATCTTGTCCAGAAGCTCCTGGGACGGCACGCCCGCCACCTGCACCAGATACCGCTTCTCGACGCCGTACCGCGGATGGGCCAGCAGATTCGCCAGACCGCCGTCGTTGGTGACGAGGATCAGACCCTCGCTCATGCGGTCGAGCCGGCCGATCGCGAACAATCGCTGCTCGCCGGGGACGAGGTCGACCACCCGTGGCCGCCCGGTGGGATCGTAGTTGGTCGTGACCACGCCGACCGGCTTGTTCAGCATGTAGACCACCCGCTTGGGGCTCGGCAGCTTCTCGCCGTCGACGCGCACCTCGCTGGCCAGCGGATCGATCCGCGTGCCGAGCTGCGTCACCACCTTGCGATCCACTTCGACACGGCCGGCTGTGATCAGCTCCTCGCAGGTGCGGCGGCTGCCGAGGCCCGCGGCGGCCAGCACCTTCTGCAGACGCTCCAGTCCGTCATCGACCGGTCGGATGGGACCCGGGCCGGCCGCGTCGGTGGGCGGCTCCTGGCGGCGTGGCGGCCGCCGGGACGTGATTCGCGACGGTTCCTCGCGGCGGGGCTTCGGGCCGGCGGTGGCCGGGACCGGCGCGGCACCGGGGCGACGAGGCCGCTGGGGCCGTGGGGGACGCGGGGAGCGGGCGGGCTTGTGTGGGCGGTCCGAGGGCACCGGGAGCATCCGAGAAGGGGGCGGGCGGGGCCGCTCTGGCGGCCCCAGATTCGCCGATCATACACGCAAGCCAGGACGGGCGTGTGCCGGCTATTGCACCGGTGCCCACCAGCGTGATCGCCGCACCTCGGGCACGGGCTCGGCGAAATCGCGCGGCCGGGCGCCGTCCATGAGCGGCAGTCGCAGGCTCGACGGGGCGATGTCGTCCTGCAGATAGGGATCGAATCGCACGGCGCGCCGTTGCTGCGAACGGGCGGGGCCGGGGTCGAGCCAGTCGGGCTTTCCGAGCGAGGCACAGCCCGAGCAGCCGACGGCGCCGAAAACGAGCAGGAGGCACAGCGGCACGCGCATGGCGATATCCCGGAGGTGGCGGGGCGGGAGTCTAGCCGGGGGGCGGCCGGCTCCCAACACCGCTTTGGCCGCGGAAATCGCCCTCTGGCCAGCCGCGTGCCCGAGGCTGCGCGAGGCTCGGCAGCCGTTCCTACGGCAGCGTGACGTGCAGCAGGATCGGCGGGATGCCGGCGACCGTCGTGGCCGTGAGCGATTGCCTGCCGATCGCCGCGGGGAGGAGCACCGTTCGCCCCTTCTGGAGCGGCGGCAGACCCCAGGCCGGATCGAGCTGCACTTCGCCATCGATCACCGCGAGAAAGTGCCAACAGTCGTCGCCGCCTACCGACCAGTCGCCCCGCGGCCGAACTTCCGCGAAGGAAAAATAGTCGCACTGCACGAGCGGCCGCGTGCCACCTGCACAGTCGGCGGGCCGACGCAGCGGCACCACCGGCTCGAAGCGCGTGACCGCCTCGAGACCGGCTTCGACGTGGAGTGGCCGGGGCTTGCCGTCAGGGCCCGTGCGGTTCCAGTCGTAGAGACGGTAGGTGACGTCGCTCGACTCCTGGATCTCGGCCACGACGAGCCCCGCGCCGATCGCATGCACCGTGCCGGCCGGGATGAAGACGCAGTCACCGGCCCGCGGCTCGAAGGAGTGCAGCACGTCCTCGCAGCGGCCGGCGTGAAGCGCCGCGGCGAGGGCCGGGCGGTCGACGCCCGACGCGAGGCCGGCATAGATGCGGCTGCCGGGGGCCGCGTCGATGATGTACCAGGCCTCCGTCTTGCCCAGATCGGGCGGCGACAGGAGGGCCGCCCGGGCGTCATCCGGATGCACCTGCACCGAGAGGTCACGGCAGGCGTCGAGGAACTTGAACAAGAGCGGAAACGGGCCGCCCGTGCGGCGGCCGCCGAGCAGTTCGGGGCCGCGGTCGCGCACGAGTTCGCCGAGCGTGCGGCCGGCGAGCGGGCCGGCCGCCACGACGCTCTGGTCGTCTCCGTGGTCGACCAGTTCCCACGATTCGGCAAAATCGTCGCCCCCCGCCGGCAGCGACCGGCCGAGCGCCGTTTCGAACCTGCGCCCGCCCCAGATGTAGCGGCGGTAGAGCGGAGTGAGGAGCAGCGGATGCATGCGATGTTTCTCGACGAAGCATGGGCGGCGTGGACGGAGCCGCGGCGTCTCAGGGGCCTTCGTTCCGGGCGAAGCCCTCGACGATCCGCCCGATCCAGAAGCAGCTCACGGCGGCGACGAGCAGGAGCAGCATCTGCCCGAGCGAGATGGAACGGTTGAGTTCGAGCAGGATCGCGGCGGCCGGAAGCGTCAGGCCGAGCAACTGGCAGAACCGTCCGATCGCCGCCATCGGCATCCTGTCCTTGTGGGCTCGCGGCCGAGGGGGCCACGTCGGGCGGAGTGTAGCAGACGGCGCGAAGCGCCGCGGTGCGGGCGGAGACGCGCTCGGGCCGCCGGGCAGCGGGATTTTCGCCGGCCAAGGCTTGCCGGCGGCCATTCCCCCGCCATACTGCCGCTGACCGGTCGCTCGGGCTGTCGAGCTTCCGTCCCATTCCCCCCCGGTGAGGAGATCTGATTCATGGGCCGTCACGGCGCTGTCACGTTCAAGGGCAATCCGCTCACCCTGGTCGGTGAGGAACTGAAGGTCGGCGCGGCCGCGCCCGATTTCGACCTGGCCTCATATGGCGCCGGGGGCATGGAGCACATCCGCAAGGCCGACCTGCTCGGCAAGCCCACGATCGTCAGCGTGGTGCCCTCGCTCGACACGCCGGTCTGCCAGGTGCAGACCCGCACGTTCAACAAGCGGCTCGCCGCCCTCGGCGACAAGATCAACGCGCTGACGGTCAGCCTCGACCTGCCCTTCGCCATGAATCGCTTCTGCGGCGCCGAGGATCTCAAGGGGATGCGGAACGGCAGTGACTACATGGACCGCAGCTTCGGCACCGGCTGGGGCGTGCTCATCGACGAGCTCAAGATCCTCGCGCGGGCCGTCTTCGTGCTCGACGCGCAGGGCGTGGTGCGCTACGCCCAGGTCGTCAAGGAGGTGGCGAGCGAGCCCGACTACGACGCCGCCCTGGCCGCGATCGACAAGCTCGCCGGCTGACCTTGATCTCGCTAGCCGCCCAGCGCCGCATGCATCGCGGCGCGGGCGGCGGCGAGCGCCTCGGGGAGCTTGTCGACGAGCTTGCCGCCCGCCTGGGCGAGATCGGAACGACCGCCCCCCTTCCCGCCGACGAGCGCAGCCGCATCCTTGATCCAGTTGCCGGCCGACAGGCCGCGGGCCTCGAGCTCACGGCTGATGCCGGCGACGAGGGTGACCTTGTCCCCCTCCACGGCCCCGAGCATCACGGCCACGGGGCTCGCCTTCCGGCGGATCTGGTCGATCCACTGCCGCATGGCTGACGCGTCTCCGCCCGGGGCGTCGGCCACGATGACCCGCGTGTCGGCCACGGCGGTCGCGGCGGCCAGCAACGCTTCGACGGAGACACCGGCGGCCGCGGCCGCCGGCCGGCTCTTCTTGAGCTCCTTGAGCTCCTTGGCGACGGCGGCCAGCCGCGTCGGCAACTCGGCGACCGGCACCTTCAGGCTGCCGGCGGCCTCCGCCAGCAGCCCCTCCGTCTGCCGCGCCCGCTCCACCGCCCGCAGGCCGGTGATCGCCGTGACACGCCGCGTGCCGGCCGAGACGCTCTCCTCGGCGGTGATCCGCACCATGCCGATCTGCCCCGTGCTCGCGACGTGCGTGCCGCCGCAGAGCTCGCGGCTGACGCCGTCCATCGTCACCATCCGCACGACGTCGGGATACTTCTCGCCGAAGAGCATCATGGCGCCCGCGTGCCGTGCTTCCGCCAGGGGCAGCAGCCGGGCGGCCACGGGCACCGCCGCCAGGGTGTGCTCGTTGACCGTCGTCTCGATCCGTTCGAGCGTCTCCCGGTCGATCGCCGCCGGGTGCGAGAAGTCGAACCGCAGCAGATCGGCATCGACCTTCGATCCCTGCTGGACGGCGTGCGGGCCGAGGTGCCGCTGCAGGGCCGCGTGCAGCAGATGGGTGGCCGAGTGGGCGCGGCGGATCGCCGCCCGGCGGCTCACATCGACCCGGGCGGTGACGGTATGCCCGAGATCGAGCGTGCCGCGGCGCAGGTGGCCGACGTGCAGCATGAAGCCTCCCTCCCGCTGCGTGTCGATGACCTCGAAGAGGCCGTCGGCCCAGGCGAGCACGCCCGTGTCGCCGACCTGGCCGCCCGATTCACCGTAGAAGCTCGTGCGATCGAGGACGACGGTGACGGGCGTGGCATGGTCGAGCTCGCGGAGCGAGTCGCAGAGGTGCCCCTGGGCGATGATGCCGATCACCTTCCCCTCCGTCTCGGTCGCGTCGTAGCCGACGAACTCCGAGCCGTGCATCGTCTTCTTGAGCGCGTCGAGCGGGCCGGTCGTGAAGACCTCGACGCGCGTGCCGGCGCCGGACCGCTGGCCGTGGGCCTCCATCGCCGCGCGGAAGCCGTCCCAGTCGAAGCCGCAGTTGCGCTCGGCGGCGAGGGTCTCGAGCAGCTCGGGCGGGAAGCCGTAGGTGGTGTAGAGCTCGGCGGCGTCGGCGCCGCCGACCCGGCCGGATCCCGCCTTGCCGATCACGGCGAAGAGCCGCTCGATCCGGTCCAGCCCCCCGTCGATCGTCGCCAGGAACGACTCCTCCTCCCGCTTGATGACACCGGCCACGCGATCGACCGTCTCGGCCAGTTCCGGGTAGGGCCGCCGCATCATCGCGGCCACGGTGGCGGGCAACTGGTACAGGAACGGGTCGCGCATCCCCATCTGCCGCCCGTCGAGCACGGCACGGCGCAGGAGCCGCTTGACCACGTACTTCTCCTCGTTGTTGCCCGGGAGCACGTTCTCGTGGATCGCGAAGGTGCAGGCGCGGACGTGGTCGGCGATGCGGCGCATCCGGCGGCCATCGTCGCTGGCGGCGTCGTAGGAGCGGTGGCAGACCTCGGCCACCGCCTCGACCAAGGGGCGGAGGATGTCGATGTGGAAGTTGCTGTCGACGCCCTGGAGCATCGCGCAGGTCCGCTCGAGCCCCATGCCCGTGTCGATGTTCCGGCTCGGCAGCGGGTGGAGGTTGTCCGGCGGCGGGCCGACCCGGTTGAACTGCGTGAAGACGAGGTTCCAGATCTCCACGTCGCTGCCGTCGGGCATCTTGTAGAAGATCTCGCTGCAAGGGCCGCAGACGCCGTCGGGCCCCTGGGAGGGCGCTCCCGCGGGCCAGAAGTTGTCGTCTTCACCCATCCGCGAGATCCGCCCGGCGGGCACGCCGATCTCGTCGGCCCAGATCGCGAACGCCTCGTTGTCGTCGTGATAGACGGTGATGGAGAGCTTTTCCGGGGCGATGGAGAGCCACTTGCGGTCGGTGAGAAACTCCCACGCCCAGTGGATCGCCTCGCGCTTGAAGTAGTCGCCGAAGCTGAAATTACCGAGCATCTCGAAGAAGGTGTGGTGCCGCGGCGTCCGGCCGACGTTGTCGATGTCGCCGGTCCGCAGGCACTTCTGGCAGGTGGTCGCGCGGGTGAACTCGAGCGGGCACTTGCCGAGAAAATGGTCCTTGAACTGGTTCATGCCGGCCGGTGTGAACAGCACGGAGGGGTCCCAGCGGGGCACGAGCACGTCGCTCGGGCGGCGGACGCAGCCCTTCGATTCGAAAAAGGCGAGATAGGCTTCGCGGAGATCGTCGGCCTTCATGCGGTGATCGGCTCCAGTCCAGAAGTCGCAGTCCAGAATTTCTTGCGGTGTCTCTTCGGGGACGCCGGCACAAGCCGCCGGCCCCCGAGGGTGCGTCACTATACACGCCGACCCCCGCGGGCTCCCATGCGAGCCGGCCGCCGTTCGCGAGCCGCCGCCACGGCAGGGAGACACCAAACAGAACCGCCCACGAGTCCTGCTTGGGTCAGGAACTCGTGGGCGGAGGGGGGAACGCAGGGCTCGCGAATCGGGGCGTCCCGGGGCATCGCCCGGACCGCCGCGACGCAGCAGGTCAGTCGTCGCCGCCGCTGCCACCGCTACTCGCGGACTCGCCCTCGACGGCGATCACGGCATCCTTGTTGGCCAGGATCTTCTCCCGCAGTTGCTCGGCGACTGCGGGGTTGTCCTTCAGGAACTGCCGCGCTTTCTCCCGGCCCTGGCCGAGGTGGGTCTCGCCGAACCGCAGCCAGGTGCCCGTCTTGTCGACGAGTTTGGCGGCCAGCGCCAAGTCGAGGAGATCGCCCTCGGTGCTGATGCCGTTGGCATGCATCATGTCGAACTCAGCCACGCGAAACGGAGGCGCAACCTTGTTCTTCACCACCTTGACCCGCACCCGCTGGCCGACGACGTCTTCGCCATCCTTGAGCGTTCCGATGCGGCGGACGTCGATGCGGCAAGACGAGTAGAACTTCAAGGCACGGCCGCCCGGCGTGGTCTCCGGGCTGCCGAACATGACGCCGATCTTCTCGCGGATCTGGTTGATGAAGATCACGGTCGTCTTCGCCTTGGCGATCGCGCCGGTGAGCTTCCGCATGGCTTGGCTCATGAGCCGGGCCTGCAGACCCACGAACGAGTCGCCGATCTCGCCGTCGAGCTCCTTCTGCGGGACGAGCGCCGCCACCGAGTCCACGACGATGATGTCCACGGCGTTCGACTTGATGAGCAGTTCGGCGATCTGCATCGCCTCCTCGCCACTGGTCGGCTGACTGACGAGCAGGCTTTCCAGCGAGATGCCCAGCTTCTTGGCCCAGCTCGGGTCGAGGGCATGCTCGGCGTCGATGAAGGCCGCGATACCGCCCGCCCGCTGCGCCGCCGCCACCGCATGCAGGGCCAGCGTGGTCTTGCCGCTCGATTCCGGCCCGAACACCTCGATGATGCGGCCCCGGGGGAACCCCTTGCCGCCGAGCGCCAGGTCGACCGACAGGCTGCCGCTGGAGATGCCGTCGATCTCCTTCTGGGCCTCGGTCCCCAGAGGCATGATGGAGCCCTCGCCGAACTCCTTCTCGATCTGCGCGAGCGTGTTCCTCAGGAGCGGGTTGCTGTCGAGGAATGAGGCGGCCGCTCCGCCCGACCGGGCCTTGGCCCCCTTGCCACCTTCCGACCGACCTCCCTCTGCCCGGCCACCTTCTGATTTGTGTGCCTTCGCCATCCGTCCATTTTCTCCTGCTGCCACGACCATGGCCGCTGTCTCCCGCGTTTCCCGGCGGGTCGTCGGGGTGGTTGCTTCGCCACCATAAATCGAGCGACTTGCCGCGGAAACGAATACTGAACGCGAGTATAGTATCGGCTCTGGCCGCGGCGGGCAAGAGGCTTTCCGCGCCGCCGCCTAAAAGGAGAGCATCCGGCGGTATTCGGCCAGCCGCCGGTCGAGGGAGGGACGGTCGAGGGCCGCGAGCCGATCGAGGCTGAAGTCCTCGACGGTGAAGCTGGCGGTGACCACGCCGTAGGCGAGCGCCTCCTTGAGCGCCTGGGGATCGAAGCGGCCGAGGGCCGCCAGATGCCCCATCATGCCACCGGCGAAGCTGTCGCCGGCACCGGTCGGGTCGACGACGGTCGGGGTTGGGTAGGCCGGCATGACGTACATCTCGTGCTCGCTGAAGAACATCGCGCCATGCTCGCCCTTCTTGATGACGACGAACTTGGGGCCCATCGCCAGCACGGCGCGGCCGGCGCGGACGAGATTTTCGTCCTCTGCGAGCAGTTTCGCCTCGGAGTCGTTGAGCACGAGCCCGTCGATCCGCCGGAGCAGCTCACCAAGCTCGTCCCGCTGGATGTTGATCCACAGGTCCATGGTGTCGGCCACGGTCAGCTCCGCCGACTTCGCCTGGTCGAGCACGCTCAGCTGGACGGTCGGCGACGCATTGCCCAGGAACAGGAAGCGGCAGTCGCGGTGGCTGCCGTTGAGCTGCGGCTGGAACTCGCCGAGCACGTTCAGGTGCACTTCGAGCGTCTCGCGGTCGTTCATGTTGGGCAGGTAGCGGCCGCGCCACCGGAACGTGCGGCCGCCCGGAATGGTCTGCAGGCCGGACGTGTCGATGCCGCGTGTTTCGAGGAGGCTGGTGTGGGCACGCGGCCAGTCCTCACCCACGGCCCCGATCATTCGCACGGGCGAAAAGAAGCTGGCTGCGTAGGAAAAGAAGACGGCCGAGCCGCCGAGCACGTCGTCGCGCTTCGCGGACGGGGTTTCGATGCAATCGAGGGCGACGCTTCCGACGACGAGCAGGGGCATGGGGGATGGGCTCCGGGGTGCTGGACGGACAGGCGTGGAATGTAGTCGGCATCGTGCCGGTCGGCAAAAGCTGGTTCGCCAAGCCCACCGCTGGGCCTTCTTACCGCACCGCGGACCGAGCCTCCGCCCAGCCGATGTCCCCGCGCAACACCCGCAAAACGACTTCGTCACCAAGCAACCGTGCGCCTTCCTGCCGGGCGACTTCCCGGATAGCCGCCGTTTTCAGCCCCCAATTCAGCGACTCCCGCAGACGGCCGGAGATCATCAGGAGCTCTCCGATCGGCAGGATGGCGTCGTGCCCCGAAGAATCGCAGGCGTCGCAGCCTGCGGGGCTGGCTTCGAAGACGAACGCGCGATCGGCGGCCGGAATCCTCAGTCGCGATCGCACGGCGGCAGGCAGCCGGGCCGGAAGCCTGCACCCGCTACAGAGTCGCCGCACCAGCCGTTGGGCGAAGATCGCGATCAGGGCCGCTTGGAGTTGTCGAGGCGCAACTCCCAGGGCAATGAGCCGATCGAAGGCCGCCGCCGCATCGTGGGCACTGAGGGTCGCCATGACAAGCCTCCCGGCGAGCGACTCCTGAACGATGATCGCCGCCGTGCGTGCGTCGGCCACATCGTCGACAAACAGCACGTCCGGGTCGAGTCGTAGTGACGCCTCGACAGCATCAAACAACTGCAGGCCGGCGGCGCGATTGGCCTCGCGTTGCCAAGCGCCCGGGAGCAACCGTTCGATGTGGTTTTCGACCGTCAGGATACGACGCGCCGAGAAGTCCAGGTCGTGAAGCCCGGCGTAGGCCGTCGTGGTCTTGCCGCACCCCTCGGGGCCGCAAATGACGAACAGCCCGTTGGGCCGCTCGAGGATGCCCCGCAAATCCCCGGCCAATTCCGATTCGAGCCCGATGTCGTCCAGTCCCCGGGTCGACACCGGCTTCGCCGTCGCCTCGGCCGTTCGCGTGAGCGACGGGCCGAGACGGGACCTGAGATGGCTCCCGAGGCCCACGAGGTCCCCCGCCTTGAAGAGCAACCGACAGGCCTTGTCGCGGTCGAACATCCGCCCGGTCCCGGGCGCGTGCCGGCGGCGCTCGCCCGCATACACGAGTACCCCGACCGGCAGCGCGACCGCAGCGGTGGCGGCGGCGGGGAGCCCCAGCAGGCCGGCGACGAGTGTCCAGACGATGAGGGTGGTCGAAAAAGCCGGCAGCCACGGAGCAGACCAGCCAAAGATGCGCAGGGAGTCTCGCATCAAGCTCAGGGCCGCGATGCACCAGGCGGCCGTGAGGACGATCCACATGCGTCGACCCTTCCCAATGGGCAGCGGCTTGAGCGATGGTGCGGAGCGCGAGGTGGAAGCGCAGGTGTCCCGACGGTCCGGCGGCATTTCGGTGACGGCACCCGGCTGCGGGCTCCGCTTCGGGTCGCGTCAAACGGGAGGGTATCATAATGCATCGGAGGGGTTCAGCCTGCGACGGCTGCGCGGCCGACGTCGTGGGCGGTCTCCCGCGCTGGCTACCAGCGGTAGCCGAAGCCGGCGTCGCTGAAGAAGGGGGCCGCGTCGGCGGTGACGCCCCAGCCGACGCGGACGCCCACCTCGAGCCGGTCGGTGAGCAGGATGTGGGTGCCGGGGCTGAAGAAGCCGCGGCGCGTGTCTGTGACGAGGCCCTGCGTCAGGGAGTCGAAGTATTCCGCATGCACTTCCCAGCGTTCGGTCATGGGCCTCCGCAGCACCACCGACGGGGTCCAGCGGCTGAACCACGCCTCCTCCGCCTCCGCGTAGGCATACCGGATGGCCGCGTCGAGCCGGGAGCCCGAGGGCAGTTCCCAGCCGCCCACGAGCGTCGCCACCGGCACCGTGCCGAACACCTCGCCGTAGGCGGGCGTCGAGGCCTCCATGATGAAGCAACTCTCGGGGACGAGGCCGGCCTGCTCGCTGACGGCCGCCTTGAAGCCGTAGAGCAGGCTCGACTCATAGTCGGCCGCGCCGGCGGCGGTTCCCTCGCCCACCTCGACGCTCGTCACCACGTTGCCCTGTGAGCCGACACCGTAGTTGGCCCCCAGTCGCCATTCGAAGCGGTCGCTCGCCCCAATCCGCACGAGCAGTTCCGGGTAGTTGTTGGTCGGCAGCCCGGTGAGGTTGTCGATGAAGACGTAGGAGCCCTCCACGAGCCCCTGCCCTGCCCCCACGGTGTCGGCGGCCGGCGTGAACGCGTCGCGGTCGGTGCCCAAGTCCGCTTCCCCGGCCGCCGCTGCGACCGCACACAGGGCCGCCACCAACCCCAGCATGCCGGCCCGGATTCCAGCCATGCGTCTGACCTCTAGCCGCACAGGGGCAACGCCCGCTCCAACCGCTCGAGCGACCGTTCCCGTCCCAGGATGGCCAGGCAGTCGTAGAGGCCCGGGCCGACGGTCTTGCCCGTCACCGCCACGCGGACCGCGTGGACGAGGTCACCGACCTTCGCGCCGGCCGCTTCCACCACCCGCTTGAGCGCCTCTTCGAGGGCCATCGGCTCGAACGGCTCGACGGCCCGCACGGCCGAGGTGTAGTCGGCCAGGAGCCCGCGGACACCGGGCTTCGCCAGCCGCAGCTGCACCGCAGCCTGGTCGAGGGGCGGGGAGTCGACCAGGAAGAAGTCCGCATAGGCGAGGATGTCGCCGGCGACCTTCAAGCGGTCGCCGGAGGCCTCGATCACCCGTCGCACCGTCGCCTCCGCCGCCGCGGGCACCGGCTCGGCGACGAGCCCGGCCTTGACCAGATACGGCAGCATCGCCGCCAGTTTCTCGTCGGTCGAAAGCCGGTGCATGTAGTGGTCCTGCACCGCCCACAGCTTCTTGGGGTCGAAGCTCGCGGGCGACGTGTTGATGCGGTCGAGGGAGAACCGTTCGACGAGCTCGTCGCGTGAGAAGAACTCCGTCTTGTCGTCGTACGACCAGCCCAAGAGCGCGAGGTAGTTGTCGATCGCCCAGGGCAGGTAGCCCACCTCGCGATAGAAGTCGACGATCACCGGATTGAACGTGTCGGCATGCACCGGCAGGCCGATCCGCTCGGCGATGCGGCTGCCGTGGTCGGCCACCTGACGGAAATCCGCGTTCTTGAGATACTGCGCGAGCTTGCGCTTGCTCAGCTTCGTGCGACTGCCAGGTTCGGCCACGAGCGGCAGATGGGCGTAGGCCGGGAGTTCGTAGCCGAGCGACAGGGCGATGAAGGCCTGCCGGGGCGTGTTCGACAGGTGCTCTTCGGCCCGGATCACGTGCGTGATCTCGAGATCATGGTCATCGACCACGCTCGCGAGGTGGTACAGGCAGGAGCCGTCGGCCCGCTGGATGACGTGGTCCTGCTCCCGCTCCCAGGCAAACTCCACCCGCCCCCGCACGGCGTCGTCGATCACGAGTGCCGCCTCCCGCGGCATCTTGAGTCGCACGACGCTCTGCCGCCCCTCGGCCGCGAACCGCGCGGCGTCGGCGTCGTTGAAGGCGGCGAACCGGCGGCTGTAGAGGTAGGGGCGACCCGCGGCCTGGGCGGCCTTCCGCTCCTCGTCGAGTTCGGCGGTCGTGGCGAAATCGCGGTAGGCGTCGCCCGAGGCGAGCAGTCGCTCCACGGCTGCCCGGTGTCGGTCGGAGCGCTGCGACTGGAAATAGGGCGCGTAGGGCCCGCCGACGCCGGGCCCCTCGTCCCAGTCGATGCCCAGCCAACGCAGCCCCGACAGGATCGGCTCGAGGGCCTCGTCGACGTTGCGGGCCACGTCGGTGTCGTCGATCCGGAGGATGAACTGTCCGCCGTGCTGCCGCGCGAACAGCCAGTTGAACAGCGCCGTCCGCACCCCGCCGATGTGCAGGTAGCCGGTGGGGCTGGGGGCGAAGCGGGTGCGGACCTTCATCGGGCGACTCCGGTGCGAGGGACAAACGGGGCGGAAGCGGGGCGCGGTGCCGTCGGCAGCACTATCGCTCCCGGCGCCGGCGCGTCAAAACCGCTCACGCGGCGCGGCTCATGCGAGCCAGTTTCCGCAACCGTTTCCGTTCCGCCTTCGACAGCGGCCGGCCATCGGTTTCGAAACCGTCCTCGCCCGAGTCGCCGTCGATGTATTCCGTCGGTGGCGGCGTCTCCGGTGCCGCAGCGGCCGCGGGGCCGCGCCGTCCGTCGTCGCCGGTCGTCGCGGAGGACTGGGGGCGGGCCGCCATCATGGGGGCTCGCGTCAGGCCGCGCACCTCCCGGACCACCGACCGCGCCGCGGCGAGCATGGCGATCACCGCGAACGCCGCCCCGGCGATCCACGCGGCCTGCCCGACCGCGGCCTGATGAGGGACGCCTTCCGCGACCCATGCACAGCCTCCTGCGACGGCCCAGGCGGCGCAGCTCAGGGCCAGCCAGGCGGCGGTGCCCGCCCGCTCGTGGAGCGGCAGGACCGCCCAGAGCCCGACGACCGTGTAGGCGATGCCCGCCGTCAGGACCCACCAGCCTTGTCCGCCCGCCCCGAGCACGGCGCCCGACACTCCGGACAGCAGGCCGGCGTAGACGGCCCCCACAGGGAGTTGGCCCGCGCACGAGGTGAGCAGAAAGAGGGCTGCCAACCAGCCCCAGGCGGCGCTGCGGCCGCGACGGTCGTCAAGCCGATGCCGACGCAACTGTCGCACCACGAGCGCCCCGGCTGCCGCGGTGAGCAGACCGACGTGCCCGATCCAACTGCCGAGCGTCCCGCTCGAGCGGAGATCGATGCACTGCCGCAGCCCGTCGACCGCGGCTGTGAACCGTAACGCGGTCGCGGGCACGAGCGGGCGGCCCGTCAGCGATTCGAAGAGTCCGGCCGCGATCACGCCCGCCACGAGCAGGATCACGGTCGCGGCCGTCGCCGCGAAGCGGCCCAGAGTCGTGGGGACGAGGGCCGCCAGGCTCGGTTGTCGCTCCGGGAGGGCCTCCGGGGCGTAGGCGACCGGCCGGCGCGGGCCACGTCCCGGCCGCGTGGCGACGGCACCCATGCGCCGCCAAGGAAACGCGCGCCGTCGGCGGGCCTCGTGCGGCTCGCTGGCTGCGGTCGACATCGGATCGGACTCCATCCCTGGGACAGCGCACGACACTGCGAGACGCCACGGGCCTCGCACGGTCCGGGGCCGGCATCCTGCCGCGCCACGGTTCCTGCTCCATGGCTTTTCGTCCGGCCGACAGGACGGGATTCACTCCGGTGGGCACCGGCGGACCAGGGCGCACGCCCGTCAGGTTCGTCACGGTCGTCCGCGGCGGATTTGCCGACCGAGACGGCCTGCGGTACCATCCCGCCACCCGCGTCCGAGGAAGAACCAGAGGAGACTCACGCCATGGCCTACACGCTCCCCCCCCTGCCCTACGCGTTCGACGCGCTCGAGCCCTCCATCGACGCCCGCACGATGGAGATCCACCACGACAAGCACCACGCCGCTTATGTGACGAACCTGAACAAGGCGCTCGAAGGACACGATGCGCTCGCCGCGCTGCCGATCGACCAACTGATCTCGGGCCTCGACAAGGTGCCCGAGGCGATCCGCACCGTCGTCCGCAACAACGGCGGCGGTCACGCCAACCACTCGCTGTTCTGGGAGACGATCGGCAAGGGCAAGGGTGGCGAGCCGGCCGGCCACCTGGGCGAAGCGGTGCGCAGCGTCTTCGGCGGGTTCGACACCTTCAAGGACGCCTTCACGAAGGCCGCCATGGGCCGGTTCGGTAGCGGCTGGGCCTGGCTGTCGGCCGACCCGCAGGGCAAGCTGCTCGTGGAGAGCACCGCCAACCAGGACAGCCCCGTGATGCACGGCAATACGCCGCTGTTGGGCATCGACGTCTGGGAGCATGCCTACTATCTGCTCTACCAGAACCGGCGGGCCGACTACGTCAACGCCTTCTACAACGTCATCGACTGGGATGCCGTCGGCAAGCGGTTTGCAGCGGTCAAGAAGTGACCCGCCGCGGCGGCTGCCGCCCGCTCGTTGCAGCGGCGGCAGCCGTCGATGTCGCGCGGGCCGTTATGCGGTGCAGTTGCCCGACTGTGGGCCGCGGACTTCCTATCCTGCCCCGGCATGGCTTGCCGCGGGGGGATGGTGAAGCTGGGCTGCAGCCGTCGTGTTGGCGTTGACTTTTCATCGCGCGAATCCCTATTTCCCCCCCAGCCGGCTGACCGATATTTCCGGCAGCGTCGCACGGCTGAAGGTATGGGAATGACCGCGCAGAAAGGGCTGGACATGCACCGGGAGAACGCCGTCAAGGCGCGGTGGAACGGGGCTCGGGCAGGCACCGCGAGGAGCACCCGGCCAAACGGCCCGCGGGTGCCCGCGTTCACGGCCGTCATCGTCTGTAGCTGCGTCTTGACGAGCGTCGGCTGCAAGACCGGCACGTCTTTCGCGAAGCCGTCCTGGTGGACGCTGGGTGGTGGCAAAGCCGACGCCGGTACGCTCGCCGCGGCACCGCCCTACGAGGGCGACATCAAGAAGCCTTCCGAGACGGCCAAGCCCTACCCGACCACGTCGACCCCCAACGGCTACGTGATCACCGGCTCGGCCGGGGCCACGGGACTCGCAGCCCAGGGGCAGAGCCCGCAGCCGACCGCACCCGTTGTGTACGGCAGCACGCCCCCAGCGCCGGCGTTGCCGTCGGCCTCGACCGCGGCGCTGCCCGCCGCGCCGACCGGGGTGGGCGGACCTGCCACCGGCGGATCGTCGCTCGGGCCGCAGGTCGGTCCCTATGCCACGCTTGCGGGCGACACCATCCCGCCTCCCGGCCAGCCACTACCGCCAATCGGCCCGAGCAGCATGCCGGCGGCTCCGACGGCGGTGCCTACCGAGGCTCCTCTGCCTGGCCTGGCCGGCTCGGCCTTCCCGGCGGCAGTCCCGCCGTCCCAGGCCAGTTCTTTCGACCCGGCCGCCGCCCGGATGGCCGACTCGCGATTCGCGCCGGCCGCCGCACCGGCCGCCCCGCCGGCCGCCCCGCCGGCCGCGGCCCCAGTCAGCCCCGCCGCGATCTCGCCACCCGCGGCTGCGGCGCTTGCCGCGGAGCCGGCTGTCGCCGGCGGCAGCCGCTACGGAAGCAGTTCCGGCAGCCGTTTTGCCGGTACGGCAGAGGCCGGCTTCCCGAGTTCAGCAGCCGGTTCGAGTGCCTTTCCGGCCTCGTACGGCAGGCCTGATGAGCCGCCGGCTGCCCCGTCGGCTGCCCCCTTCTCAGCGCCACCCGCGCCAGCCGCTTCCCCGGCGGCACCGTCGGCCGCGCCCGGGCTCCTGCAACCGTCCGGCCAGCCGGTCCGCCGACCCGATTCCGGCTATCGCCCCGGCGGCACCTCGAGTTATCGCCCGAGCCGCTCGCTGCTGGCTGACGATACGCCGTCCACCGCCGACGCCGTCCGGACTGCCGCCTTCGAAGAGCCTGCCGCCACCCGACAGTGATCGGGGCGTGTGGTACAAGTCGGGGCATGGTTCGCCCCCCGCGTCGTTCTCTCGTGACGGTTCGCCGCGTGAGCCGTGCCGCGTTCGCGTCGGCCGCGCTGGCCGCGTTCTTCGCCGCCGCTGACGCCCGAGCCGTCCCCCCGGCCGGTATCGCGTGGCGCGGCGCGATCACGCTGCCCGCCACCGCGGCCGACGCCGCCGGTAACTCGGTGCCGGTGACGGGGCTCAGCGGCATCGCCTGGCTGAGCGGCGACCGGTATGTGGCGGCCATGGACAACAGCCGCCATGTGCTGCTGTTTCGGCTCGTGCTGTCGCAGACCGGAAAGCCCCTCGCCGTCGACGGCATTCGGGCGGTGAGGTTGTCACAGCGGCATGATTTCGAGGACGTGGCGGCCTGTCCCGTGGCGGTCGCGGAAGCGCTCGAGCGCGAACGGCATGGCGCCGGGAGCAGGGCGGTCGGTGGCGACGACCCGGCGGTCCTGCTCTGCGAGGAAGACACGCCGGCGGTGCGGGCATTCTCGCTGGCCGACGGGCGGATGGTGGGAGCGGTCGCCCTGCCCGACAACCTGCTCTCGCGGCGGCCCAACCGCGGCCTCGAGTCGCTCGCGGTCGAGCCCGACGGTCGATTCGTGTGGACGGCCAACGAGGAGCCGCTGCCGGCGGATGGTCCCCCGACGGCCGTGGCCGCGCCGGGCGTCGTGCGGCTGACGCGGCTGCCGCTGCCGCGGGGCCGCGAGCCCGCTGCCGCCACCCTGCAACTGGCCTATCCGGTCGACCCGCCGCACGGCTTCGTCCGCGTCTTCGCCGGTCAGCCGCTCTCGGGGTTGGTGGCGCTGGCGGCGGTCGGGGGCGGCCGTCTGCTCGCGCTCGAACGCAGCGGGGCGCCGGGGCTGCCCCCGTTTGCCAGCCGCATCTACGCGGTCGACGTGGGCGGTGCGCGGGATGTCTCCCAGGTCGAGGGCGACCTCGCCGGCCGCGTGGAGGCCCACCTCGAAAAGCGGCTCCTGTGGGGTGACGCCCTGGGGGTCAACCTCGAGGGGCTCTGCCTGGGCCCGTGGTTGGCCGACGGCAATCGGGCGGTCGTGGCTGTCGCCGACAATGGCGGGCTCGGCACCCCCAACCAACTGGTCGGACTCGCGTGGGAAACCCCCGCCGTGCCCGTGAGGCCGGGGCTCGTGGCAGCGGTGGCGGCGCTGGTGGCGATCGCGCTGGTCGTGGGGCGGCTCACCAGCCCATGACCATGTTCGACTCGATCACGCGGCGGGCCCGGTCGAGATCGTCGCCGGTCTCGTGCATGTAGAGCCGGATGGCGTGAAGCTTGTCGCCGCGGGCCTTCGCCAGGCACTCGCGGGCGGTGTTGCACGGGTCGGAACGCGAGTCAGTGAGGCCGAGGGCCGATTTGGAGATCACCCACGTGTCGCGGGGGCGGCGGGTGAGGCGAATGATCCCTTCGCCCGGATAGGCCTCCTCGACGACGGCCCGTGCGGCCTGATCGTCGGCCGCCCACGAGATGATGATGTGGCCGGTGGTCTCGATCTCGAACAGGGGCATGGGAGCGTTTCCGGCGGGCCGCGGCACGGATCCGAAGGCCCACGGCTGCTGCCGCGCCGTGAGGCCTGAACCACCGTGACCTTACGCCACGGCCGTCCGGCCGGTCAATCGAGCGGGATGGGCGGTGGAGTTCGAGCCGCCGATAGCTGACTTTTCGGACGCGTGACTAGGATGAAGGGGGCGGCGGTCGCCGCGGCCGAGCCCCACCCGCAGCCCGTGTTTCCCGACGAGAGAGCCATGCGGTACGACAGCCTCGGGTTTCCGATTCCGGCGGATTACGAACCCGCCGCGTTCGCGGACCGCGATGCCGAACTCGTCGCGGCCGGCGACCGCGAACGGCGGCCGACACGGCTTGGCGGTCCGGGAGGTTCGCGGGCCGACCGTGCCCATCCCTGGAAAAGGTGGCTCCTGCTGGCCGTCGTGGTGGGTGGCATCCTGCCCGCGGTGGCGGGGCCGCAGTTGTTGCCGCTGGTCCGTGAGGGCGTCGTGCAGTGGGCGCTCGACGAGGCGACCGCGTGCGAGGCCCGCGACGATATCGGCGGCGCGGTGGACGCGCTCGGCTGGGCGGTGCGGTGGCATGGCGACGACGTCGGCCTGCTCTGCATGCGGGCCAGCCTGCGGCTGCAGAATCGGGATGCACGCGGGGCTCTGGAGGATCTCGATCACGCCGTGGCCCTGGCGCCGACGACGGTCGCGCCCTGGCGGTTGCGGGCGCTCGTGCACGTGGTCCTCGACGACGCCGAGGCGGCTGGCGCGGATGCCGAGATGGTGACGAAGCTGTCGGCTCCCGGCGATCCCGACGCGCTCAATCATCGGGCGTACATTCGGGCGGTCCTTGGGCGGGACCTGCCGGAGGCGCTCGTCGACATCGACCGGGCGCTGGAGGGCGACGAGGGGCCGGCGCCCGAGATGCTCGACACACGCGGATTCATCCTGCATCTGCTGGGGCGGCATCGCGAGGCGGTCGACCTGCTCACCGAGGCGATCACCGGCATGCAACAGCAGCGCCGCAAACTCGGGCTGCTGGCGGGCCGGGCCGACCCCGCCAGCCTCGCCTGCCGGCTGCGGGCGGTCGATCAGGGACTGGCCGTGATGCTCCACCACCGGGGCCAGGCCTGCCGGGCCATCGGCTTGGACGAGCAGGCGCAGCAGGATTTCCAGCAGGCGGAGCGGAAGGGTTTTGACCCGAGCCGGGGGATTTTTTGATTCGTCCGGCCCCGTCGTGCGGGCTGGTTTGAGCGCCGGCGAAAAACCGATACACTCCTGATCTTGCAACGCAGGCCCGCACAGGCTCGGTCGGAGGATTCCGCCGGGCCGAACGGGGGTGTAGCTCAGTTGGTTAGAGCGCCAGCCTGTCACGTTGGAGGCCGCGGGTTCGAGTCCCGTCACCCTCGCTTCGCGTTGCTGTTTTACGGCGAGAGTCGGCATCCTGCCGACCTTGCTTTGGCCGGCCCCTCGGCTCGTGCCGACACGTCCCTTCGGGACGTGCGCGTCCGGCTCTGTCTCGAGGTGCCGTCAGTCGAGCAGTTCGAGCCAGGCACGGATCTCGTTGTCGTATTCGCTCGCCAGACCGCCCACGATCAGCTGCCGATGGAAGCTGGCCGCGCCCTCCTTGACCAGGTCGGCGTCCTCGGCGCTCGGGAATCGGCGGGCCGGGTCGGCGGCGATCATGCCGCGGATGAAGGTCATCAGGAGCTCGTTGCAGGTGACGTCGGCCGGCAGGATCTGCGCGACGCGGTTTTGCAGAGACCGCTTCGCTTCGAGCAGGTCGCGGTAGGAGTGGAGGCCCGCGAAAGGCGGCCTCCCGGAGAGCATTTCCACGAGCACGTAGCCCAGGCTCGCCAGGTCGGATCGCGGCGTGTTCTCCCGGCCCTCGAGCACCTCCGGCGCCGCGTACGACGGCGTGCAGGTGCGGTTGGGCGGCATGTCGTCGAGGGCGAGCGCCGAGCCGATGTCGATGATCTTCGCGTTGCCGGTCCGCTTGACCATGATGTTGGAGCTCTTGATGTCGCCGTGCACGATCCCCTCGCGGTGCAG
>JBJOKF010000062.1:0-2884 GCA_046046235.1 Planctomycetota bacterium | reverse complement strand
CCGGAGACCGGCCCCGCCTCGTGGTCGAGCCAGGCGAGCCGGTGCGGGGCGATCGCGACGGCCGCCACCGCCGGGCCGGCAGGCTCCGGCACCGCCGCGAGCCGCCAGGTGCGGCAGTCTGCACCCGTCTCCAGGAGCAGGTCGAAGTGGCGACCTGCGGGATCGTCGGGCGCGGCCGTGTGCTCGAGCAGCGCGAAGCGGGGCACCGGCTAATAGTCCTCGCCGGCCTCGGTCGCGGCGGTCGCCACGGCCAAGGGCTTCGGCTTGTGGCGGACCGCGCGACGGGCGTTCTCGTCTCGCAGTCTTTCAATGGCAGCCTCGAGCGGCATCGCGCCCAGGTCGCCGTCGACACGGTCGCGAAGGCTCACCGTGCCGGCCGCCTCGTCCCGCGGGCCGCAGACGACCATCACCGGGATCATGTCGAGCTGCGCCGTCCGCACCTTCGCGCCGAGCTTCTCGGCGGCCAGGTCGATGCCGGTCCGCAGGCCTGCGGCCTCGAGCTTCTGCTGCACGCTCTTGGCGTAGGCCTCGCTCTTCTCGCTCACCGGCAGCACGCGGACCTGCTCGGGGGCCAGCCAGAGGGGAAACGCGCCGGCGAAGTGCTCGATGAGCACGCCCACGAACCGCTCCATGCTGCCCAGGGGCGCCCGGTGGATCATCACCGGCTGGTGCCGGGCATTGTCGGCCCCGATGTACTCGAGATCGAACCGCTCCTTGCTCGGGAGGTTGTAGTCGAGCTGCACGGTGCCGAGCTGCCACTCGCGGCCGAGCGAGTCGTGGACGACGAAGTCGATCTTGGGCCCGTAGAAGGCCGCCTCGCCCGGCTCCGGCTCGCAGCCGGGCAGGTTCATCCGCCGGGCCACCCTTTGAATAGCCGCCTCCGCCTCGTCCCACCGCTCCGGCGGGCCGACGTACTTGTCGCTCTTGGGATCGCGAAACCCGAGCCGTACGCGGAAGTTGTCGAAGGCGAGGCTCTCGAGCACTTTTAAAGTGAAGTCGATGCAGCCCTCCACCTCCTGCTCCACCTGCTCGTGGGTGCAGAAGATGTGGGCGTCGTCCTGCGTGAACCCGCGGACCCGCGTCATGCCGCCCAGCTCGCCCGACTGCTCGTAGCGGTAGACCGTGCCGAACTCCGCCAGCCGCAGCGGCAGCTCCTTGTAGCTCCGCGGCCGGGCCTTGTAGATCATCGTGTGGTGCGGGCAGTTCATCGGCTTGAGCAGGTACTGCTCGTCGTCGCTCATCACGATCGGCTTGAACTGACTGTCGGCGTAGTAGGGGTAATGTCCCGAGATCTTGTAGAGATCGACCTTGCCGATGTGGGGCGTGTAGACCGGCTGGTAGCCCCGCGCGGCCAACTCATCGCGCACGAACGACTCGAGCACGCCCCGCAGCGTCGCCCCCTTGGGCATCCAGAGCACGAGCCCCGAGCCGACGAGCGGGCTCGTCGTGAAGAGATCGAGCTGCTTGCCGAGCACGCGGTGGTCGCGCTTGCGTGCTTCCTCCAGGTTGGCGAGATGCGCGTCGAGGTCGGCCTGCGTGAACCAGGCTGTGCCGTAGAGCCGCTGCAGCTGGGCGTTGTTAGCGTCCCCCTTCCAGTAGGCGCCGGCGATGTTCGTGAGCTTGACGGCGCCGATGCAGCCGGGGCTCGGCACGTGGGGGCCGCGACAGAGGTCGACGAACTCCCCCTGGCGATAGAAGGAGAGCGTCGGATGCTCGGCCAGGCCCGTCTCGATGTGCTCGACCTTGAGCGGCTGCTTGAGATCGCGGACGATCTCGAGCGCCTTCTCCCGCGGCACCTCCACCCGCTCGAAGGCCTCGTCGGCGGCGATGATCCGCCGCATCTCCTCCTCGATCCGCGGCAGGTCCTCGTCGGTGATCGGCCGGCCGGCCCGCATGTCGTAATAAAAACCCTCGCCGACGGTCGGCCCGAAGGCCAGTTCGACGTCGGGGAAGAGCCGCATCACCGCGCGGGCCATGACGTGGGCCGCCGAATGGCGCATCACCGGCAGCGCCCGCGGATCGCCGGCCGCGAGCCACTCGAGCGTCGTCTCCCCTTCGACGGGCAGCGGCGCATCGAGTCCCACGGCCTTGCCGCCCAAGACCGCCGCGACCGCCGGCTTCTTCTTGGGGGGCGCGCCGGGGCCGCCGGCGGCGACCACGTCGGCGACGCGGCTGCCAGGAGGAAACTCGCGAACGGTCTGATCGGCAAAGCGGACGGTGGGCATGGGCGCTCGGGAGGTCGAGATAGGGTGCAGACGATCGCTCAGTGCAGAGTATCGACGGCTCCGGCGGCATCACGCAAGGTCGTTCGCCGGGCCTCAAGACCGCGAATGCAGGCCCTGCGGCGCGTCAATCCGGCACGTCGACCACGCAGATCTGGTTCCATACACCGCTGTCCACGGCCGTGCCGGCGACCGTTCGCAGAAAAGCGATCCGCCGGCCGTCGGGAGAAAAGACACAGGCCTCCGGCCGCGGAGCCGCCGCGATCGTGCGGTCGGTGAGCCGCGTGCTCATGCCGCTGGACACGTCCACGATGAAGACGCTGCCATCCGCGACATACGCGATCCGCCGGCCAGCGGGGCTCCAGCCAAAACTGCTCGCCACGTCCCACGAGTCGCGGGTCACGGCCACCGGCTCGCCACCATGCGGGCTCACCGTGAACATCTGCACGACTCCGCGCTCGTCGCGCATGAGACACGCGATCCGCGCGCCGTCGGGGCTCGACTTGAGCCAGTGCCGCGGGCCGGCGATACCGGGATGGCGGCGGTCGGACGTGAACGTGAGCCGCCGCTGGCTCACGCCGCGGGGCGGACATGGGCGGGTCGTAGGCGTGCCGGCAAGCGGGCCGGCGCCGCTGACGGCCAACGCCGCCGGATCGTCCGGC
>JBJOKF010000007.1:0-2710 GCA_046046235.1 Planctomycetota bacterium | reverse complement strand
TATTCGGGATACATGCGGCGATCGGGCGTCGTCTCGTCGAGCTTGCGGAGGTTGAGCCACTGGGCGAGGAATCGCTCGGCGAACCGGCCGAACTTCGGGTCGTCGAGCAGACGGTCCACCTCGGCGGCCAGCACGGCCGGATGTTCGATCGCGCCGCTCGCGGCCAGCGTGAGTAGCCGCTCGTCGGGAAGCGAGTCCCACAGCCAGAGCGAGAGCCGCGTCGCCAGGGCCTCGGGCGTGAGCCTGCGGCCGGTCCCCGCCGCCATACGTCCTGCGGCAGCGGCAGCCGCTCCGGCCCCCGCCTGCGGTGGCAGGTTCACGAACAGGAAGTCGTGCGAGCAGAGCGCCGCCCGGTAGGCGGCGAGCATCGCCAGTTCGAAGCAGTCGCCCGCGGCCAGTCGCTCGCGCGTGATCGCCGCATAGCCAAGGATCTCCTCGTCCGCCACGGTGCGGCGGAATGCGCGGGGCAAGAACGCCGCCAGCAGCCGCGCGGCGTCGTCCTCCGGCGCGGTCGACTCCACCGCTTCGAGCGGCGGCTCCCGATCGGCCTTCGGGATATCGTTGATCGTGGGCACGCAGCCCGCGGCGATCTGCTTGACGGCCTCGCGCGACGGAACGTGCTTGAAACGCGCCGCGTCGAGCGGCCGGATCGGCAGATCGCCGAACAGCCGGCGGTGGCTCTCCGGCGGCCATGCGTCATGGATCGGCCCTTCCACCTCGAACCAGTCGATGGCGATCCCCGGCCCCGCGTAGGCCGAAGCCGTGCCCGGCTCCTGCGACACCCACCGCCCGTGCTTCGGGCCGAAGCCCGTCAGTGTGCCGACTTCGAAGAGCAGCTCCTCGTCCACCTCCATCCACTCGACGACGTCGTGCACCCGCGGCCCGCCCGCCGCGAGCGACGGCGCGTCGAACATCCCGAGCGTGCGGGCCTGATTCTGCGGATGGCGTGCGCCAGGCTCAGGCAACCAGAGCGAGAGCATGAAGCTCTCGGTACGTTTCGCGGGCTCGACCGCGCCCTGGTTCCACCAGAAGCTCCAGGCCGACATCCGCACCCGGTGGCGGCCGGCATAGACCGGCGCGAACTTCAGCGTGAGTCGCCAGTCGTTGTCCACGGGCCCGGAGAAGAAGCCCACGCCCCCTTCGTAGCCCCGGAGCTTGAGCTGGTCCACGAGCTTCCGCCGCGTCTCGGCATCGGGGCCGTTGAACGGGGTTTGCTCCGGCGTCGGCAGCGGCACGTACGGATCGTGCCGGCCATCCTTGAGAGCGACGGCGTCGCCGCGGGCCAGCCAGTTCCAGGTTTCCGTCACCTGCGTCGGATAGATCCGCTTCTTGTAGACCGGCGGCGGCGTCGAGCGGGTGGCCACCGCCTGCCGCAGGGCATCGTCGGCGGCCTCCATGTATTTCGCGAGGTGCACCGACGACAGGCTCACCGCCTCACCGAGCTTTTCATAGCCATGCCGCAGGTCGTCTGCGGGCAACTGTCGCCGCAGCGACAAGGCGGGCAGCGCGAGCAGGTCGCGGAGGGCCGATTCATACTCCGCCGCCGTCAGCCGCCGGGACCGCGCCCGGCCCTCGACCGCGATCCGCGCCTCGTCCAGCGACACGAGCCAGCGGTCGAGTGCCGTCGTGTAGGCCGCCGCGTCGGCGGCGTCGGGCCGATCCTCGCCCTCCGGCGGCATCTCCCCGGAGAGGATGCGATCGTGCACCCGCACCCACGCATGAAAGGCTTTGCCGCTGTCGGCCCCGGCAGCGGCGCCGTCGGCAAGCAGCGCCATGAGATTGAACCCGCCCTCCTGCGTCGTCGCGTCGTGGCAGCCCACGCAGTGCCGATCGAGAAAGGCTTGTGGTGGCGGGGCAACCATTGAGGCCGGGGAACCGGGCGCGGCGCAGGCCGCCCGCCCGACCGAGAGCACCACGATCGCGGCCTGCCACACCACCCTTGCCCAGGATGCCCCGCCGCGCGAGCATCGGCGCGACCCGACTTCGCACGATGTGGCTGCGCGGCATCGCACGACCCTGTTCGCCACCCGCGGAGGGCGACGCTGGCTGCGGGAGGTGGACATGGCGGGGGTGTGACAGGAGGCAACGATCGAAGAGGGCCGCATAAGAACGTCGGCTGTCCCCCGGACTTACCGATTCGCAGCCTTGGTAACACGCGTCGCGTGGTCAACGCTCCCAGGGGCATTTCCGGCGCGGCCCCACCCCGCGATGCCGAGCTATAATCGGGATCAGCTCCCTCCGCCGAGAGACCGCTGCATGCGACCGCTCGCCCTGCCGACCGCCGCCGTGCTGTTGGCCGTCCTCGATATTGCGACGGCGTCCGCCGTCGCGGCGGGCATCTCGTTCAACCGCGACGTCCGGCCGATCCTCTCCGACAACTGCTTCGCCTGCCACGGCCCGGCCGAGGATCGGGGCGGCGATCTGCGGCTCGACGTCCGCGACGACGCCGTCGCCGACCGCGGCGGCTATGCGGCGATCGTCCCGGGCAAGCCGGCCGAGAGCGAGATCCTCAGGAGGATCCTCTCCAGCGATCCGGATGCGGTGATGCCGCCCCCGCGGGCCAAGAAGCACAAGCTCTCGGAGCAGCAGCTCGCGATCCTCGAGCGCTGGATCGAGGAGGGCGCCGAGTATCAGGGCCATTGGTCATTCCAACCCCTGGCATCCGCCGAGCCGCCCGCATCGTCATCGGGCCGGGCTCGCAACGAGATCG
>JBJOKF010000187.1:0-3257 GCA_046046235.1 Planctomycetota bacterium | reverse complement strand
GTCCGCAAGCTGAAGCCGACCGGCGCGCCCAACTTCCTCCCGCCGACGACGCCGCCGAAGCCGAAGCTCTGAAGCCCGGCCGGGCGGTCCCGCGTTCCGACCTTCCGGAGAAATCCTCTGCCATGCCCCCCTCCGCGCTGCCCCGTCGCGGCTTCCTCGCCGCGGCCGCCGCCCTGGCCGCCACGCCTCTGGCCTCTCCTTCGCGGTCGGTCTCGGCCGCCGCCCCGGCCCCGCGCCGCGGCATCCGTCTCGGCTTCGACAACTTCGCCGTGCGGGCCCTCGAGTGGAACGCCCGGCAGCTCGTCGACCATGCCGAGAAGCTCGGCTGCGATTCCCTCTTCATCACCGACTTCAAGCCCTTCGCGGGCCGGCTCGACGACGCCTCGCTCGGCGAGATCCGCGGCTACGCCGCCGACCGCGGCGTCGCGATCGTGCTCGGCACGTGGAGCATCTGCCCGTCGTCGAAGACCTTCAAGCACGACTGGGGCTGCGCCGAGGAGCACCTCGCCACCGGCCTCCGCATGGCCAAGGCACTGGGCTCGCCCGCCCTGCGGGTGATCCTGGGCAACCATGAAGACCGCCTCTCCGAAGGAGGCATCCGCGCCCGGATGCAGGACACGCTGGAAGTGCTCAAGTCGCAGCGGAGCCGGGCTCTCGATCTCGGCGTGAAGATCGCCGTCGAGAACCATGCCGGCGACATGCAGTCGCGGGAGCTCGCGGACCTCGTGGAGGCCGCCGGGACAGACTACGTCGGCGTCAACTTCGACTCCGGCAACGCCTGCTGGACGCTCGAAGATCCCGTCGGCGCCCTCGCGGTGCTCGCGCCGCACGTGCTCACGACGAGCCTCCGCGACACGATGGCGTGGGAGTCGGCCCAGGGCGTGACGACGCAGTGGACCGCCATGGGGGAGGGCTGCGTCGACCTGCCGGCGTTCTTCGACCTGTTCGCGAAGGCCTGCCCAGACGTCACCGTCCACATCGAGACGATCTCCGGCTTCCCGCGGGAGTTTCCCGTGTTCGCGACCGAGTTCTGGCGGCGGTATCCCGAGGCCCGCGCCGCGGACTTGGTGGCATTCCTGGCGCTGGCCAAGAAGGGCCGGCCGATCCCGCCATTCGCGCCGCCCGCCGGCGACGGCCGCCGCCCTGCCGAGCAGGCCTACCAGCTCGCGGAGCTCGAGCGCAGCATCCGCCACTGCCGTGACGTGCTCGGCCTGGGCCTGCGCGGCTGAAGCTCCGCTGCCGGTCCGATCGATCCGCCGCCGCTCTCGAGTTGAGGAGGCTCGGGGGTCGGCGACCGCTTCCCGAGCGAGCGGCCGCCGCGGCCAGAGCGAGGAGACTTTTGCCGCCCCCGGGCCGGCGTATCTCCCCGCGGCGAACGTGCAGGGAAGCCGCCCCGATCCTCGCCACGGCTTGAGGGTCTGCGCGGCACTCCCTATGCTTGCGACCGCAGCAGAGAAGCAGCCTCCGGCACGCACGCCCACCGAGTACAGCCCTGAATACCGCCGCTCCGAAATCCCTGCTCGTGACCGGTGCCACCGGCCTCCTGGGCGCCTACTTCCTGCGCGACCTGCTGCTGGACGGCCGCAGCCTCGCGGTTGTCGCCCGCGGCAGTCGCCGGCATTCTGCAGCCGACCGCATCGAGGAGATCGTCGGCCACTGGGAGGCGACGCTCGGCAAGCCGCTGCCGCGGCCGGTCGTGCTCGACGGCGACCTGACCCGCCCTTGCTGCGGTCTCGATGCGGGAGCGATCGAGTGGGTGGCGGACAACTGTGACGAAGTGCTCAACAACGCCGCCAGCCTCACCTTTCGCGGCAGCGACCGCGACGCCGAGCCCTGGCGGACCAATGTCGGCGGCACCCGCGAGGTACTGGCACTGGCCCGGGCGGCCGGCATCGGCCACGTTCATCACGTCTCCACGGCCTACGTATGCGGCCTGCGAACCGGCACCGTGCGCGAGGACGATCTCGACGTCGGCCAGGCGTTCGGCAACGACTACGAGCGGTCGAAGGTGGAAGCCGAGGGCATGGTGCGGGCGGCGGCCCGCTCCGCCGGCGGGTTTCTCGACAGCGTGACGGTCTACCGCCCCTCGATCATCGTCGGCGACTCGTCCACCGGCTGGACCTCGACCTACCACGGCCTGTTCGCGGCCCTGCGGCTCGGCCACACGCTCCTCACGCGGGTCGTGAAGGGCACGACGAGCGGGCCCGCGCTGCTGCGGCTGATCGGGGTGGCCGACGGCGACACGAAGAACTTCGTGCCCGTCGACTGGGTGTCGGCGGTCATTGCCCATGCCGTCCAGATGCCCGCCGCACGCGGCCGCACCTACCACCTCACGCATCCGGAGCCGCTGTCGATGGACACCATCGGCCGGCTGATTCAGGAAGCCGTCGAGACCTATTCCCAGGACGCATCGCCCGACGATCCCGACCTCTGCGACGAGGACTGGTTCGCGGAGATGCTCAAGTCCCAACTCGACATCTACCGCAGCTACCTGCGCAACGACCCGACATTCGACCGGACGGGCACGGAGGCGATCGCATCGCACCTCCCCTGCCAGCCGCTCGACATGGCGAACCTCATGAGGATGGCGAAGTTCGCCATCGACCACGACTTCGGCCGGAAGAGCCCGTACCTCGCGGCCCCGGCCCGGCCGGCGGCTCACAGGCCGCCGGACTTGGCCAGGTCGTGAAAGTAGTGCCCCACCTTCTTCTGGTTCTTCAAGAGCCAGTCGATGGAGGGCTCGTGGCGCATCGCCTTGGCGATCGCCTTCGCCGTCGCCTCGCGATGGGTGCGAAAGAGCACCTCGTGGTCGACCTTCGTCTTGGGGTCGGCTACGGACGGATCGAGCCACACCGCCACGATGATGCCGACGTCGTTGGCCTTCGCCTTGGGGATGTGGCCCTCGCGGACGCTGTCGAGCACGGCATTGGCGATCGCCGCCTGCACGGTCCCCATGAGGATGTTCGTGTAGCGGGCATTCGGGGCGGTGTACTTGCTCACCATGAGCGTGGCCGGGCGCACCTGCACGTCGCTGTTCAGAATCGCCCAGACGCGTGAATGTCCCTTGACCTGGTCGCCGATCAGGTTCGCGATCGCGTAGCCGACCGGGCCGTCGAGCTCGCCGATCACCACTTCCGGCTCGGCCGCGCTCCACGCCTCGTCGGCCTCCACGAGCGCCTCGCCGGTCCGCATGCCGATCTTCTTGCCTGCCATCGCCTGTCTCCTGAGGTGGTCACGTATCCCTGTCCCAGCCGCCA
>JBJOKF010000137.1:0-3012 GCA_046046235.1 Planctomycetota bacterium | reverse complement strand
CACCTGAAGCGCGAAAGTTTCGAGGACGGCCGGCGGTTTCGACCCTGGCTCTACACGATCGCCACCAATCAGGCCATCGACGCCCAGCGTCGCAATCGGCGCCACCGCATGGTGAGCCTCGATCAGCGGACGGGCGGGGATGACGATGTCGGTGCCCTCGTGGAGATGCTCTCGGGGCAGGACACGACGGCCGACCAAAAAATGGAGGACGAGGAGGCCAAGGATTGGGTGCGCGGGGCGGTCGACGAACTCCCGGACGCGCTCAAGAGCGCGCTGGTGCTCGTCTACCACCAGGGCATGAAGTATCGCGAGGCGGCGGACGTGCTGGGCATTCCGGTGGGAACCGTGAAGAGCCGGCTGCACGCCGCCTTGCTCAAGCTCAACGAGTCGTGGGCGAAAACCGGCACCGGCCGCTGATCGCACCGTCACGACCCGGCGGAAAGACCGACCACGCAAGCCAGACCAGCCCGACAGCCGATGACGAAAACGAGCCTGACGCCCCACCGAAGGCTCGTCGTGAAGCACGAAATGATGTGAGTCTCTGTCATGCGAGAAGAAATTGTCGGCCACCTGCTGGGGGCCCTGGATGAGCCTGAGTCGACGGAGGTCGAAAAGGCGCTTGCCGATCCGCACCGCGGTGCGGTGCTGCGGCACGACATGGAGCGGCTGCGGCTGGCGCTTGTCCCGCTCTCCCGCGATCGGGAGTTGATCGCGCCGCCCGCCGGGCTGGCGTCGCGCACGCTCGGGCGGATCGCGGCCCAGCGCGCGGCCGCCGCGCGGCCGCAGCCGGTGCCGCGGGGGCTCTCGCCCGCGCCACCCCAGCCGCGGCGCACGGCCCGGGCCTGGGTCGACCGGGTGATCATGGCGGCTACGGCGCTGGCGGCCTGTCTGCTCGTGGCGCCGCTCCTCCTCGATTCGATCGCCCAGGCCCGCGCCCGCCGGGCGGAACGCAATCTCATGCGGACGTCGGCGGCGCTCCAGGGCTATGCCGATACGCATCGGGTCTTTCCCACGCCGCCCGGCTCGGGACCGCTCTCGCGGGCGGGCCTCTATGCCCCGACGCTCGTCTCCGAGCAGCGGCTCGTGGCCGATGACGGCTCGCTGCTCGTGCCCGACTCCGAACTGGCCCGCAGTGGCCGCTTCCGGGTGCCCTCGCTCGAGGAACTGCGTGCGGCGGTGGGCACGCCGCAGTTTGAAGAGATGGTGCGGACGATGGGAGGCGACTTCGGCTATACCCTCGGGCACCGCGACACGACCGGCACGCTCCAGCAGAATCGCGACCGCCGCCGCGGCCACCATCCGCTCATGGCCGACGCACCCGACGCCGGTGGCGAGCGGAGCGACAACCATCCTGACGGCATCCACCACGTGCTCTTCGAGGATGGCCGCGTGCAACGGCTCCTGCCGAACGACCTGCACGACGATGACCACCTCTACAAGAACCACGACGGCCAGGTCGCCGCCGGCATCGACGACGAAGACGCCGTGATCGGCGACTCGCACCATCAGCCCTGACTGCTGGCTCTGTCACGCGAGGCGAGGGCCGCCCGTGTTCCGAGAGCCGGCGTATGCTGACGAGCGCAGGCAGGATGCCGAAGCGACGTCAGCATCCGAGTGAGTGAAGGCCTGGAGGGCCTGAACGAACATCCGGCGACGGGACACGGGCGGCCCTCGCCGGTGCGTTACCGGAACCGGATAAGTGCCCGCTCAGCCGTTGCCGGCGGCCATGCTTGCTTTCGCGGCTGCCGCGATCGCGTCGGACGTGATGCCGAAGTGCTTGTAGAGGGCGGGAGCGGGCCCGGACGCGCCGAAGCCGGTCATGCCGACGAATCGGCCGCGCGGGCCGATCCAGCGATCCCAGCCGAAACCGCATGCCGCCTCGCAGGCGACCCGCGCCGTCACTCCCCGCGGCAGCACACTCTCCCGGTAGGCCTCGTCCTGCTCTTCGAAGAGATCCCAGCTCGGCATGCTCACCACCCGCGCCTGCACGCCTTCGGCCGCGAGCTTCTCCGCCGCCTCCAGGCAGAGCGGCACTTCGCTGCCGGTGCCGATCAGGATGCAGTGCGGCTTGCCGCCGGCGGCTTCCTTCAGCACGTAGGCCCCCTTGGCCACGCCCGCGGCCGAGCCCATGCCGGTGCGGTCGAGCGTCGGGAGGTTCTGCCGCGAGAGCACGATCACGGCCGGGCGGTCGGCCCGCGCCATCACGACGCGATAGGTTTCGGCCACCTCGTTGGCGTCGGCCGGCCGGAAGACGCCGAGGCCGGGCACCGCCCGGGCGCTGGCGAGTTGCTCGATCGGCTGATGCGTGGGTCCGTCCTCGCCCAAGCCGATCGAATCGTGGGTGAGCACGTAGATCACGCCCAGGTTGCCGAGCGCCGAGAGCCGCAGCGACGGCTTCAGGTAGTCGAAGAAGACGAAGAAGGTGGCGCAGTAGGGCCGCAGGCCGGAGAGCGCGAGCCCATTGCAGGCCGCCGCCATCCCGTGCTCGCGGATGCCGAAGTGGAGGTTGCGGCCAGAGTAGGAGCCGTGGCCGAAGTCACCGGCGCCCGGCACGAGCGTCATCGTCGAGGGCGCGAGGTCGGCGGAGCCGCCGATGAACCAGGGGATCGCGCCGGAGAGGGCCTGGATCACCTTGCCGCTCGAGACGCGGCTGGCGAGCCCCTTGGTGTCGGCCGGGAAGCAGGGAATGGCCTTCTCCCAGCCCGACGGGAGCTTGCCGGCGAGGAACGACGAGAGCTCCGTGGCCACGGCCGGGTGGGTCTTCGCCTGATCGGCCACGGTCGCCCGCCAGGCCTCATGGGCCTGCTTGCCCCGGCTGCCCAGCGTCTTGGCGAACTGCTCCGGCACCTCGGCCGGCACCAGAAACTGGGCGTCGGTGGGCCAGCCGTAGGCGGCCTTCGCGCCCTTGATCTCTTCGGCGCCCAGCGGCGCCCCGTGCGACTCGTGCGAGCCGGCCTTCTTGGGCGCGCCATAGCCGATCACGCTCTTCACGATCACGAGCGTGGGCTTCTT
>JBJOKF010000132.1:0-3310 GCA_046046235.1 Planctomycetota bacterium | reverse complement strand
GCGGAGGCCCGCCCAGAAACGCGAGCAGGATGCGAGGCGTTTCGTGAAACCAGTGCCGCCCCTGCCCCGTCGCCGGACGTTCGCGTCGGCCTTCCGGGCCTCCGCTCACTCGGATGCCGACGGCGCTTCGGCATCCTGCCTGCGCTTGTCGGCATACGCCGGCTCTCGGGGCAGGGGCGGCCCCTCACCTCCCGCACTGGGAGAAGCACGTCTTGAACAGCGCGGTGCGACCAGGCCCGGAGGGCCGAGTCAGGAGCAGCGGGCGGAGGCCCGCCCAGAAACGCGAGCAGGATGCGAGGCGTTTCGTGAAACCGGTGCCGCCCCCGTTCACGCGTTACCAGCCGCGGCAGTACCGGCGACGAAGCCGCTCGACCAGGCCCACTGGAAGTTGAAGCCGCCGATGCGGCCGTCGACGTCGAGCACCTCGCCGGCCAGGAAGAGCCCCGGGCAGACGCGGCTTTCCATCGTCTCGAGGCGGACTTCCGTGAGCGGCACGCCTCCGGCCGTCGCTTCCGCAAAGGTGAAGCCCCGATCGCCCGTCACCTCGAGCGGCGTGGCCGTGACGAGCTGCGCGAGCCGGCGCCGAGCATCGCGGGGAAGATCGCCGGTGGCCGGTGCCGCCGCGGCTTCGCAGAGCTGCCGGGCGAGCCGGTCTGGCAGCTGCTCGCGGAGCGAGAGAACCGCGCCGCGGCCCTGGGCCTCCTGCAGGAGCCGGTCGATGTCGTCCGCGGTCCGGCCGGGCAGCCAGTTGATCGCCAGCCGCGGGGCCGCTTCCGTGGCCGCATGGTGACGGGCGACGAGCCAGTGGCGGCTGATGTCGAGCACGGCGGGACCCGAGAGGCCGAAGTGGGTGCAGAGCGTGCTGCCCGAGCAGGCGAAAAGCCTCCGGCCCGTGGCGGTGGCGAGCACGAGTTCGGCCGGCAGCGTCAGGCCGGAGAGCGCCGTGATCCAATGGCCCGCCGGCAGGAGCAGCGGCACGAGCGCCGGCACGACCGGATCGGTGAGCGAATGCCCCAGGCTCGCCGCGAGCGCATGGCCGCCGCCGTCGGAGCCCGACTTGGGCAGCGCGCGGCCGCCCGTGCAGAGGATCACGCGGGCGGCGGAAAGCGGCCCCGCCGACGTCGTGAGCCGGAAGCCGTCGTCGTCGCGGGCGATCGCCTCGACCCGCGCGGGGTGGACGAGCGCGGCGCCGGCGGTCGTGGCCGCCTGCATGAGCGCGTCGAGCACCGTCCGCGCCCGGTCGGTGACCGGAAAGAGCTTGCCGGTGTCCTCCCGCTTGAGGCTCACGCCCGCCTCCGCGAAGAAGCGGATCGTCTCCTCGACGCCAAAGCGGCGGAGCACCTTGCGGATCGCCGGTGGAGTGCCGCCGGCGAAGTCGGCTTCGGTCACGCGCCAGTGCGTGACGTTGCAGCGGCCGCCGCCGGCCACGAGGATCTTCGCGCCGAGCTTGCGGGCGCTGTCGAGGGCCACGATCGGCGCGGTCCGCCCCGCCCGCCGGGCCGTCCGCGCGGCCCACGTGGCGGCGAAGAGCCCCGCGGCTCCCGCCCCCACGATCGCCATGTCGGCCCGCCCCGCGGGGAGCGGGGGCGGCGGGGAAGAATCGGGCGTCATGCGTGGGGCGTGCGGGCGGCTGGACCGAGGGATAAACCCGATCCACAATACTCGACTTCCCCGGGGAATGTTCCATGCTCGCCCGCAGTTTGTCGGCCCTGGCGGCCGCCTCGATCGTCGTCGCATCCAGCATCGCCGCGCCCGCCGCGCGGTCGGCCGACTGGCCGCAGTGGGGCGGCGGCCAGTATCGCAACCTCGTCTCGGCGGAGGACGACCTGCCGGCGAAGTTCCACCCCGGCCGCAAGAAGCGGGACCGGCTCGGCTTCGATCCCGAGACGACGAAGAACGTCCGCTGGATGGTGCGGCTGGGCAGCGAGAACTACTCCTGCCCGGTGGTGGCCGGCGGCCGCGTCTACATCGGCACGAACGACGAAGACCTCGACGACGAGCGGTTCCGTCCGACGCGCGGCGGCGTGCTCATGTGCCTCGACGAAAAGACCGGCGATCTCGTCTGGCGGCTGGTGGTGCCGCGGCTGGAGATCGACCGCTCGAAGGTGAGCGAGGATTTCGACGACATGAACCTCGGCATCTGCTCGACGGCGACGGTCGAGGGAGACCGGGTTTATGTCGTCACCAACCGTTGCGAGGTGGTCTGCCTCGACGCGTCCGGCATGGCCGACGGCAACGACGGTCCCTTCACCGCCGAGGCGAGCTTCTCGGTGCCGGAGGGAGCCGCGGCGGTGGAACCGTCCCCGCGCGACGCCGACGTCCTCTGGCGGTTCGACATGATCCGCGACCTGCCGGTCTTTCCGCACGACGCCGCCAACTGCTCGATCCTCGTGCTGGACGACCATCTCTACGTCTGCACGGCCAACGGCGTCTACGACGGGAAGGTGGTGCT
Organism: Planctomycetota bacterium; assembly: GCA_046046235.1. GTDB lineage: Bacteria > Planctomycetota > Planctomycetia > Pirellulales > UBA1268 > CAMCQY01. Next base: position 858 of record JBJOKF010000132.1, on the reverse strand, counting down.
GCCGACGGCGGCGTCGATGATCGTGCTCGACAAGCGGACGGGCCGATTGCTCGCGCGGGACGACGGGCGGATCAGCGCGCACGTGTTTCACGGCCAGTGGTCGTCGCCCACGCTCGTCGACGCGAGGGGCCGGCGGCAGGTGGTGTTCGGTGGCGGCGACGGCCTGTGCCACGCCTTCGAGCCCCTCGCGCGAAAGGCCGCGCCGGGCCCCGAGCCGGCGACGCTGCGGGAACTCTGGTCCTTCGATTGCAATCCCCCCGGCTACCGTGAACGTGGCGGCGTGAAGATCGACTACTGGGCGCTGCTTCGCGGCGGCCCGCGGACGCTCGACGCCGACGGCATGCTCGTGAGCCCGAGCGAGGTGATCGGCTCGCCGGTCGTCGTCGGCAATCGGATCTACGTGGCGATCGGGCAGGATCCAGTGCACGGCCCCGGCCGCGGCGCGCTCTCCTGCATCGCCACGGATGGCACGGGCGACGTCACCAAGAGTGGCAGAGTCTGGCAGTACACCGGCATCGGCCGGGCGCTCTCGACGGTGGCAGTGGCCGACGGCCTGGTCTATGCGGCCGAGTATGCGGGCAAGGTGCACTGCCTCGACGCCGCCACGGGGCGGCTCCACTGGGTGCACGACACCCGCGAGGAGATCTGGTCGAGCACGTTCGTGGCGGACGGGAAGGTCTGGATCGGCACCCGCAAGTCGCTCGTCGTGCTGGCGGCGGGCAAGGAGCGGAAGGTGCTCGCCGAGATCAAGCTGGGCACGCCGGTCTGGTCGATCCCCAGCGCCGCCAACAAGACGCTCTTCGTCGCGTCGCAGCGGAATCTCTGGGCGGTCGAGGAGCAGGGCGAGATGCCGTGAGG
>JBJOKF010000057.1:0-3730 GCA_046046235.1 Planctomycetota bacterium | reverse complement strand
GTTCCCGAGACGGCGCTCGAGATCGTCTCCCGGGTGCGGGACGCGGTGCCCGCGCACGTGCCGGTCACGCTCAAGATGCGCCGCGGCATCGACGATTCCCCGGAGAGCGCCGACAAGTTCTGGAAGATCTTCGACGGCGCCTTCGCCCGCGGCGTGGCGGCCGTCACCGTGCACGGCCGCACGGTGCGGCAGAAGTACGTCGGCCCGAGCAACTGGGAGTTTTTGGCGGCCGTGAAGCGGCATGCCGGCGACCGCACGGTGATCGGGTCGGGAGATCTCTTCTCCGCGGAGGCCTGCGTGGCGATGCTGCGGCAGACAGGCGTCGACGGCGTGAGCATCGCCCGCGGGGCGATCGGCAACCCCTGGATCTTCCGCCAGACACTCGCGCTTTTGGGAGGCGAACCTCCCCTGCCGCCGCCGACGTTGCACGAGCAGGCCGACGTGCTGCGGGAGCATTTCTCGCTCGCCACGGCCTTGCACGGCGAGGGCGTCGCCGGGAGGGTGATGCGGAAGTTCGCGATCAAGTATGCCCGACTGCATCCCGACTATCTGGCGGTACGCGACGCCTTCGTGGGTGTGAAGGTCGATGCCGACTGGCAGGCCGTGCTCGACCGGTTCTACCGCGTCGACGGGCCCGGCCGCGATCCCGCCGCCGACATCGACGAAACGGCCGGCTGCGAGGAGTGACGGCGCGCCGGCAACTCGCTTCAGATCTCTGGCTTGGAACCTGCAACATCTCCTCTTCCCGTGGCGACACGTTTTCAACTTGTCGTGCAGCACCACGGATTCGACACGTTGACAACGTGTCGCCACGGGCCCAAAGCCAAAGCCAGCGGGCTGTGGCATCACGTCTGGGCCAGGGCCCGCTCGAGTTCGGCCCGCACGTCGGCGTCGGTCTCGACATCCAGCCGCTCGGACAGGGCCTGCCGCGCCGGCGTGGCGAGTTCGTCGTGCGTGAGCCAGCGGCCGAGCGCCCAGGCCGCGGCGCCGCGGACGATCGCGTCGTCATCGGCGGCAGCCGCCACGAGCGCCAGGGCCGAGTCGGGGTCGGGCCGGTTGCCCAGGACGATGGCGGCCGATCGCAGGAGCCCCCGCCGTTTGGCTCGCAAGAGCGGAGAGCCGCGGAACCGGCGTCGAAAGGCCAGTTCGTCGAGCCGCAGGAGTTCGGCGAGCGAAAGCGCCGTTTCGTCAGCGCGCGGCTGGAAGGCCGGCTCCGCGGAGCCCGGCGTGTGGCGATTCCAAGGACAGACCTCCTGACAGATGTCGCAGCCGAAGACCCAGTCGCCCAGCCCCGGGCGCAGCGGCTCGGGAATCGGGCCGTGATCCTCGATCGTCAGGCCGCTCACGCAGCGACTGGCGTCGAGCACCCGCGGCTCGACGAATGCTTGCGTGGGGCAGGCGTCGAGGCAGGCGGTGCAGGTGCCGCAGTGATCGACCTGCACGGGCACCGCGGCCGGCAGGTCAAGGTCGGTCAACAGCGCGGTGAGCAGGAAGTAGCTGCCGGCCCGTGGATCGATCAGCATCGTGTTCTTCCCGAACCATCCGAGGCCGGCGAGCCAGGCAAACTCCCGCTCCGCCAGCGGCGCCGAGTCGACGACGCCCCGGGTGCGGCAGCCCGGCACGCGGCGCTCGAGCCAGGCAGCCAGGGCGTTGACGCGATTCCGCAGCAGGTCGTGGTAGTCGTCACCCCAGGCGTAACGGGCGACGCGGCCGCGGCCCGGCGCCGACGGCAGCGAGGTTGCCAAGGGGCCAATCGCGTGATCGGTGGCGAGCATGATCACGCTCCGCGCGCCCGGCAGCAGTCGGGCCGGATCGGCCCGCAGCGTCGCGTGCCGCTCGAGCCAGTCTCGCATCGCCCCGGCGAAACCGCGATCGAGCCAGGCATGGAAGATCTCCTGCCGGGGCGGCGGCACCGCCGGAGCGATCCCCACCCGGGCGAATCCCTGCCGCAAAGCCTCGCGGGTGAGGTCGCCCCCGAAGCCGTCGTCCGCCACCGCGGGCTGGTTCCCGCCGCCGGCGGACGCGTCGGAAGAGGCTCGGGGGTCGGCGGTTGGCGGCATCGGAAAGCACGCGTGGCGAGACAAGCGGGGCTGGCCCCGGCAGCCGACATGCCCGGGAGCTTTGGAGTGGCCCGGCAAGGCCGTGGCCGGCCGATCGGCCCCGCAGGAACTGGTCTGGCATGGGCGGGAAGAGTCGCTATCCTCCCCGCCCACATTGTCCGCCAGCGCCCTGCCTGTCCAGCCCGACGGACCGTTTTTCAACCGTCAGACCGCGGAGAGTGAGCCGTGCCACATCCTTCCTGCTGCCGCTCCCCCACCGATCGGCCTCGGCCTGAACCCGGCACCCCGGATGCCGTGAGCCGCCTGCGGGACCACGGCTCCTACCTCTGCCTGGCCACCGCCGCTCTTGCCGCCGTGGCCTTGCTCGGCCTGGCCGGGTGCCAGACGCCGCCGCAGACGGCGGCGCCCGTCTACGGTGCCACCGTCGCTCCTCCTGCCACCGGCATGATCGGCCAGCCGGCCCCCTATGGCGTGACGGCGCCGCAGGGCGTCTCCTATCCGCCCACCGTGAGCACGCCGATGCCCGGGCCGGCGACGAGTTGGCAGGGCGTCACCCAGCCGGCCGCACCGTCGCCGTCGACCTGGAGTTGGGCCCAGTCGGGCAACGTCGCGGCGCCGGCGGCCGTCCAGCAGCCGGGCACCTACGCGGTGCCGAACACCCAGCAATACGGCACGCAGTTGGCCAACCAGGCCAACCAGTACCAACAGAGCCTCACCAACCAGGCCAATCAATACGCCAACCAATACGCCAACCAGGCCCAGCAATACGCGAACCAGACACAACAGCAACTCAACAATCAGCTGCAGGGCGCGACCAACCAGTTCCAGCAGGGCCTGAACAGCCAGACACAGCAGTTCAACAACCAGCTGCAGCAGGGCATGCAGTCGGCGCAGCAGCAGCTCAACAGCGGCATGCAGCAGGCGAACTCGCAGCTGCAGCAGGCGATGCCCCAGATGCCGACGGGTCCCCAGCAGCAGACGGCCAACGGCAGCTGGTGGCCCTTCAGCAGTTCCAGCGGCATGCCTCCGGCCCGTGCCGTCCCCGCGAGACCGGCCAGCTACTGAAGCCCCGACCGCGACTCCCGACGGCCGCTCGCGGCCCTTGCCCCTCCTGCGACGGACCTTGATACTCTGGTCATGAGGGCCGCGGTGGTGGCGGCCACGTGGGCCGGAGCGTCGCTCCATGTTTGATTGGCTGGGCGGATTCGCACCGGGCACGCGCGCCGCCATCCATTCGGGAACATGGCGGACGGTGGCCCGCATCGAGGCGCTGGCGCCGGAGATGGAGCGGCTCGACGACCTCGCGCTCAAGCGGCTGGGGCGGTCGCTGTCATATCGCGCTCGCGCCGGTGAGCCGGCCGATTCGTTGCTCATCGACAGCTTCGCGGCCACCCGGGAGGCTGGGCGGCGGCGGCTGGGAATGCGGCACTACGACGTGCAACTCCTCGCCGGCATCGCGCTGGTGCATGGCGCCATCGTCGAGATGCAGACAGGTGAAGGGAAGACGCTCGTGGCCACGCTGCCGCTGGTGCTCTACGCCCTGTCGGGGCGCGGCGCCCATCTCGCGACCGTGAACGATTACCTGGCCCGCCGCGACGCGGAATGGATGACGCCGATCTACGAGGCACTGGGCTTGTCGGTCGGGATCGTCGAGTCGCAGATGGACTTCG
>JBJOKF010000031.1:0-21043 GCA_046046235.1 Planctomycetota bacterium | reverse complement strand
GCGAAATCGGCGTCACGCGCTGCCGCAAATGCGGCTTCATACTGAGGGTCGTCTTGGGGTTCCCGCTGGTGAGGGGATCCTGCCTCTCCGGCCGAGATCGGGTGGGATCTCCCACGCCGAGATATCGAAGCGGCGGGCGGCCAAAGCGGCACTGTAGGCGCACGAAAAAGCCCCGGCGGTGCGAGGGGGCGCAGGCCGGGGCGAGCCGCGCCGGCGTATGTGGCCGCCGACGTCGATGGGATGTCTACGCTCACGATGCCGGGAAGGTTCGGCCGGCCCTTCAGACGATCGCGAAGGGCTCGATCTCGACTCGCCGGTCGCCGTAGACCACGACGACGCGGTAGATGCCCCGCTCCTGTGCCGCGGCCGTGGCGCCACCGATGGACGGGTGAGCAGGCGGGGTCGGCACCCAAGCCCTCGAGGCGGTATCCCAGGACTCTAGGACGCAGTAAGGATCGACAGCGGTCTGCGGCATGGTGCAGGCCTCCTGCGGCAAGGCGGCATCCAGGCGGCCGCCGAGGCCGGTGTGTAGTGGCGCCGAGGGACAACCTTGGTCCCTGGCCTTGGCCGACTCTCACGACCCGAGGGTGGATGCGCAAACGGTCTCGCTACAAGGCGCAGTAATCGAAACGGTATCGGTACGATTACGACGCTTGGCAATCGTCGACACCCGCGGTTCGAGTGCGAGAAATCCGGATGGTGCGATGCCTTCCCCAGGAGTCCCTGCGGGTCAAGACGTCGCAGGTTCAAGTCCTGTCGATCCTACTCGTTATGACGAAGGTTCTGCATTCCTTGGAAATGCCGGGCTTTTGGGTTTCTCGGGTAGCCAGACATACGCCCCTCGATAACGTCCGCCTTTCTTTACACGGAATCGTGTAATTGTGTAGTGTGTCCGTCATGGCCAAGAACCGCCCTTCCGTGGCGGCCGGGTGTCGCAAGCCCCGGTCGCTCAGAGACCGTCCGCTCATGACGCCCATGCAGGCGGGCGGTTTGGCGGCCGTCTTCAAGGTGCTGGCAAACGACACTCGGCTCCGGCTCCTGCACGCCCTCGTGCGGGCCGACGAGATGTGTGTCAGTCAACTGGCCGACGAAGTCGGCATGAAGCCGCAGGCGGTTTCCAACCAGCTTCAACGGCTGTGCAACCTCGGCATCCTCCGATCTCGCCGCGCCGGGGTGAACGTCCACTACCGGGTCGTAGACGTGTGCGTCCGGTCGTTGCTCGACCAGGGGCTCTGCATGACCGAAGAGGCCTCGAGACGGAAGGCCCGTGCATGAGGAACGATCCCGTCGTGTCATCCCGTCTCGGTGCGGAAGCGTTCGGCACGTTCTGCCTCGTGTTTGCCGGAACCGGGGCGGCGGTTGTCAACGAGGTGACCGGCGGCGGTGTCACGCATGTCGGGGTGGCGCTCACGTTCGGATTGGTGGTGATGGCGTCGATTTATGCCCTCGGAAGAGTCTCCGGTTGCCATATCAACCCGGCCGTGACTGTCGGGCTCTGTGCCGCCGGTCGCTTTGATCGGTCTCTGGTGCTGCCCTATGTCGGCAGCCAGTGTGCCGGGGCGTTTCTGGCGAGTGGCACGCTCCGCCTGCTGTTTCCGGAAAGCAGCACGCTCGGGGCGACCATGCCCGGCGGAAGCGATCTACAGTCGCTTGTGCTCGAGTTCGTGCTGACGCTGATCCTCATGTTCGTGATCCTGAGTGTTTCCACCGGAAGCGGTGAGGAGAGGCCGCTCGGCGGCATCGTCATCGGCGGCGTGATCGGATTCGAAGCCTTGATGGCCGGACCGATCAGCGGGGCATCGATGAACCCCGCTCGTTCCTTGGCTCCGGCGGTCGTCGCCATGCAGCTCGACCACCTGTGGATCTATCTGTTGGGCCCCGTCGCCGGGGCGTTGGCGAGCGTGCCGCTGTGCCGTTTTATTCATACGTCGCCGTGCTGCGGCTCGGGCGATGTCGGGAGAGGTTCATGAAAACCGTTTTATTTGTCTGCGTCGAGAACTCGAATCGAAGCCAGATGGCCGAGGCCTTCGCGCGGATGCATGGCGGAGACAGGGTGGAGGCCGCCAGCGCCGGGTCACGGCCATCGGGTCGCATCAATCCCAAGGCGATCGAAGCCATGAAGGAGCTGGGCTACGATCTGACCATGCACTCCTCGAAGGGCCTGGAGACCTTCAACGGCAGGGCGGTGGACGTGGCCGTGACGATGGGGTGCGGCGACGAATGTCCGCTCGTGGTCGCCGCTCGCCGAGAGGACTGGCAGATCCCCGATCCTCGCGAGATGTCGCCCGAGGAGTTTCGGGGCGTCAGAGATCTGATCGAGAAGAAGGTGCTGTCGTTGCTCGCTTCGCTGGAAGCCTCTTGCTGAAAGGGTGTCGATGAACGTTGCAGAGTTTCGGGCGGTTCTGGCCGCCCATCCGGAGACGAAGATGCACTGGATGCTGCCGGACAAGTCGTTCGTCCCCGCCCACTACCACATCACAGAGGTGGGAAGGGTGCAGAAGGACTTCATCGACTGCGGCGGCACGATCCGGTCGCTGGCATCCTGCCTGCTCCAAATCTGGGTGGCCGACGACTTAGACCACCGTCTCCAATCGTCCAAACTGGCGATGATCATGCAGGTCGCGGGCCCCGTGCTGAAGAGCGACGATCTGCCGGTCGAAGTCGAGTACGAGGAGGGGACGATCTCGCAGTATCCGGTGGCCGGCGTGGAAGTCACTCCCGCCGGGCTGCTGTTCTACCTCGGCACAAAGCACACTGCCTGCCTCGCGCCTAAGAAATGCGGCGTGGACGGCGGCGGCTGCTGCTGAGCGTGGGTAGGTCGGCCCGCGGTCGTTGCTTCAGGCCACGGGTGCGTCTTCGCTCAGGAGCACCGCCCAGCCCTCGCCTCCCTTCACGTGCGTGAGCACGATCTTCACCGCCGCCAGCATCGGGTAGGCGAGCAGCAGGCCGAGCACGCCCCACGCCCAGCCCCAGTACGACAGCCAGAGAAACATGAGCGTCGGGTCGAGGTTCAGTTCCTTGCCCGACATCCGGATCTCCACGAAGTCGATCCACAGGAGGCGGTTCACCACGAGCAGCACGGAGAGAACGATCGCCGCGGTGGGGGTCGCCAGGCCGAGAAAAGCCATGACGATCGGCGGCACGCAGGCCACGATGCTCCCAATGTAGGTGATGTAGTTCGAGGCGAAGAACAAAAACGCCCACAAAAGCCAGTGGTCGAGCCCGAAGAAGAACATGATCAGCCCGGCCGTCGCCCCCATGCCGACGCCCACGATCGTCTTCACCGTCATGAACCGCTCCATCGAGTGCGAGATGCCCTCGCCGATCAGGAGGATCCTGCGGCCCTGCTCACCGGGAAACGCACCCTGGATCCGATCGGGCAGCTTCTCGCTGCCGATGAAGAGGAAAATCAGGTACACGAGCACGAGCAGGAAGACCTCGGCGCTGCCAAGCGTGTGGTGGAGAACGTAGTCGACCGTCGCCTTGGAGAAGCTGCGGAAGAGGTCACCGAGGGACGTGTCGGCAGGCGCCGGCTCCGGAGGCGCGGGCACGGGAGGCGGCGGTTCGCCCGGCTGGAGCGGTGCTGGAGCCTTCGTGCCTGTGCCGCGAAGCAGCTGGTCGAACTGGGGCAGCGAGTTGATGACCTTCGTGATCCGGGCCTCGTACTTCGGCCACTTGCCCAGGAAGAGCGTCGCTTCACGGGAGACGAGCTGGCCGAAGAGCACGGTCAGGATGACCGTGATCCCGAGCAGCCCCGTGTAGGCCATCCGCGGCCCGAGCCCGAGCCGGGCGAGCGTCTTGGCGCCGAGTTGGGCGACGTAGAAAAGGAACACCGCGACGAGGAACGGCTTGAGCACCGGGCCGAGCCAGGTGAACGCACCGGCGAACGCCAGGACGGCGAGCATGATGATCGCAGTGTCGGCCGCTCGACTCATCGGTGCCTCCGCATGCCTCCCGTCGCGCTTGCGTCGCGACGCAAGATCGTACACTACCCGACGCACAACCTCGGGAGCTTGACTCGATCGACGCACAGACGATCGTCGTGCCTCCGGGCGGCGGGCCGGGCACGCTCGAGCAGTCGATGCTGGCCGCCCGGGTGTGCGGCCACGTCGCGCTGATCGGCACCGCGCCGGCGTGACGGGGGAAGTGTCGTTCCTGGGGCCGCTGGCGAAGCACCTGCGAATCCAGGGGCTCATCGTCGGCAGTCGCCGGTTCAACGCAGCGCGAAAGCCGGCGGCGGCGGGCACGCGGGATTCACCCACTGGATCACCGCCGCCCAGTCGGCGCTGTCGGGATCGGCCTGCAGGTAGCCGTGGATCGGCCGGACCACCTGCCAGCCGTCCTTGAGATGAGCCGACAAGACCGGGTCGGTCCGTGCGCCGGCCACGACGTCGCGCACGTACTGGTCGGCCGGGACGCTGCCGGCCACGGCGCCGTACCCGGGCAGGCGGCTGCCGCCGACCATCCGCCACAGCCGTTCCGCGACGACCAGTGCGCGGGTGGCGTCCGTCAGGGCATGTGCCAACCCGTGGTGCTGGTGCGTGGGGCTCACGAACACGTCGGCGCCGTAGAGCGACGTGCCGTGGGGATCATGGTCGGCGAAGGTGCCGCGGGCGGTGAGCACGTCCCACGGGTCGTCCACGTGGTAATCGATCATCCGCAGTCGCAGCGTGAAGTGCACGCCCACGGGCTGCCCCGAGGGCAGGTGCTCGGCAACGAACTGCCCCTGCGGATACACGGCGAGGTGCTCGGCCAACTCCGCGGCCGTGTAGGGCGTGTCGTGCGGGTAGACGATCCGGCAGATGTCGCCGATGGCGGCATAGTCGGCAGGCTCCATGAGCCTGATGCGGTAATCCGAGGGCGGTGTCATGGCGATGCTTCCGAGGGCGCGCGATCCTTTTCGGACGCCGTCGCTGCCGCCTCGGCGAGCCGTTCGCGGATCCGCTCGATCGTACGGCTCGCGTAGATCTCCTTCTGGGAGTCGACGTCGACTGCGGCTTTCCAGAGCGGCCGTCCGCGATCTCCCAACTGATCGACGGCCACGAGCGCCATCACCCGCAGATCGGCGTCCGAAGTGCCGAGCCCGGCGGCCAGACAGTCGAGGGCTCGAGGCAGTGCCGCGTCGACGCTGGCCGCCACCCAGCGGGCGGCCTCGACCTGCACGACCGGATCGGGATCGGCCAGCAACGGCTCGAGCCGCGCGGAGACGGCGGCGTCGCCCGTGCGGCGGGCAGCCCACGCCAGCCCGCGGACCGCCCAGAATCGCACGGCAGGGTCGGCGCTTGAGAGTCGGGCGGCAAGCACGTCGAGCGGCGGCTGCGCGGAGGCGTCCCAGGCGGCGGCGAGCAACGCGTCGTAGCGGGCGGCCGCGGTGGCGTCGCGATCGCCGCCGGGATGAAAAACGGCCCACTCGCCGCCGGCTGCCCGCGCCTCGCGGCGGAGGAGCGGCTCGGCGAGCACACCCGTGTCGCGAGTGGATCGCATCCAGGCGAGCAACTCGTTGCGCAGCCTTTCGAGGTCGACGCGGTGCGCCGCATCCTGCGACAGATCGTGGAGCTGATCGGGGTCGGTGAGGACGTCGTAGAGTTCCTCTGCCGGCCGGCTCGTGCGGCCAAACCACTGGGCGCCGGGCGGCAGGCCGCCGTCTGCCCGAACGCGGCGTAGTTCGCCCGTGATCGGCGACTGCGCGGCGTAGTCGGGCAGGTCGTCGCCGTCGAGCCAGGGGAGAAAGTTGCGGACATAGCGGAACCGGGCGTCGCGGACCGACCGGCCGAAGCCGGGGGCGGCGTCCATGCGATCCGCCACCGCGATCACGCTCTCCCGGCGGGAGGCGTGGGGCCCGAGAAAACTCCGACCCTCCATCCACGACGGGATCGGCGTGCCGGCGAGGTCGAGCATCGTCGGGCCCAGGTCGAGTAGGCTCACGAGTTGGTCGGTCGTGCCGGCTGCTGCTCCGCCACCGGCCAGCCGCGCCGCGGCGGCGAACCGCTCCGGCACGTGCACCAGCAGCGGCACCCGCAGCCCGTGCTCCGTGAGAAACCGCTTGCCGTGGGGAACGCCCTCGCCGTGGTCGCCCCAGAAGAAGACGATCGTCGATTCGGCGAGTCCGTCGGCGGCGAGTTGGTCGAGGATGCGTGCCACGTCGCGATCGAGCGCGGCGGCGAGATCGAGACGGTGGGCGAGCGCCTGACGGATCACCGGTGTGTCGGGGTAGTAGGGAGGCACGACGACGTCCGCCGGATCGGACCGCAGCGCCGCTGGCAGCGACTCGCTCACCTTCCGCGGTCGCTCGCCGAACAGGCCGCTCTCGTGCGTCACGCCGAGATTGAAGACGGCGAAGAACGGCTGCGTCCGATCGGAGCCGCCCCGCCAATGCGCATTGTTGTCCGACTGATGCCAGCCGGCATCGAATGACTTGGCGAAGTTGTAGTCGGTCTTCGCGTTGTTCGTGCAGTAGTAGCCGGCCGCGCGGAGGAGCGCCGGCAGGCCGGCGACGTGCGGGGGCGGCGTGGCCCGGCACCGCATCGGCAGGCTGCCGATCGTCGTCGGCATCACGCCCGTGATGATGCCGCTGCGAGACGGCGCGCAGACGGGGGCGGCCGAAAAGGCGCAGTCGAACCGCAGCCCGCTCGCGGCGAGGGCGTCGAGCCGCGGCGTGCGGGCCGGGCCGCCGTAGCAGCCGAGCGTGGCGGCGGAGAGATCCTCCGCCGAAATCCAAAGGATGTTGGGGCGGTCCGCGGCCGCCGCGTCGCCAGACAGCCCCGCCGCGGCGACGAGCGCCGTCCAAGACAAAGACCAGATCAGGTGTCGTGTCGGTCGCATCGCTCGTCCTCCCGTGCCGCCTGGCCCCACCTACGGGGCGGCAGTGTAGAGCGCGGGTGTGACGGCGGGCGAGGGGGCCGCCGCTGCCCCGCTCAAGGGTGAGCAAGGCATATTTTTTGGCGACTTTCGCCGGACGAGGGTAGTCTCGCGGGGTCTGCGTCGCCCGGATCGCGGGACCGATCGCCTGCTGCCGACTTCCAGCCGCGAGGAGCTGCATCATGGTCCATAAGCCCCACCGCACCATTCGGGCCCGACTGGCCCGCCGCCCGAGTGTCGGCATCGAGCCGCTCGAGCCGCGGGCCATGCTGGCCTCGATCTCGGGCACCGTGCAGCAGGCTCTCGATGCCGTGGGCCTCGACCCGAACGACCCCGACGCGTTCCCCGCCGTCGCGAACGTCACGGTCGTCCTCGATGACGGCACCCGGCAGGTGACGGATTCCTCTGGAGCCTATTCCTTCACGGGCGTCGCGCCCGGCCGTCGGCAGGTGACCGTCCTGCCCCCCGCCGGGTTCTTCGGTGCGACGGCGCAGTCGCTCTCCTACACCGTCACCGTCGGCGCCGACGACGTCACGGGGCTCAACTTCGGCCTCACGGGCCGCAACGACGCGATCATCCAGAACCTCTACCAACTCGTGCTGCAGCGGTCGCCGACGGCCGACGAACTCTCCGCCGGGGCGAGCCGCCTTCAGGCCGGGCAGACCGTGGCGGCGGAGTTCGGACGGCTGCTCAAGTCACCCGAGTTCGGGCAGAACGTGCTGCCCGTCGCCGGCTTCGTCCGGGCGACGCTGCCCGGCGTGCTCGACATCGGCAGCGTGCGGGCGAGCGGCCAGCAGCAGAACCTGGGCATCGCCGCCGACGCGACGATCGAGGGCATCATGGCGTCGCAGAAGTTCGTCGCCGCCAACGGCGACACGAGCACCCTGACGGACGCCGCGTACGTCCAGTTTCTCTATCGGCGGGTGCTGAACCGGGCGGCCACCACGGCGCAGGTCAACGCCGGCGTCGCCAAACTCTCCGGCGGCACGAGCCGCGGCCAGCTCGCGCTCGACTTCGTCGGCACGCAGGCCTTCCAGGGCCGCTCGCAGGTGCAGCGGTCGCTCCGCGGGGCGATCACCTATGTCGGCGTCCTTGGCCGTCAGGCGACGTCCGCCGAGATCCAGTCGTTCACGGCCGCCAAGACGACCGCGGTGCAACTGGCGGGCAGGCTCGCCTCCTCGGCGGAGTTTCGCCGCCTCGACGGCTTCACGTCCACGGCCTACTGGGACGTGATGGCCTCCCTGCTCGCGCCGCCCGTGCAGCCGCTCAGCCGCCTCCAGCGGTACAATCCTGCGACCGAGGCGTTCGATCTGCCGGTCACGACGGGATCGATCACGAGCACCGCCGCGGCGCCGCGGAATGTCTATTTTGTCTCTCACGGCTGGGCGCCGGGGCAAAGCGGGACGGTGCTCCTGGGATCCAGCCCCGGTGATCCGCTGAAGTCCTGGGCGGCGAGTCCGCCCGTGCCTGCCTGGCTCTTCGAACCGACCCCCAACGTCTCGTCGGTGGGACTGGCGCGGGCGATCGCCCACGCCGATCCGCAGGCGATCGTGATCGCCTACAGCTGGCTCGACCTGTCGGCGACGCCGATGGACATCCAGTCGTCGCAGGTGACACTCACGGCCAGCGGCTCCAGCGGTGAAAAATCGCTCGACGTGGCGGACGTGTCGCAGCTGAGCGCGGGCATGAAGGTCAGCGGCCCCGGCATCCCGGATGGCACGGCGATCGTCGCGATCGCGAGCCCGACCCAGGTGGCCCTCAGCCAGCCGCTTTCTGCATCGATCACGGCTGCCTCGGTCACCTTCACGGGGCTCAATCTCAATTCGCTGCTGGAGTCGATCCTCTACGTGGGCCAGTCCGAATCCCGGACACAGTGGGCGGGGCAGATGCTCGCCGCGGCGATCGGCGAGGCACTGGCCCCCGACTTCTATGGGGCGAACCAAGGTCTCGTGCACCTGATCGGCCACAGCCACGGGGCGAAGGTGGCCGCGGTCGCGGCCGTCGCGCTGGAGGCGGCCGACCGGCCCGTGTCGCAACTGACGCTCTTCGACTCTCCGGAGATGGGGCCGGCGGTAAAGCTGTCGCCGTCCGCGGCGGCGACCGACCTCGGCGTGGCGGGCCTCGGCGGCGGTCAGAACTTCGTCTGGCGGTTCCTGCAGGAGCTGCCGGAGATCAGCCGCACGCCGGTGGCGGCCGACCGGCAGGCGAACGGCGGCACCTTCGTGGAGAACTACTACTCGGTGAGCGGCTTCGGTTCTGCCGTGGGCGGGCATGTCGGGCTCGGCGAGGTGGTGGACGTGTCGCTGCGGCCGGGCACGCTCTACAACCCCGACGGCACGGTCGCAGGCGCGCTGGCCGCCGCCCTCCCGTCGCATCAGTATCCGGCCGCCTGGTACGCCCAGGCGAGCCTGCAGAATCCATCCGGCCCGGCGAACACCCAGAACGGGCTTACTTGGTCGCCGCTGATGCGGCAGGATGCCGCCGCCGACCTCGCCGATTCCTACGATCAGTATCCGCAGTCCGGTTCGGCGACGCCCGCCGATTTCGTGAAGCACCAGTTCGAACTGTTCGGCGGCGGCCCGACGCCGGCGGCGACGGTCGCGTCCGAGACGCTTGACTACGCCCTGCAGGCCACGGTCGGCAACGTCGCCGACACCGGCTCCACGATGACGCTCGGCGTCGGGGGCGGCACCGCGATCTCCATGGCGACGGTCGGGTTCGTGCCCTTCGCCAGCGATGCAAGGAACCCGATCGGCACGGGTCTCGAACTCGACGTGCAGTTCAGCGGCGTGGATCCCGGGGAGACCGTGCAACTCGTCGTGTCGGTCCACGGGATCGCTGCCCCGCAGCTGCTCGGCGGGCTCGTCACCCTGGGCGGGACGACCGGCTCGATGACGATTCCGTTGCTCACCCTCGACGGTGCGGCGGCGGGCGGCGAAAGTCTCATGGCGACCTTGAGCCTCGATGGGTTCAACATGAGTGAAACGATCATGGGCCCGTTCGCGAACGCGGCCAATGCGACGCCCACGCTCGTCTTCAGTCTGATCGCGTCGCCAGGTTCGGCGGCGAGCGTGGTCGTGTCGGGCATGCGGCAGTTCGGCACCGTCCCCCCAGCGCCGGCCTGACGCACCGAGATGCTCTCCTTCGACGACTTCGATGCCTGGAGCGATGTGATCCGCGGTGCGGACCTGGGACTCGTCTGCGACGGCGTGGAGGTGCGGAGTTGGAGGCTCGCGATCCGCAGTCTGGGCCGCGTGGTCGTGCAGGCGGCCTTCGAGGGGGGCGGCAACCTCTGCGTCGGGGCCAACACCTGGGGCGGCCCCACGCTCTTCATCCCCGTGACGCACGGCGGGCATCAAGTCGCCGACTGCCGGGCGCTCGGCGTCGACTCACTGCTTCTGATTCCACCCGGTGCAGACTTCCGGATCCAGGTCCGTCGGCGGGCCCACGAATGGTGCTCGCTGGCGCTGCCCCCCGACTTTCCGCTCGGCAGCCTGCGCTGTGGCCGTGACGTGACCGCGGCGAGCCACGTCGTGAAAGTCGCCCCGCCGAGCCTCGACCGGCTGAGGCAACTGGTGGTCGGCACGGCTCTCGAGCCGGCGCTCGACGGACCGCACACGCCCGCGCACGATGCCGCCGCGACGGCCCTCGTGGAGGCCGCCGCCTCCTGCTTGGGGCGGCTGAAGCCCCAGCCCGCGCCGCTCGGCCGGCCGAGGATCGACCGCGCAACGATCGTGCGGCGGGCCGTCGCGCTCCTCGAGGAAGGCAGGGTGCCGCGGCCGTCGGTCGTCGAGATCGCCCGGCACTGCGGCGTCAACGAACGAACGCTCGGCCGGGCCTTCCACGACACGTTCGGCGTGAGTCCGCTGGCCTACTGCAGGCTCTGGCTGCTCCACCAGGTCCGCCGTCGGCTCCGCGGCGCCCACGCTGACGACGCCACCGTGGCGGCCATCCTCACGGCCCACGGCATCTGGGACTTCGGCCGGTTCGCGGCCCTCTATCGCCGTCAGTTCGGCGAGGCGCCGGCAGATACGCTCCGCCGGCGCCCCGCCTGAATCTGTCGGGCGGCTGTGATCAGCGTTTGCCCTGGGCGCCCGCCGTGACCGCTTCCATCACGCGGTCGAGATTGAAGCTGCCCGGCTTCTGCCGCGGGGGAAACTCGCGGAAGCTCTGCAGCCACTGGCCGACGTAGGCGCCCGCGGGCGCGATCATGAACATGTGCTCCAGATACCACCGCTGGTAGTCCATGCCGATGTCCTGGGCCAACTCGAACGGGTCCATCCGCAGATTCACGAGCGTCGGCGCCCGCAACTCCTCGAACGGCTGCTGCCAGACGTGCATGCCGTGGGCCGGCTGCTTGAGGAAGGTGGCCTTCCAGTTGCCGTAGCGGAGGGCCGCCACGCTGCCGTCGTCGGTCCAGTAGATGAACTCCTTCCGCGGCCACTCGGCCGCTCCGCGGAGCGCCGGGCCGAGGTCGTAGCCGTCGAGGTGGACCTTGTAGTTGCGGTCGCCGATCTGCCGTCCCTTCTTGAGGTCCTCCTTGACGGTCGTGTCGCCGGCGGCGGCCACGAGCGTGGTCAGCATGTCCTCGTGGGCGCCGATCTCGTTGACGATCGTGCCCGGCTTGATCACGCCCGGCCACTTGATCGCGCAGGGCACGCGGTAGCCGCCCTCCCACTGCGTGTTCTTCTCGCCGCGAAACATCGTCGAGCCGCCGTCCGGCCAGGTGAAAGCCTCGGCCCCGTTGTCGGTGGAATACATGACGATCGTGTTGTCGGACAGGCCGAGCGCGTCGAGCTTCGCGAGCACCTCGCCCACCTGGCGGTCATGCTCGACCATGCCGTCGGCGTAGATGCCGAGGCCGGTCTTGCCCGCCACGCCCTCTTTCAGGTGCGTGAAAATGTGCATCTTGGTGGAGTTCCACCAGATGAAAAACGGCTTGTTGGCCTTCTTCGCCCGCTCCATGAAGTCGAACGTCTTGGCGTTGACCTCCTCGTCGATCGTCTCCATCCGCTTGCGGGTGAGCGGACCGGTGTCGGTGATGCGGCCGTCGGCGAAGCTGTGGATCACGCCCCGCGGGCCGAACTTCTTCTTGAACTCGGGATTCTTCGGGTAATCGGGATGCTCCGGCTCCTCCTCGGCGTTGAGGTGGTAGAGGTTGCCATAGAACTCGTCGAAGCCGTGGTTGGTCGGCAGCATGTCGTCGCGGTCGCCGAGGTGGTTCTTGCCGAACTGGCCGGTCATGTAGCCGCGGGCGCGGAGGAGCGTCGCGATCGTCGGATCCTCCTTCTTCATGCCCTCGGGAGCGCCGGGCAGGCCGACCTTCGTGAGACCGGTGCGGATCGGGGACTGGCCTGTGATGAAGGCGGCCCGGCCGGCCGTGCAGCTCTGCTGGCCGTACCAGTCGGTGAAGAGCGCGCCCGAGCGGGCGATCGAATCGATGTTGGGCGTCTTGTAGCCCATCATGCCGAGGTTGTAGGCCCCGACGTTGAACTGGCCGATGTCGTCGCCCCAGATGACGAGGATGTTGGGCTGCTTCCCGCCCTGATTTCCAGTCTGGTTCCCAGTCTGAGCGAGGGCGCCGTCGTGCACCGCCAGCCACGCCACGCAGGCGACTACCGTCACACACCACCACCGGACCATTCGAACGCCGTCGTGCCTCATGCCGATCCTCCCGCGACTTTCAAGGTGAAACCAGCGGGAAATGTCGCGGCGTGCCTTCGTTTCGACAATGCGATTTCCGACAAAAGCAGATTGTCCGCCGCCGACCGGACTCTCGGCTGTCGACCTCGGGCGGACTGCCCCTGGCCGTCACGACGGCGATCGCGCCGGCGTCTGCCCGCCGAAGTGCCAGGTGAAGCCGACGCCGATCCAGTAGCTCGCCACGCTCACGTAGGTCGAGTCGCCGATGTTGTCGCCGCTAGGAAGCATGCCACCGGCGAAGGCGTCGAAGTCGAGCCCTTCCATGAGGAAGTCCTCGACGCCGAGGCCGCCCGCGATGCGGTGCTCGTTGATGATCGCGAACTGCGACTGCAGGTACTTCACCGACGGGATGCCGCCCGGCACCTCGATCGGGCCGATCCGCGTGCCGACGGCGTCGTTGATCGGGTTTTGGGCGAGCGCGTAGCCGAGCCGGAGCTTCACGCGTTCGGTGGCGCGATACTGCGCCCCCAGCTGCATCACCCACTGGCCGCGGTAGATGCTCTTGAAGAGGGCGGCGCTCCGCCAGTCGAGATAGAGCGCGTCGGCGGCGAGCAGCAGCCGGCCGTCCATGAGCGTCTCGTCGGCGACGCCGATGCCGACCTGCTGCGGCAGCCCCATGTCGACGTCCCGGGGGCGGCGGTCCGAGAAGAGCACGGCCTCGTTCTCGAACCGGAAATCCTGGTTCGTCTGGTAATAGGCCCCGAGCCAGGTCGCGTCGCCGAGTTCGTAGTCGAGGCCGAACCCGCCGCGGAGGGCGTAGGCGTTGGTCATGCCGCTGGTGCCCACGAAGGGGCCGGAGGCATAGCCGTCGCCGATGAACATCGTGGCCCCGATCGAGAGGCGGTCGGTGAGTTGGAAGCCCACCGACGGGGCGAACTCGAGCAGCAGCAGATAGGACGACGTGGCGTTGCTCTGCGGCACCTGCACATAGCTCGAGCCGCCGCCGGCCGCGCCGAGCACTGCGAGACCGACCGTCGTCGGGACCGGCAGGCCCTCGACCTCCTGCGCGACGCCGATGGCGGGCACGATCGCGCCGGGTGTGCTGCTCTTGGCGGAGAAGGGGGCCACGCCGAGGAGCGGCGCGGCCGTCTTCTGCTCGAGGTTGACCGTCGCCTCCGCGAAGGCCCCGCCGATCGTGAAGTGGGTGCCGCGGTAGTGCGTGAGCGCCGCCGGATTGGCGTTGATGGCCGAGATGAAGTCCTGCGGCGCGGCGACGCTCGTGCCCGCCATGCCGCCCGAGGCGGGCATGAGCGTGTTGCGGAAGTCGATGCCGTAGGTCTGGCCGCGGGCGGCATCGCCCCAGGCGGCGGCGATGGCGATCACGAAGCCGCAGGCCACGAGCCTGAATGTTTTGTCCGAAAGCGTCACAGTCCCCCCCTCCGTCACTTCGGGAATCATCGGAAAGGTCGGATACGCGACTTGAGCCGCGCCGCATCCTTGTGCGGAAGCGGACGAAATCAGGAGAGGCCGGCCACACGTTCGACGTGCCCCCCGGCCACCGTCGGCGCGGCTGCCATTGACGGCTCGACGCGGCGGACCGTATCCCTGCCGTCGACGCGGGGAGAAACCCCATCGATTCGAAACAGGAGACGACGCGATGCGTGCAGGGATGACTGGCGGTGTGATGCGGTCGGGGCTCATGTGGATGGCGTGCGGCCTGGTGGCCGTGGCGACCGTGGCGGAGGCCGGCCCGCCGGCGCGGAGCGCCAATCCGGGCAACGTGGCGATCTTCCCCGCCCGCGGGCAGACGCCCGACCAGCAGCGGCAGGATGAGTCGGCCGCCTACGACTGGGCCACGCAGCAGACCGGATGGGATCCCTACCAGGCACAGGCGCTCCTCGGGCAGCAGGAGCAGGCCGCATCGGCGGCAGCCAACGCCGCCCGCGGCGGGGCGATCAAGGGCGGCGCTGGTGGCGCGGCCTTGGGCGCGGCGATCGGCGCCATCGCCGGCGACGCCGGCAAGGGAGCGGCGATCGGCGCGACGGGCGTCGGGCTGACCGGAGGCATGCGTTCGCGGCGGGCCATCAAGACGGCCGGCGGCAACGCCTCCGCGGCCATGGCGGCCTACCAGCAGCAGTTCGCCGTCTGGAACAGGAACTTCATGGCGGCGCTCGAGGCGAAGGGCTACACCGTCCGCTGATGGCCGGGGGCCTGAGCCTGCGATTCGAACTCACACATCCACACAGAGGGAGATTTCTCTATGACGATCCGTGCATTGGTGCTGGTGTCGATGATCCTGGCCGCCGGTCTCGCCGGTGCCGAACCGGCCGCGGCCGGGCAGACCTGGCTCTGCTCCGTGGCCTCGGCCGTCGCGGTCGACGAGGACGGCACCGTGGGGCCGCCCGACACGGGCGAGCGCGAGCGGCCCACGTTCTTCCGGCTCGACGCCGACAAGAAGGAACTCACGCTCCTGGCGCCGGCGTCGCGTCGCGGCGAGGTCACGAAACTCGAGCACGTGCACGAGGCCGAGGGCCACAAGGTGTTTTCCGGGGTCGAGAGCGGCCGTGGCCTGAATGTCGTGATCACCGAAGAGGGCCGCATGACGCTGTCGGTGGTCGGCGACGGCGTGGTCTGGTCGGTCTTCGGCCACGCCCTGCGCGAGAGCGACTCGAAGTAGTCCTCACGCCGTCGGGCCTGCGGCCATCGGCCGTCGGGGCAAGCGATGTTCACCAGCCAGGCATGGCCGAATCGATTCGGCCATGCCTGGCTTTTTGTGCGTGAGCCGTGTTGTCGGAAGGCCTGCCGCCGACACTTTCGCCCCCGCAAGAAACACCGGCGCGTCCCATAGATATGCGACTGCGAAGCGACCGGACCGGCGCTAGAGTCGGGAGAGATCCCGGGGCGCGAGTCGGGCCGGAGGCGCAGTGAATCTTGCGATGATCGAACGTGGCGGCAGTTTGCGAACCGGGGGGTGGCTGGTTCTGGCCTGGCTGGCGGTGGCCGCCGGCGGCTCCGACGGTCGCGCCGCGGAGCGGGATCCCGATGCCGCCGCCACTGCCGTGGCGATCGCGCCGGTGCCGGCGATGGTGGAATCGGTGGCCGTGCCGCCGTCCTTCCTGGGGCTGTCGCAGGAGTGGCCGTGGGTGTCGGGCATGACGATGACCCCGCATGCCCTCGATATCGTGGGCCGGCTGCGGAACGACAACGGGCCGCTCATGCTCAGGGTCGGGGGCACCAGCTACGACGCCGGCTACGAGCGCGTGCTCCGCGGCGAGTCGGCCGATGCCCGCATGCAGGCCGAGGGGGCGGCCAAGACGTTCGACGCCCTGGAGACGCTGCGCGACAAACTCGGCATGCGGTTCATCCTCACGCTCACGCTGGCGAGCCGCGACATGGACCTCATCAAGCGGCAGGCGGACGAGGGCCGCCGGCGGCTCGGCGATTCGATCGTCGCCTTCGAACTGGGCAACGAGCCCAACTACTACCGTGACCTGCGGCGCGACCTCTGGCCGGACGACGGCAAGGGGCTCTTCTATCGCGACTTGGTCGAGGTGTTCGGCGAGGCGGTGCGAACGCTCGGCGATGCGCCCTGTGCCGGCCCGGCCTGGGGCTGGATCGGTCTCAAGCCCGCGATCATGGAGCAGTATCTCAACGCGGGGCAGGGGCGGCTGGGCATGGTCACCGTCCACTACTACCACTCCGCCTACAACAAGAAGCCGCCGCCCGATCGCCCCAACGACACGCCCGAAACGCTGCTCGACGACGGCCATACCCGCGAGATCATGGCCGCCTGGGTCGCGCCGCAGGTGGCCCTGGCGCGGAAGCACCGCGTCGCCCTGCGGATCACGGAGAGCAACTCGATCTCGGGCGGCGGCAACGTGGGGGTGAGCGACGTTTACGCGGCCGCGCTCTGGTCGCTCGACACGGCCCTGGAGATGGCCGCGGCGGGCGTCGCGGGCATCGACTTTCACCAGGGCTCGGAGAAGTACTCGATCTTCGAGCGGTTCACGTCGGGCACGCCGCAGGCGGCGGCACTCTCCGAGCCGCCGCCGCTCCATCACAGTTGCCGGGTGCGGCCGCCGTTCTACGGACTGCTCTGCTTCCAGCAGGCGGTGACGGCCGGCGCTCGGATCGCGAAGGTCGCCCACCGGGGGCCGGCGTCGCTCAAGGCGTATCACGTCGCCACGGCGACCGTGTCGCGCACCATCCTGGTCAACAAGGCGCCGGACACCGAGGCTCGTGTCGCGGTGCGGCTGCCGACGGACGGCGGCGCCGCGAGCCTCATGCGGCTGCTCGCGCCCGGCAACGATATTCGTGCCCGGTCGGGGATCACGCTCGCGGGGGTCAACTACGATGCGTGGGGGGGGGTCGCGCGAGGCGATCACGCCATCGAGACGGTCGAGCCTGTGGCAGCGACTGCCGGGGGAAACGGGCAAAACGAGTCCATCTTCGTCGTCACGCTCCCACCGGCCAGCGCCGCGGTGCTTTCGCGGCCGGCCCGTGGGGTCCCGTGAAAGCGCCGCGGCGCACCGCGGGCGATTAGAATAGGGATGGGAGTCCGCGCTGCGGGGGTGCGGCCGGCGGCGGCGAATGGCGAGAGCCTCGAGATGGTGGCAGCGATGCGTGGCGGCTTCGAACTAGGCGGCCACGCCGGGAGGGTGCGGGCCGGTGGCCTACGGGCCCGACAGTGCATCGGGTCTCTCGTCTGGCTCGTCACTTGCCTCGCGTTCACGTCGCCAGCCCCGGCCATGGCCGCCGCGATGCCGGACCGCACCGGCAGGTTCATGATCCAGTGGTGGACGAGCGAGGATGGACTGCCCGACACCGGGTTTACGGGCGTCGCGATCGGACCCGACGGGCGGGTCTACTGCTGCTCCCGGGAACGGCTCGTCCGCTTCGACGGGCGGTCGTTCGAGACGGTTCCTGAACGGTTCACCAAGCCGCTGCGGGAGGCGATCGGCAGCTTTTGGAGCCTGGGATTCGACGGCGCCGGCCGGCTCTGGGTGCAGGGAGGCCAGGCCGCGGCCCGGCTGCGCGAGGGAGAGAGCCTGCTGCGACCGGCGGCGTGGACGGTGCACGCGTTGCCCACGGGCAAGATCTTCAGCATGACGTTCGGGCCGGATGGGCATCCAGTGTTCGTGGGGCCCGACATGCTCGCCACCTTCGATGGGGAGCGAATCGTCCAGGCTTGGGCGGGCGCCGGCGACGACGAGCCCATCCGCTGGCGCTACGGCGGCGTGTCGCCCGCCAACGGCGAGATCTGGCTCTGGGGCAGCAAACCCAACCCGCGGCAGCTCTTGCGCAGCTGGCAGTTCTCGGGTGGCAAGGTCGCCGCCGTCGAGGCTGACGGGTCGTCGATCGGCCCGGAAATCATCTCGCTCGGCTTCGGCCCCTCGGGCACCTGGGCGCTGCTGCCCGACGCGATCGCGATCAACGGCCCCGACGGCTGGGAGCGCCGGCTGCCGCAGCTGCCCGATCCCGCCTTCCGGATCAGCGGCAAGATCGTCGAGTCGAGCGACCGCACCGTCTGGGTGTCGGACCACAGCGGCCTCCTCGCCTGCCGCGACGGCCGCATCGAGACGGTGATCGAGGGCATTCCAGGATTCTCGTCGTTCACGACCCATCTCGTGGCCGACGCCGCCGACGGCATCTGGGCAGCGTGCGCCGGCGGCCTGCTCGCGATCCGGCCGGCGGCGGTGCGGGTCCGCCCCGTCGACGAGTGCCGCACGGTGTTCGTCCGGCGCGATGGCTCGATGCTCGTCGGCGTCCCGGGCGCCGTCGTGGAGATTCCAGCGGAGGCGGCTGCCGCCGAGATGGACGCGGCCCGTGAGCCGCCGCGTCCGGTCGCCACCCTGCCGACAAACGCGGTGCCGACGGCGCTCGTCGAGACAGCCGACGGCCGCATCTGGGTGGGCACGCAGGGGAGCTACATCCTCCGCATCGAGGATGGCACGGTCCGGCAGCTCACCAAGCCCGACAAGCATTTCCTCGAACTTCGCACGACCCATGCGCTGGCCGTCGACACCGGGGGCCGCGTCTGGGCCGGGACGGCCAACGGGCTCGCCATGCACGATCCGCAGACCGACGAGTTTCGGCTCGTGGCCAACTACGAACTGCCGCTGCAGTCTTTCGTCATCGGCCTGGAGTCCGAGGCTGATGGCGGCATCCTCGTGGCAACGGTGGCCCGCGGCGTCGAGCGGGTGAACCCCGATGGCGAGGTGACGAGCGTGCTCGCCGCGGCCGACCTTCCGAGTCGCAAGGGCGTCGTCTTCCACCGCGACTCCCGGGGCACCCTCTGGATCGGCGGGGATCGCGGCCTGCTCGGCATCACGGCGCGCGGCGCAAAGTTCTCGCACACGACCGCCACCGGGCTCGTGGACGACGCCGTGCGGCAGATCGAAGAGGACGCCCAGGGCCGGCTCTGGGTGGCCACCCGTGACGGGCATATCCAGGGGATGCGGCTCGACAGCCTCGACCGGCTGCGCACGGGAAAGGCGCAGGTCGTGCGGGGTGTCGTTCTTGGGCCGCTCGACGGTCTCGGCGACAGCGAGTGTGTCGGCGGGATCAGCGACGCATCCGCCGCACCCGCCGAGCCGCCGGCATGGCGGGCCGACGAGCGGATCGTCGTGCCGCTGGCCCACGGCATCGCGACATTCGACCCGGCCTGGCTGCCTGGACGGGCGCGGGTGACAGGACCGCCGGTCATCGAGCCGACCGCCGGGGGCGACGGCAGCCGCCACGGTTTCACCGTCTCCTCGCCCGGCGTCCAATGGGGCGATGCTCCGCTCTATCAGACATTCGTCCGGGGCGTGGACACGGCCTGGTCGTCGCCGGCGTCCGCCACCCGCCGGGACTACGCCGTGCTGCCGTCGGGCGAGCAGCGGTTCGAGGCGCGACTTGTCGCGGGCGAGGAGGATCGGGATTTTCCGTCCGCGAAGCTCGACCTCGAGGTGCCGACGCCGCTGTGGCTCCGGCCGGCAGTGTGGGCGTTCGCGGCGGCGATCGGGTCGCTGGGCACGTTCTTCGTGGCCCGAGAGGTGACGCGTCGGCGGGCGCGGCGGGAAGTCGAGCAGCTCGAGCGGCAACGCGAGATGGACCGCGAGCGGGCCCGCATCGCCCGCGACATCCACGACAGCCTCGGGGCGGGGCTGACGCAGGTGGCCTTGATGAGCGACCTGGCCCGGCGGGGCGGCCTGCCGGCCGACGAGATCCGCGACCGCTTCGAGACCATTTATGGCCGGGCCCGCCGCCTCGCGCGTTCGGTCGACGAGATCGTCTGGGCGGTCAATCCCAAGAATGACACCGTCGGCCAGTTCATTCCGTTCGTCGTGAACGACGTCGAGGACTTCGCCCGGGCCGGCGATCTCACGCTGCGGCTGCACCTGCCCGACGGCCCATGTGCCGCGATCCCGCTCTCGACGCAGGTGCGGCATCACCTCTGCCTGGCGATCCGCGAGGTGCTCCAGAACGTGCTGCGGCATGCCCGGGCGACGCAGATCGATTTCACGATCGACGTGCTCCCGGAGTCGCTTGCCGTCGCGATCCGTGACGATGGCGTCGGCTTCGAAGCCGGCCGGCCGCTCGGCCCGGATCAAGACGGCCTGGCCAACATTCGCGCGCGGCTGGCCGAGCTGGGCGGGCGGGCGGCGATCGATTCGGTGCCAGGAGCGGGCACCTGCGTGCGGCTGACGGTGCCGTTGGGCGGGGAGCCAACGCGCACGGCCGCCGGGAGTGCCCATGAACTTGCCCAGGAGCCATCCGCATGACGCCGGACCATGAAACGGAACGGGGGACCCGGGACGGGGACGAGCCGGTGCGGGTCGCGATCCTCGAGGACGACGAGGGCACTCGCCGCAGCCTCCGCGACATCGTGGAGAGCGACTCACGGTGCTGCTTCCTCGGCGGCTGCGGCACGCTCACGCAGGCTCTGAAGACACTGCCGGGACTCGAGCCCGACGTCGTGCTCGTGGACGTGCATCTGCCCGATGGCACCGGCATCGAATGCGTCCGCCAGCTCTCGGTCCAGATGCCCGAGACCGAGTTCGTCATGCTCACCTGTTATTCCGACAGCGACGTGCTCTTCGATGCCCTGGCGGCCGGTGCGCACGGCTACCTGATCAAGCCGGCACGGGTCGACGAGGTGCTCGCGGCGATCCACGACGTCGTGGCTGGCGGCGCCCCGATGTCGAGCATGGTCGCTCGGCGGATCGTGCGGTCGTTCGAGCGACCGGTGCCGCCGGCCGTCGCGCCGTTGCCTGCGCAGAGTGAGGACGTCGCGCTCGCCCCGCGGGAGCGCGAGGTGCTCGACCTCCTCGCCACCGGCGCAATGTACAAGGAGGTGGCCAAGCACCTCGGCGTGAGTCGCAACACGGTCATCACGCACATCCGTCGGATCTACAAGAAACTCCACGTCCACTCGCGGCACCACGCCGTCGAGCGGTACAAGCGGATGAAGTAATTCCGGCGGGTTTCTAGCGGCGGCGCGAGGCCGCATGGCTCCTTATGTCCTCCGTTCGCCCCCCCTCTTGCGATAGGGCTGTCG
>JBJOKF010000001.1:0-25844 GCA_046046235.1 Planctomycetota bacterium | reverse complement strand
CGAGGCTCACCATGCGGTGGCGCCGATTGCGACGCTGGGCGTCGATGGCCTGATTGGTGGCGATCGTGTAGAGCCAGGGTCGAAACCGCCGGCCGTCCTCGAAACTTTCGCGCTTCAGGTGGACCTGCAGGAACGTGGCCTGAAATACGTCCTCGGCCATCTCCGCGCTGCCGAGGTAGCGTCGGAGATAGCTGAAGAGCTCGTGTTCGTACCGATGGACGAGCAGCTCGAAAGCCGCCGCATCGTCCGTCGTGCGAACCCGTTCGATCAGCGCCTCGTCCGTCGGCCCCGCCCCTTGTGCCAACGACTGCGCCGCTGACTCTGTCAACGGCACGACGGCCGAACCGCCGCCGGAGCGGTCGTCTGCCGAGGCACGGGAGTGAGACTCATGCAAATCCATCTCTAGTACGCCGCCACGACGAGAAGGTTCGCGGAGAAAATCCGCCCCCCGGTCGGCCCCTCGGGCCGGCGGACGGCCGGCCGGGAGGCACCCCGGGCCGCGGCCTGAGTATAGCCGCCCCCCCGAGGGTGTGCCGGTTCCGGGCCACGGGTGGTTCCGGCGGCGGGCCCGGCCCGCGGCTTCGTTTGACTTTTCCGGGCCGGCTTCCGACATTCCGGCTCCACCGGCCCCGGACAGGCCCGCAATCATCCCCTGGCGGCCCGTGCGTGACCGGGGACTCAGGCGTCAGGAAGTGAACGCATGCGCATGGACCGTCCACCGGCCGCTCCCCCCGCCACCACAGGCTACCGGTGGGCCACGCCCGGCGACATCAACGCCTTCTTCGGCCTCTCGCTCGACAACCTCGCCGACCTCGTGCTGGCGGTCTCGCTGCTGGCGACGGTCTTTGGCTATCCGGTCGAGTTTGCGCTCTCCCACTTCGTCCCGGGCACGGCCGTGGGGGTGGTGATCGGTGACCTCGCCTTCACCTGGATGGCGTTTCGGCTGGCCCGGCGGACCGGCCGCGCGGACGTCACCGCCATGCCGCTGGGCCTCGACACACCGAGCACCTTTGGCATGGTCTTCTTCGTGCTGGGGCCGGCCTACGCGGCGGCGGTCTCAGGCGGCATGGAGCGGGAGGCGGCCGCCCGCCATGCCTGGCATGTGGGCATGTGCGCGATCGTCGCCAGCGGCATCTTCAAGGTGGCCTGCAGCTTCGTGGCCGCGGGCGTGCGCCGGATCGTGCCCCGCGCGGGCCTGCTGGGCAGCCTCGCGGCTGTCGCCCTCGCGCTCATCTCCTTCCTCCCGCTGCTCGAGATCTTCGGCGAGCCGCTCACGGGCCTCGTGGCGTTCGGGATCGTGCTGGCGGCGCTCACGGCGCGGATTCCGCTGCCCGCCCGCATCCCCGGCGCGCTTGCCGCGCTGCTCGTGGGCGGCGCGATCCATGCCACTTGCCGGGCGGCCGGCTGGCTGCCGCCCGACGCGACGCATGCGAGCCTCGATCCCGCGACGGCCCTCTGGCCGACCGACTGGCTGGCGGCGCTGCGATTTGAATGGCTCGAAGCCTGGAGTGACATGCTCAAGTATCTCCCGATCGTGATCCCCTTCGCGCTCTGCACGGTGGTGGGCGGGATCGACTGCACCGAGAGCGCCGCGGCGGCCGGTGACGAATACGACACGGGCCACGTGATCGCCGTGGAGGGGATCGCCACGATCGTCGCGGGCGCCTGTGGCGGCGTGATCCAGACCACGCCCTACATCGGCCATCCGGCCTACAAGGCGATGGGCGGCCGTGCGGCCTACACGCTCGCCACGGCCCTCTTCATCGGCGTCGCCGGGCTCACCGGCACCTTCGCATACCTGTATCAGGCGATCCCGGGGCCGGCCGTGCTGCCGATCCTCGTCTTCATCGGCCTCGAGATCACGGCGCAGAGCTTCCACGCCACGCCGCACCGCCACTATCCGGCTGTCGCGATCGCCTGCGTGCCGGCGCTCGCCGCGCTCGTCTCGCTGCAAGCGGACAAGTTGCTCGCCGCGGGAGCGACGCCCGACGCCAGCCTCGCCCGCGAACTCTTCTCGCTGCGGCTGCTGGCCTCGGGCTTCATCGTCACGAGCCTGCTCTGGGCGGGGCTCGTGGCGGCGCTCGTCGACCAGGCGCTGCTCGCGGCCGCGGGCTGGTGCCTGGCCGCCGCCGCGGCCACGCTCGTCGGCATCATCCATTCGCCGTTCGCCGACGGCCGGCTCTTCCTGCCCTGGGCCGTGGGCACGCTGCCGCCGGAAGCCGCGGGCCGCAGCCCCGTCGAACTGGCCGCCTCCTACGGGCTCCTGGCCGTGATCTTCGCGGCCTGGCACTTCTTCAAGCGCGGCGTCAGGCCCGATACCCGGGGCTGAGCACAGTCCTCGCAAAAAGTCAGAGCCGCTCGAGGATCGCCGCGCCCATGGCCCGCGTGCCGACGGCCGGTCCGCCTCCGGCGATGTCGGCCGTGCGGATCCCGTCGGCCACCGTCCGCTCCACGGCCGTCTCGATCGCCCGCGCCTCGGCCTCGAGGCCGAAGGAGTGGCGAAGCATGAGGGCCGCCGAGAGCACCTGGGCGCAGGGATTGGCCTTGTCCTGCCCGGCGATGTCGGGAGCCGTGCCGCCCGACGGCTCGTAGAGGCCGAAGGGCTTGCCGTGGCGGTTTTCATCGAGGCCGAGCGAGGCCGAGGCCATCATCCCCAGCGACCCGCAGATCACGGCCATCTCGTCGGAGAGGATGTCGCCGAACATGTTCTCCGTGAGCACGACGTCGAACTGCGCCGGCCGGAGCACGAGCTGCATCGCGGCGTTGTCGATATACATCGTGGCGAGCGTCATGTCCGGCGCGACCGCCTTGATCCGTTCGGCGACGACCTTCCGCCAGAGCACCGACGTCTCGAGCACGTTGGCCTTGTCGACGAGCGTGATATGCCGCCGGCGGGCCCGGGCGGTGGCGATGGCCACGTCGGTGATCCGCTCGATCTCGGAGCGGCGGTAGACCATCGTGTCGATCGCCTCGACGTCGCCGCCTTCGAGCTCACGGGTCGACTTGGCGCCGAAGTAGAGGCCGCCGGTCAGCTCGCGGATGCAGACCATGTCGACGCCGTCGGGGATGCGGTCGGGCCGCAGCGGCGAGGTGTCGAGGAGGTTCTTGAGCAGCAGGCCGGGGCGGATGTTGGCGAAGAGGCGGAAGTGCTTCCGCAGCGGCAGGAGCGAGGCCCGCTCGGGCTGCTCCTGGGGCGGCAGCTTCTCCCACTTCGGCCCGCCGACGGAGCCGAAGAGGATGGCGTCGGCCGAGCGGCAGGCGGCGAGCGTGGCGTCGGGGAGCGCCTTGCCATGGCGGTCGATGCCCGCCCCGCCGACGTCGTGGGTCGAATGGGCGAGCGTGTGGCCCGACCGCCGGAGCACGGCCTCGAGAATCGGGAGGGCGACGGCCATGACCTCGGGGCCGATGTAGTCGCCGGGAAGCACTGCGATGGTGATGTTCATGGCGAGGATGATAGGCCATGCGGCGGCGGCGGCAAAGCCGGTGCATGGCGGCCCACGGGCTCGGGTATCCTCGATCACTCCGGCGCGAATACAACGCCGGGATGTCGTTACCGGGCAGCGATCTCTCCATGTCCTCCGACGCGCAAGCCTCCGACGATCGCTCGGCTCCCGGCATCAGCCCGTCGGAGGCCGGGCTCGCGGGCCGCGACGACGGGTTTGGGTTCGGGCTCGACCGGCCGCCGCCACCGGCCGACTGGCTCGTCGGCGCGGAACTCGGTGGCGTCACGCTGCTGCGGGTGCTCGGCGACGGCGGCATGGGGCGGGTCTACGAGGGGCTGCAGCACCAACCGCGGCGGGCCGTCGCCGTGAAGGTGATGCGGCCGGGCCTCGTCTCCGCCGGCATGCAGCGGCGATTCGAGCACGAGGCCCGCTTGCTCGGCCGACTGTCCCACCCCGGCATCGCCCAGGTCCACACGGTCGGCATGCAGACGGTCGACGGCGTGGCCGTGCCTTATTTCGTCATGGAACTCGTGCCCGATGCCGCGCCGCTCACCGACCACGCCGCCGCGCGGGGCCTGTCGGCGCGGGAGAAGGTCGCGCTCTTCAGGAAGGTCTGCGACGCCGTCGCCTACGGCCATCATCGCGGCGTCATCCACCGCGACCTGAAACCCGGCAACATCCTCGTCGGCCCGACGGGCGCGCCGAAGGTCATCGACTACGGGGTGGCCCGCAGCACCGACGCCGACGTGGCGCTGACGACGATGCACACCGACGTCGGCCACCTCATCGGCACGCTTCAATACATGAGCCCGGAGCAGTTCGACGCCGATCCCGACAACATCGACACCCGGGCCGACGTCTACGCCCTCGGCGTCGTGCTCTACGAGCTGCTCACCGGCCGACCGCCGTACGACGTGGCCAAGAAGCCCGTCTTCGAGGCCGCCCGCCTGGTGCGGGAGTGCGACCCGGCACCGCTCTCGTCGTTCAACCGCACGCTCCGTGGCGACCTCGAGACGATCGCGGCGAAGTGCCTGGAGAAGGAGCGGACTCGCCGTTATTCATCCGCCGCCGAACTGGAGGCGGACCTGGGCCGCTATCTGGCCGGAGAGCCGATCGCCGCGGCGCCGCCAAGCCTCTTCGCCGCGCTCTCCCGACTGGGCCGCCGGCACCGCACGGCCTTCACGGCCGCGGCGACGGCCCTCGCGGCGCTCGTCATCATGACCGTCGGCATCGGCGTCTTCGCGGTGCGGGCCCGACGGGAGCGGGCCGAGGCGGTCGCGGCCCGCGACCATGCCGCCACACAAGAGGCGACCGCCGCCCGCGAGCGGGACCGATCCCAGCGGCTGCTCTCCTTCCTGCTCGACGCCATCCGCAACGCCGACGCCTACGCTCCCGACCGCGACGTCACCGTGACAGACATGCTCGACCGGGCGGCGCGAACGGTTCCAGAAGTCTTCCGCGACGACCCGCACCTGCAAAGCGACATGCTGCAGAGCATCGGCCAGATGCTGCAGCACAACGGTCGCTACACGGGGGCCGAGCCTCTGCTCGCGCAGGCGGTGGCAATCTGGGAGCGGCAGGTCGCCGCCGGCGCGCGTGCGGACGAGGGTCGTCTGGCGGGGTCGCTCGAGGCGCTCGGCGCGCTCTACACCGCGACCGGCCGCCATGCCGAAGCCGAACAGCTGCTCGACAGGGCGCTGGCGACGGCCGAGCGGTTCTACGGCGTCGGCGATCCCCGCACCGCGGGCTTCCTCGGCACGCTCGCCGGACTCGCCAACGTGCGCGGCGACGCCCGGCGGGCGGAGGCGCTCTTCCGGCGGCAGCTGGCGATCTACGAAGCCGCCTACGGCGGGCGACACGAGATGACCACGCTCGCCCGGGTGCACGTCGGCTGCGCCGTCTCCTCGCAGGGTAGGTTCCCCGAAGCGGAGCTGCTTTTCCGGCAGGCGCTCGAGACCCAGGAAGAACTGCTGGGGCCCGAGCATGCCCGCGTCGCGCAGACGGCCCTGCACCTCGGCGACGTGCTCCGCCTCCAGCGGAAGCTGCCCGAGGCACGGACGTGGCTCGAGCGGTCGCTCGACGTCGTCGGCCGGACCCTCGGGCCGGACCACGAGGTCACCGCGGAAGTGCTCGCCGACCTCGCCGCCGTCGAGGCCCTCGACGGCCGACCCGCCGCGGCCGCGGCGCTCCTCGAGCGGGCCGTGACGATCCGCGCGCGGGTCTTCGGGGACGGCGACGCGAAGCTCGCCACCCTGCGCAAGCGACTGGCCGCGGCCCGCGAGCCGCTCGGCCGTGAAGAAAAGGCGGCGCGGGCAGGCACGGTCGAACAGCCCGCCGACGACGCCCGCCCCTGACGGCTCCCGTCACTCGAGCCCGTAGGCCCCGGCCATCGGGATGTCGAGGCCCGTCCGGCTGGCGAACTGCGTCCGCGACAGGAAACGCGGCTCGAGGTTGAACGACACGCCGACGTTGTTGCGGCTATAGTCGTAGTTGAAGCCGAACGTCATCAGGAACGACTCGCCGATCCGCACGAGCTGGAAGTTCTGGCCGATGTTCATCCCCTTGAGGTTGAGCGCCGTGCCGAAGGAGCTCGCCCACTTCGGGCTCATGCGATAGGTGTACGACCCGGTGAGCACGCTGGCGTCGATCGGCCCGCCGAACTCGTTGAAGCCGATGTAGAAGCTGCCGCGGGGCGTGCGGTTGAGCAGCGCGCCGACGGTGAAGAGCTGCTGGCCGCCGGTGAAGAAGTCGACGTCGGCCGTCGAGAGGATCGTCGTGCGATCGCCGACGTGCCAGCGGAAGTCGTACTGCCAGAGGCCCATCGTCTGGCCGAAGTTCTGGCTCGTCGTGGGGAAAAGCTCGCCATCCACGTCGAACAGGATCCAGTCGATGATCCGCCGGTTGCCGACCGGGCCGCGCTTCGTCTGCCACCGCTGCCGGGCCGCCACGCGGAAGACGGTGAGGTCGTTGGCGATCTCCGTCGGGCCGGTCACCCAGCCGCCCATGCCGCGGCGGACGGCGTAGGTCCGCGGGTCGTATTCATTGGAGGGGCCGAAGACGAAGGGCGCCTGCAGCGGCGTGGCCTGCCCCGGAATGGCGCCGTAGTCCCAGTAGGGAATGTTGCGCCGGTACTGGTTGATCGCGTCGTCGTCGATCTGATCGTAAAGCGGGAACTGCTCGATGCTCTGCGTGGAGTTGGCGTAGGAAAACTCCGCCTCCCAGACGATCTTGTGGGCCAGGCCGTGCACGTTCCAGAGCTGGCTCTCGACGGTGTTGTCGACCGACCACATCGGCAGCGTGGAACGGATGCCGACCTGCCCGTAGGCCCGGTCGATCGGCGATTGGGTGATGTCCTGGCCCCAGTGGGCCAGCTCGCCGAGCGCGTAGGGGACGATCTTCACCGCGCCCGCCTGGAAGGGCAGGTCGAGCTCCTGCCGCGTCGCCAGCCGCTCGCCGATGACGTTGTTTTCGTAGGGGAGCGTCGTCCAGATGCCCAGGCCCTGGCCCGGCGTCGGCGTCTGCGGCAGGTTCTGCCGGACGTACGAGACGCCCGAATGCTGGTACCAGGTGATCGAGTCCTGCAGGAGCGGCTGGCCGAGCCAGTAATGGTCGAGCCGCGGCCACCACTCGCTCTGCGTGAAGAACGGATTCACCCGCACGCTCGTCAGCAACCGCAGCTCGCGATTTTCCACCGGCCGCCGCAGGTCGAGCCAGGTCCGCTGCTCGTAGCCCTCCTCCCACTCCGCCTCGTAATACTCCTCGAGGAAGTTCATGTCACTGATCCAGCCGGCGGTGCCACGGGCCTGCCAGCCGCCGAAGAAGCTGTCGGTCGAGCCCCCGAGATCCTGCCGGTGTCGCCAGAACGAGCGGCCGCGGAAGGTCCGGTTCGGGAAGCCGGGGTAGGTGAAGTCGCGGCGGTAGAGGCCGAGGTTGTCGCGGCCCACGTCACCGATGAACCAGGCGTCGAGGTCGCCGCTCGTCGGCCCGCCGAACCCGAGGAAATCGGGCCGATTGTAGAGCAGCGAAGTGCCGCCGCCGGGGCCGCGCAGGCTCAGGTAGTCGACGTCGAAGTCCCAGTCGACGCCGTCGGGCGGCCGCCGCCAGCCGAACACCTGGAACGCATCCCAGCTCGTGAGCAGCTGCGTGCCGAAGATCTGGTCGTTCTTGATCTGTGCGTTGTTGATGTAGAAGGTCGGCTTCTTCGCGTTGGTGGCGAGCACCGGCCACCAGAGCACCGGCACGCCGCCGAGCGTGACGGTGTTGCCGCGGCTGGTGATGAACTGCTGGTGCTCGACGGCCGGCTCGCCGGTGGCCGGATCGATCGCCGCCTGGCCCATCGGCCCGGGCAGCGGCACCTGCTCGTCGATGAACTCGAGCTGCCGCGAGCGGAACTCCCAGCTCGGCACCCCGAGCCGGCTCGACGTGAGCCCGGTCTGCTGGGCGACGAACCGGCTGCGGTCCACCTGCCGCAGCACGTCGGCCCGGAGCCGCACCACGCCGGAGTAGTTGTCGACCGGCGTCAGCACGGTGGCGCCGGTGATCACGCCGCTCGACCGGGGCACGTCGTAGAACATGCTCACCGCCTCGACCACCCGCTGCCCCTGGCGGAAGACGACGTTGCCTTCCATGTAGAGCTCGAGCGGCACGTCCGCGGCCTGCGCCGAGTCGCCGCTCAGGTCGGGCTGCCCCTGCCCGCGAGTCCAGATGACGAGCCTGTCGGTCGAGATGTCGAGCGGCCCGGCCGGGTCGACGCCGTCCACCACCAGGTTCACGCCCGACGTGATGACGGCCACCCACTCGTTGCCCGTGGGACTCGGGAACCAGCGGATGTTCAGCGGCATGCTCGACCGCGGGAAGGCCCGCAGCCGACGGGCGGGCGCGGCCGTGTTCACCGTCGGCGCCGGCGCCGCGCCGAACTCGCTGTACTGCGCCCGCTGGATCGGCTCCTCCTCGCCCGTGGCGTCGGCCGCCTCGGCGTAGGCCACCGGCACCACGCGGTCGGCCGGCTCCTGGTAGATCGGCGGCGCGCCGGCGGAGGGCACGACGCTGGCGAAGTCGAGGGTCGGATCGGCGAGCATCCAGAACCGGCCCGTCCACCGCGGGCCGCGGACCGAGGTCGCCGCGGCCGCGTCACTGCCGCCCGTGCGGACCTGCACGTCGCCCGCCATCCGCACGAGCATGCCACGAACCGCCGGCCGCTCGCCCCCGTCGGCCTCGTCGGCGCTCGTTGGCTCGCCCGTGCCCTGCTCGATCCAGACGACCGCCTCGTGCGCGGTGGCCTCCGTCGTGGCCTGCGCGATCCGCACACCGCCGGTGAGGTGCCAGACGTCGTAGGAGCCCTCGGTCCAGCGGGCGGCCTGCGTGGCTCGGATCGTGACGGTCTCGCGAGGATCGGCGCCGGGCACCTCGATCCGTCCCGCTTCGGCGATCGCGGCCGCGAGTCCACGGGCCGGCAACGCCGCAAGCGCGCCGGCGGTGGCCGCATCGTGCACCGGCCGCGCGACCGCGGGCTCCTGCGGCTCCGCCGCGTCGGCGCCTGCGGCCACGAACACCGCCGCGCACGCCAGCACGCACCGCCACCAGCGACCGCGAATCGCGGGCGCGCACCGGGACCGCGACGGGCAGGCAACCCGCTTGCGCGCAAGCTCGGCGGTGACGGAGTGGACTCGCAAAAACACTCGTAAAACGTGGGCTTCCGGCGCGGCGCGAGGCCGTGGCGGAAAAAGCGCGGGACTATAGGAACGCCCGCGCCGACGGGTCAAGGCGATGCCGCCCCGGCGCGGGCTCCGCAAGTCGAGTCCTCGCCATGGGTTACCGATCCCGGAACCAAGCCCATTCCAAGGCCCGCCGGCGCCGGCCGCCGCGGCGGAGTCGCGCTCACAGCCGGCACCCGTGGGCCCGCAGACGGCAGTAGCGTGGGGGGACGGGGCAAGCCGCGGCACGGCAGGCCGGGCAGGCTGGGGCGTCGCACGATCGCCCAGGTTCCGTGCGCGCGTCGCAATGCCCAAGCTTCCGACGCCTCCCGCGGTACGATACCTCGCGCGGCCCCGCACCATGCGTCGCCACCGCGGCTCGCCAGCCCGCTGTCCCTCGGCCCGCCCTTCCCCGCCATCCTCATGCGCCCGATTGCCGACAGCATCGCGACCTGGCTCGTCCGCCACCGGCTGATGCTGGCCGTCGCGGGCATGCTCCTGGCGATCGCGTCGGTCGGCCTGTCGCGGCGGCTCGAGTTCTCGCGGTCGATCGAGGCGATGTTCGACCGCACCGATCCGGCGCTCGTCCCCTACCGGCTCGTCGGCCGCGCGTTCGGCTCGGGAGAGGTGGTGCTGGCGGCCTACGACGATCCGGAGCTCTTCACGGCAGCCGGCATGGAGCGGCTCCGGCACCTTCGCGACACGCTCGGTCGCGTGCCCGGCGTCGCCTCGACCACGAGCCTCGCCGACACGCCGCTCGGCGACCGCGTGATCGACGCCGAGCAGAGCCCGGCGGCCCGGCGGCTCCTTGCGCTCCTCGAGGGCTACGTGGTCGGCGCGGATCACCGCACCGCCGCGGTGGCCTGCGTGCTCTCGGCCCCGCCGCCTGGATCGGCCCGCACCGTCGCCGTTTCGCGGGCCGCCACCATCGACCGGCTCCGGGAGATCATGGCCCAGCAGCCGTCGGGGACCGTCGCCGGGGAACCCGTGATGCTCCGTGACGGCTTCGCGATGCTCGAGCGTGACGGCAACCTGCTCGGCACGGCCAGCGGCATCCTCGCGGGCGGTGTCTTGCTCATCTCGTTCCGCAGCCTCCGCTGGCTCGTCGTTCCGCTGGCGGTCGTGCTCCTGGCCCTCTGGTCCACCCGGGGAGTCCTCGCGCTCGTGGGCCTCAAGCTCACGATGGTGTCGACGATGCTCTCGGCGATGGTGACGGTCGTGGCGATCGCCACGGTGACGCACGTGATCGTGGAGTTTCGCCGCCGGCGTGAGGAGGGGCTGCCGGCTCCAGAGGCGCTCGAGCAGTCGCTCGCGGTGCTCTTCTGGCCCGTGGTCGGCTCGATCGCCACCGACGTCGTCGGCTTCGGCTCGCTCATCGCCAGCCGTGTCGGCCCCGTCCACGACTTCGGCATCATGACGAGCGTGGGTGCCGCGATGGTGCTCGTGGCGGTGGCGCTCGCCCTTCCCTTCCTCGCGCTGTGGGGCCGGTTCGACGCCGACCCGAAGCGGGCCTGGGGCGAGCAGGCCCTCGACCTCGGGCTCGACTCGCTCGTCCGTCGCGTGGTGGCGCACCCCGTGCCGATCCTCCTCGGATCGCTCGCGCTCGTCGCGGCGGCGGTCGCCGGAATGCGGTGGCTCGAAGTCGAGACCGACTTCACCCGCAACTTCCGCCGCTCGAGCCCGGTCGTCGCCTCCTACGACATGGTCGAATCGCGGCTCGGCGGCGCGGGCGTCTGGGACATCGTCGTGCCGGCGGCACAACCGGTCGACGGCCGCGCGCTCGCGGCGGTCGCCCGGCTCGAACGCCGGCTCCTGGAGGAGGTGGTCGTGCCGGACGGCGACGGCCGCCCGACGGCGGGCCTGACGAAGGTCATGAGCCTCGCGTCCGTGCTCGAGGCGATCTCGCCGGTGCCGCTCGAGCGACTCGAGGGCTCGGCTCTGGGCGGCTGGCTCGTCACCGGCGCCGTCGACATGCTCCGCAAGCAGCTGCCGCAGCTGGGCAGCAGCCTCGTCGGGACGGATCCGGACGACGGCAGCACCTGGCTGAGGGTGATGCTGCGGTCGCGCGAGCGGCAGCCGGCCGCGGCGAAGCGGGCGATCATCGAGCAGGTCGGACGCATCGTCGCGGAGGAGTCTCCGGCGGCCGCAGACGGCCGGAAGGCGGCCGTGACGGGGTTCTTCGTGCTGCTCGCGCAGCTCGTCGACCGCATGCTCGCGGACCAGTGGCTCACGTTCCTCCTGGCGGCGGTCGGCATCTTTCTCCTGCTGGCCGCCGGCTTCCAGAGCGGCCTCATCGCGGCGCTGGCACTCGTGCCCAATGCCCTGCCGATCTTCGTGGTGCTCGGCCTGCTCGGCTGGGCCGGCGAGCCGGTCAACATGGGAACGGCGATGATCGCCGCGGTGTCCATGGGGCTCTCGGTCGACAGCTCGATCCACTACATCGCGGCCTTCCGGCGCCGGCTGGCCACCGGCGGCACGATCGCCGCCGCGATCGATGCCGCGCACCAGTCGGCCGGCCGGGCGATGGTCTTCTCGACGCTCGCGCTGGTCGTCGGCTTCCTCGCGCTCTGCACCAGCGGCTTCATCCCGACGGTGTCGTTCGGCGCGCTCTCCTGCCTGGCCCTCGCCGGCGGCCTCGCCGGCAACCTGGTGGTGCTGCCGGTGCTGCTGGCGCTCGTATCGCCACGGGATGGCGGGCCGCGGGAAACAGGCTACATTCGTCGCTCACCCTCTGATTCGTCCCCCGATCCCGCACGGAGCGGCCCATGACACACGAGTTTTCCCACCTCCGCGCCGGTGGCGCCGCCGGCGGCATCGTCGCCGACCCGACCGCCCGGCCGGCCGCCTGCGAAGCCGACGCCGTGGTCGTCTTCCTCACCGAAGGAGGCACCGGCTCCGGGGCCGCCGCCGAGATCGACGCGGCCACCGGCGGCCTGCTCGGCAAGCTCGCCGCCGCGGGCGAGCTCACCGGCAGGCGGTATGAGTGCGTGCCGCTCCTGACGCCGCCGGGCGTGCGGGCGGGGCAGGTGCTCGTGGTGGGCATCGGCAAGCGGGAGGAAGTCGACGCGGGTGTGGTCTATCGGGCGGCGGCGACCGCCTCCCGGCAGCTCTCTGGCCGGCCCCGCGGCACCGTGGCATTCGTCGCCGATGGCTCGTGGTCGAGTCGGCAGGTCGAGCAGGCCGTCGCGGGCGCCGCGGTCGGCATGGTGGGGCAGGATCTCTACCGCGCCGAGAAGAAGCGGGTCCGCTTCGGCAAGACCGTCTGGCTCGCGGCGGCGCCGGAGTCGGTGGCCCGGGGCCTCGTCATCAGCGAGGGGGTGAACCTCGCCCGCCGGCTCGTGAACACCGCGCCGGACGACCTGTATCCGCAGACCTTCTCCGAGGAGGCGGCGGCGATCGCCGGCCGCACCGGCATGGATGTCGACATCTGGGACGAGGAGCAGCTCGCCCGGGAGCGGTGCCAGGCGATCCTCGCCGTGGGCCGGGGCAGCACCCGCGCCCCGCGGCTGGTCATCCTCCGCTACCGCGGCCCTGGCGCAGGCAACGATCGGCCCGATCTGGCGCTCGTCGGCAAGGGGGTGACATTCGACTCCGGCGGTCTGTCGCTGAAGCCCTCCGACTCGATGCTCACGATGAAGTGTGACATGGCCGGTGGCGCGGCCGTGCTGGCGGCGGCCGCCACGATCGCGGCGCTCAAGGTGCCGATCAACCTCGTCGCCGCCGTGGGGCTCGTCGAGAACATGACCGGCCCCGCCGCCTACAAGCTCGGCGACGTGATCACGGCCCGCAATGGCACGACGATCGAGGTGCACAACACCGACGCCGAGGGCCGCGTCGTGCTGGCCGACGTGCTCGACGTCGTCCGCGGCCTCCAGCCCCGGCGGATCATCGACGCCGCGACGCTCACCGGCGCCTGCATGGTGGCCCTTGGCCACGACGTCGCCGGCCTGTTCACGAACGACCAGCCCTGCTGCGACGCCCTCGCGCAGGCGGCCCGCTCCGTCGGCGAGCCGGTGTGGCAACTGCCGATGTATCCCGACTACGACGAGCAGATCAAGAGCGAGGTCGCCGACATCAAGAACGTCGGCGACGGCCGCTGGGGCGGCGCGATCACCGCCGCGAAGTTCCTCGAGCGGTTCGTCGGCGGCATCCCCTGGACCCACGTCGACATCGCCGGCCCGGCCTTCGCCGAGAAGCCGCGGCCATGGACCGACGGCGGCGGCACCGGCGCGATGGTGCGGCCGCTCATCGAACTCGCCCGCGGGCCGGAGTGACTGGGGACGGGCGATCGGCTGGCGCCGGCGCGTGGCCGCCCGGGCCCCGTCGCCGGACGTTCGCGTCGGCCTTCCGGGCCTCCGCTCTCTCGGATGCCGACGGCGCTCCGGCCAGCGACTGTCGCGCCGTCGCCGCCGTCCCGGCGTCGGCTCCGGCTTACGGTCGCCGTGCAAAGCACGGCTCTTGAGGACCGCTGCGCTTGTCGGCATACGCCGGCTCTCGGGGTCCGGGCGGCCACGCGCCTCCCTCGTGCGTACCTGCCGGGTAGAACGCCGGGCTGGCCTGACTTCTCCGGTGGCGACAAGTTTTTCAACTTGTCGAATACGGCCCGTACGCACCGCGCGCAGCGCCGCTCGGCCCGCTTCAGCCGGCGATCGTGCGGCCGACGGCCGCGGCGACGCGGCGGCAGACGTCCATCATCTGGGCGAAGGCCTTGAAGTCGAGCGTCTGCGCGGCGTCACTCGAGGCACACTTCGGGTCGGGATGCACCTCCACGATGATCCCGTCGGCGCCCGCAGCCACGCTCGCCGCCGCCATGCTCGAGACGAGCGCCGCGTGGCCGGTGCCGTGGCTCGGGTCGACGATGACGGGCAGGTGCGTCCGCGCATGGAGCCAGGGCACCGTCGCCAGCGGCAACGTGAAGCGGGTGTGCGTCTCGAACGTGCGGATGCCCCGCTCGCAGAGCATCACCCGACGGTTGCCGCCGTCGAGGATGTACTCGGCCGCGAGCAGGAGTTCCTCGAGCGTCGCCGCCGGGCCGCGCTTGAGGAGCACCGGCACGTCCGCCCGCCCCGCCGCCTCGAGCAGCCGGTAGTTCTGCATGTTGCGGGCGCCGATCTGGAGCACGTCGGCGTAGCGGGAGACGAGCGGCACGTCCTCCGGAGCCACCACCTCCGTCACCACCGCCAGCCCCGTCTCGGCGCGTGCCTCGGCGAGCAGTTCGAGGCCGCGTTCCTTCATGCCCTGGAAGCTGTAGGGGCTCGTCCGCGGCTTGAACGCCCCGCCCCGCAGCGCCGTCGCCCCAGCCGCCTTGACGGCCCGCGCCGTGGCCACGATCTGCTCGCGGCTTTCGACCGAACAGGGGCCGGCGATCACGCCGATGTCCGGCCCGCCGACGGAGAGCGATCCCGCCCGCACCACCGTCGGCTCGGGCTGCACTTCGCGGCTGGCCACCTTGTAGGGGGCGAGGATCGGCATCACGGAGGCCACGCCCGGGAGCGTCGCGAGAGCGGAGTCGGAGGCGTCTCGCTCGTCACCGACGACCGCCACGACGGTCCGCTCGGTGCCTTCGATGACGTGCGGTTTGAGACGCAAGGACTCCACCCGCGCCACGACCCGTGCCAGGTCCTCCCGGGAGGCGCCGGCCTGCATCACGATGATCATCGCTTCCCTTTCAATTTGCCTCTGCGCGGCCGGCCGCCTCGAAGCCGGGCGGCAGCTTGTCGCCGCGCTTTTCCGCCGCCGCGCGGGTCGTCACGTCGATGGCCATGCCGCCGTCCTTCGTCCGAACCACATACACCAGTCTGCCGGCCGGGTCGGCCTTGGCGAGGATCGTCTTCAGCACCGCCACCGCGGGCTGATCCCGCTCCTCGAGGCCGAACGACTGATTCTTGGTGATGCCCTCGAGCTGGAGGTCGGTGCCCTGGATCTCGATCGGCACGCCGATCTCGTCGGCGAGCATCTGGATCGACTTCTCGAGCGTATCCTTCGGGAAGACGAGCGAGATCTTTTTCTGCAGCGGATCGGCCGGCGTCGCCGCGGCCGCCGGTGTCGCCGCGACACGGCCTCCTCCGGCGCCGCCCGAGGCCGCCTGCTCCAGGGCGAGTTCGCTCGCGAGCACGATGTTGTGGCCCGCATGCCGCGGCAGGTAGGCATTGAGCACCACCCCCTTCCCCTCGGCACCGGCGCGGGCCTGGGCCGCGACGACGCGCATCATCGCCGGCAGCCGCATGACGAGCTTCTTGCCGTAGGGATGAAGCTCGAGGGCCGTGCAAAACTCCTCGACTGCGTCGGCGAGCCCCTCGATGCGGTCGGTCAGCCGCCGCGCGAGCGCCGGCGCCGGCGCCGCACGGGCCGCGACGACGTCGACCTCGGCATAGAGACTCGGGCCGAAGTGCAGCGACAGCGCCGCGGCCTGCACGCCGTCGCCGACGAACTCGGACAGCGGATCGACCAGGCGGGCGAGCGGCCCGGCGAGCGCGTCCCGCGCGTCGGTCTGCAGGGCATAGGGCGAACCGAAGACGGTGAGGTGCCGGCTCGCGTCGAGCATGCCGACGAGCGTCGCGAGATCCTGTGGCAGGCTGGCGGCCAGCGTCTGATCCTCAGCCGCGTCGGCGGGCATGCGAACCTGTGCCATCCCATCGAGCAAGCGCCGGCCGGCGACGACCAGCACCCGCCCCCCGTGCTCGGCCGGCAGCCAGTACGCGAGCTGTGGGCCGACGTGCAGCGACTCTCCGGCACCGGCGGCCTCGAAGGGCTCTTCCTCGGTCGGTCCCCAGGCCTGCTCGCGAGCGTCGGCATCGGCGGCCAGCGGCGCCGCCTCCCGCAGCGACGCCACCCAGCCGGCGATCATGCCCGCTCCGCCCTCGCCCGACTGCCAGCCGACCTGGAGCGACTCGATGCCCTCGAGCCCGCAGCCGCAGGCCTTCTCGACCGCCGCGACCGCCGCCGTCACCCGCGGTCCGAGCGACTTCAGGAACTTTTTCCCCTCATCTTCGGAGACGATCTCCGCGGGCCGCGTTAAGAGCACGATCTGCGCTCCCGGCGGCAGGTACTCGAGCACCGGCGGCCGGCCGGAGGTCGGCCCCGCCCAGGGCAACGACTGCGACTCGACCACGGCCAGCTGCGGCTCGGCCGCCCGCCGTCGGGCCACGGTCGGCGCGGCATCACGGTCTGACTGCTCCGCCTCCGGCGCGGCGGCATCGCCCCGGCCCTGTTTGTCCGGCCTGTCCGGCCTGTCCGACCTGTCCGTTTTGGCCGCGGCAGTCGCCGACTGCGGCGGCGCGGTCCGCGGAGACACCCCTTCCTCCTGACTGTTCCGCTCCGGCACGGCCACGGCTTCGTCGCCGGACGGCGACGGACTGCGCTGCGCGAAGAAGACACCGAGTGCCAGGGCCACCAGGCCCGCGGCCACTCCCCCTCCCAGCAGCCGCAGCCGCGCGGCCCGACGGCGGGCGGCCTCCTGGGCCAGCGACGGTGTCGCCGTCGCCACCACGAGTGGCGCCGCGGCGGCTGGTGCGGCGACGGCGGCCTGTGCCGCGGCCGTCGGCGGGGCCGCCCGCTGGGGCGGCGGCAGCGCGGCCGAGACCTGCGGCAGGCCGAGCGACGACGCCAGTGCGTCGGCCGCGTGCGCAGCGTCGGCGTAGCGGTTGTCGGGCTCGCGAGCCACGAGATACGAGACGAGCGTCGCCAGTTCCACCGGCACCCGCGGCGGACCGAGCGGCGCCGGCCCGACGAAGGCCGCATGCGAGAGCGTCCGCTGGGCGTCCCCCTGCCAACAAGGCAGCGCACCCGTCAACAGCGCATGGAGCATGCAGCCGAGCGCGTAGACGTCGCCCCGTTCGTCGCAGAACCGGCCCGGCAGCAAGAGTTCCGGCGGCACGAACGACGCCCGCCGGCCGAGCCTGGCGATCCGTTCCGTGGCCTCGACGGGCGCCTGCCCCGGCACCGCATGCGGGTCGCCCGCGAGCGGAAACTGGAGCAGCCGCACGCGGCCGCCACGTTCCCCCGTGCCCGGCGGCGCGGGCTCGCGCCTGAGCCCGTCGAGCGACAGACTGCCGTGCACCGCGCCGCGCCGGTGCAACTCCGCCACCGCGGTGAACACCGGCAGGAGCGTGCGACAGGCCTCCAGCGGTGGCAGCGGCCCCAACCGGGCCAGTTCGTCGGCGACCGACTCGCCCGGCACGTCCTCGCAGACGATGAACCGGCTGCCATTCACCTGCTCGAGCGCCCAGGTGCGACTGAGCGTCGGATCGGTCGCTTCATTCGCGACCGTCGTGCGACGCACGATCTCGGTCCAGACGTCGACCCGCTGGCAGAGCCGCCGGTCGAGCAGCACGAGGCAGACGGCCCGCCCGGAGGGCTCGTGACGCCCGCGAAAGACCCGGCCCGGCCCGTCGCTCTCCAACCGCTCGAGCAGCCGGTAGTCGCCGACGAAGAACGGGCCGGACTCACCATTCAACAGCCGCCGCGCCTGCCACTTCGTGACCACGCCGCGGGCGACGAGCCACTTCGCCAGGGCGACGGTATTCGCCTCGGCCCCAGCCTCCGCAGCCAGAGCGACCGGCTCCTCGGCAAGCGCCCGGCGCAAGCGGCCGACGGCATCGTCTGCGACCAGCCGACTGGCTGCCAGCAGCTTCCAGAAGTCCTCGGGGGCGGGTGTGGGCATGACGCGCAGCCTGCGGAAAAGAGAATCCACAGCATACCCGCGACGGGCCGGCGACCGGGAGGGAGCAACCTCGGCCCGCCCGCGCGGCGGGCGGGGACGGGTAGACTCGGGGCCCGCGGCGGCATGCACGAGCCGCCGCCCTCGCCACCGGAGCACGAGCCGCATCATGCGTTCCAGCGAAGCCATCGGGATCTACTTCGAGCGGGCCGCCGACCAGCTCGACCTGTCGGACAACATCCGCCGGCTGCTCCTGACGGCCAAGCGCGAGGTGCAGGTGCAGATCCCCGTCGAACTCGACTCGGGCGAGCTCGCGACCTACATCGGCTACCGCGTGCAGCACAACAACGCCCGCGGCCCGATGAAGGGGGGCCTCCGCTACCATCCGCAGGTCGACCTCGACGAGGTGCGGGCCCTGGCGTCGCTCATGACCTGGAAGACGGCCGTCGTCGACATTCCCTACGGCGGCGCCAAGGGGGGCATCGCGGTCGATCCCTCCGGGCTGTCGGCCCGGGAACTCGAGCGGGTCACCCGGCGGTTCGTCGATGCGATCCACGACCTCTTCGGCCCCGATGTCGACATCCCCGCGCCCGACATGGGCACGACCGCCGACGTCATGGCATGGATCATGAACCAATACGGCAAGTACCACGGCTTCGCGCCGGCCTGCGTCACCGGCAAGCCGGTCGAATACCATGGCATTGCCGGCCGCGAGGAGGCCACCGGCCGCGGCGTCGGCAGCCTCACGCTCAAGGTCCTGAGCCGGCTCGGTCGGCGCATCCCCGGCACGCGTGTGGCGATCCAGGGCTTCGGCAACGTCGGCTCGCACACCGCCCGC
This sequence comes from Planctomycetota bacterium, assembly GCA_046046235.1. Taxonomy (GTDB): domain Bacteria; phylum Planctomycetota; class Planctomycetia; order Pirellulales; family UBA1268; genus CAMCQY01. The sequence goes on along the minus strand of JBJOKF010000001.1, from coordinate 7,211 downwards.
TTCCTGCACGACGCGGAATGCCGGATCGTCGCCGTGAGCGACGCGACCGCCGGCTTCCATCGCGCCGAGGGGCTCGATGTCGGCGCCCTCGTCAAATACGCCCAGACGCACGCCGGCCGGCTGGCGGGCTTCGACGGCGGCGATCCGCTCACCAATGCCGAACTGCTGGCGCTCGACTGCGACGTGCTCATCCCGGCCGCGCTTGGCGGCGTGCTCCACGCCGGCAACGCCGAGGCGGTGCGGGCACCGATCATCGTCGAGGGGGCCAACGCGCCGACCGAGCCCGAGGCCGACGCGATCTTCGACCGGCGGCAGATCACGGTCGTGCCCGACATCCTCGCCAACGCCGGGGGCGTGACAGCCAGTTGGTTCGAGTGGGTCCAGAACCGGCAGCACTACCAGTGGGGCATCCACCGGGTGCGGCAGGAACTCGACCGCATCCTCGGCGAGGCCTTCGAGCAGGTCTGGCACCTCTCGACCTCGCGTGGCGTGCCGCTGCGGACCGCCGCCTACATGCTCGGTGTCGGCCGCGTTGCCCGCGCGACCGTCCTCGGCGGCGTGGGTTGAGGGGAAGTCAGGGGCCGGCTGCTTCACGGCAAGGCTCGGTATCCTGCCGACCTTGCCGTGGCGGGCCTCCGGCCCTGGCGCTTTGACATGCCGTACGGGAGGTGCGGGGCCGGCCGTGCCCCGAGAGCCGGCGTATGCTGACGAGCGCAGCCAGGATGGCGCAGCGAAGACAGCATCCGAGTGAGCGAAGGCCCGGAAGGCCTGAGCGAACGTCCGGCGACGGGGCACGGCCGGCCCCGCACCGGCGCCCAGGCAACGCGGATTCGACAAGTTGAAAACGTGTCACCACAACGGACCAGAGCCAGAGCCGATGCTGGCGCCGAGGGGCTGCTGACACTCGCCCGCGATCGTCAGTCCACCAGGCCGCGCTTGCGGAGCAGAGCCGCAGGCTCAGGATCGCGGCCGCGAAACCGCCGGTAGGCTTCCTCGGGGGCGAGTGTGTTGCCCGCGGCGAAGACCTCGCGCCGCAGCCGCGCGGCGACCTCCGCGTCCCAGGGACCGCCCGCCTCCGCGAAGGCTTCCCAGGCGTCGGCGGTGAGCACGTCGGCCCAGAGGTAGCTGTAGTAGGCCGCGGAGTAGCCGTCGTCGGAGAAGATGTGCGCGAAGTGCGGCGTGCGGTGCCGCATCACGATCTCCCGCGGCATGCCCAGCGCCGCGAGCGTGTCCCGCTCGAAGGCCGCCGGATCGGCCGGAGGCTCGGCCAGGTGCATCCGCATGTCGACCAGGGCACTCGCGAGGAACTCCACCGTCTTGAAGCCCTGGTTGAACGCGGCGGCACGGTCGATCTTCACCATCACTTCCGCCGGCAGCGGCCGGCCCGTCTCGACGTGGACCGCGTGCTGGGCGAGCACCTCCGGTGTGGAGAGCCAGTGCTCGAGCACTTGCGACGGAAACTCCACGTAGTCGCGCGGCACGTTCGTGCCCGAGAGCGTGGGATAGCCCACGGCCGAGCAGAGCCCGTGCAGCGCGTGGCCGAACTCGTGAAAGAGGGTCGTGGCATCGTCCCAGGAGATCGTCACTGGCAGGTCCGCCGCGGGCGGCATGAAGTTGCAGGTGTTCGTCACGATCGCCGTCGAACCCGCGTCGAGCCGCGACTGGCCGCGCAGGCTGCTCATCCAGGCGCCCGACCGCTTGCCGCGGCGGGCGAACGGGTCGAAGTACCAGAGGCCCACGTGCCGGCCCGCCCCGTCCCGCACCTCCCACACCCGCACGTCGGGATGCCAGACCGGCACCGCGCCGGCCGGCACGGCCGTGAAGTGCAGGTCGAAGAGCCGGGCGGCGACCTCGAACATCCCCTCCCGCAGGCGCTCGAGCTGCAGGTAGGGAGTCACTTCGGCGTCGTCGAGGTCATAGCGCGCGCGACGGACCTGCTCGGCGTAGTAGCGGTAGTCCCAGGGTTCGATCGTGATGCCCGCGCCCGCGGCGTCGGCCACCGCCTGCAGGTCGGCGACCTCGCGCCCCACCGCCCGCACCGCCGCCCGCCAGACCGCCTCCATGAGCTCGATCGCCCGCTCGGGGCCACCCGCCATCGACCGCTCGAGCTGCCAGTGGGCGTGGGTCGGAAAGCCGAGCAGCCGGGCCCGCCGGGCCCGCAGCCGGAGGATCTCCGCGACCGTCGCGGTGTTGTCATGCGGGCCGCCCTCGCCCCGGCCGACGAACATCCGCCAGACGCGCTCCCGCAACTCGCGCCGCTCCGCACACGCGAGGAACGGCTCCACGCTCGAGCGGGTATTGTCGATCGCCCACGCGCCCGGACGGCCCCGCGCCGCGGCCGCCGCGGCGGCCGCTCCCCGCTGCGACTCGGGCAATCCCGCCAGGTCCGCCACGTCCTCGATGAAGACGCACTGCTCCTGCTCGTCGGCCAGCACGTTCTGCGCGAAGGTCGTGCCGAGCACGGCCAGCCGCTGATTGATCTCCGTGAGCTCGCGCTGGCCGGCGTCGTCGAGGGCGGCGCCGCCGCGGAGAAAATCGCCGCGGAGGACCCAACAGAGCCGCTCCTGCTCCGGTGACAGGCCCGCCGCGGCCCGCACGGCATAGACCCGGTCGATGCGGGCGAAGAGCCTCCGATCCTGCGTGATCCGATCGGCGAAGGCCGCGAGTTTGGGGGCCATCTCCCGCTCGAGCGCCTGGACGCAATCGTCCGCGAGCGCCGAGGTGGCGACGCCATACACCGCCGCGACGCGGTCGAAGGCCTGCGCCGCGCGTTCGAGCGGTGCGATCGTGTTGGCGAACGTGGGCGGTTCGGGATCGACGCCGATCCGCGCGACCGCCGCGAGCTGCGCGGCCATCCCGGCCTCGAGCGCCTCCGCGAGGGCGGCTGCGGAGACAGAGTCAAACGGCGGAACCCCGCCGAAGGGCCCGAGCCAGGGAGCGACGAGCGGGGAATGTGCGGGCAAATCAGGCGTCACGTTTTTCACTCCATGCGCGGGGCCCGTCGAACCATGGCTTCAGTAGCAGCATATGCCGGCGTTCCGGGCCTGGCGCCGTCACAATCGCCTCCGGCTGCTCCCAATACGGGAGGTGAGGGGCCGGGCGTGCCCCGAGAGCCGGCGTATGCTGACGAGCGCAGGCTGGAGGCCGAAGCGAAGTCAGCATCCGAGCGAGTGAGGGGCAGGATGCCCCGAGCGAGCGTCCGGCGACGGGGCGCGCCCGGCCCCTCACCGGCACGCTTGTCTGCCCGGATTCGACAAGTTGAAAACTTGTCGCCACGACGGCCCAGAGCCAGAGCCAGAGCCAGAGCCAGAGCCAGAGCCAGAGCCAGAGCCAGAGCCAGAGCCAGAGCCAGAGCCAGACCTGCCGGTGACGTGCACGGTCAGCGGGCCGCCCCACGCCAGGCCGCGGAGCGGTCCGTGCCGGGCCGCACGTCGAGCAGGAGCCCGTCGTCCTCACCACGCTCGAGACGCTCCCAGGCAATCGCGCCCATGGCCGCGTTGTCGGTGCACAAGGCCGGCGGCGGCACGAGCACGTCGATCCGCCGCCGGCGGCCAAGCTGCTCGAGGGCGGCTCGCAAACAGGCATTGGCCGCCACTCCGCCACCGACGGCCACGAGATCGCAGCCCGTGCGGTCGACGGCCGCGGTGACCTTCGCCAGGATCGAGTCGACCGCCGCCTGTTGGAACGACGCTGCGAGATCCGCCAGCTGCTTTCCCACCGGGGGCGGCGTGTCTGCCGCGGCCCCGGGTGGCCGCACCCGATACCGCAGCGCCGTCTTCAGGCCGCTGAAGCTCAGGTCGAGCCGATCGTGATCGTGCGCCAATGGCCGCGGCAGCCGCACGGCCCGTGGATCGCCTCCGGCCGCCGCCCGCTCGATCTCGGGGCCGCCGGGATACCCGAGCCCCAAGAGGATCGCCGCCTTGTCGAAGGCCTCGCCGGCGGCGTCGTCGATCGTGCCTCCGAGTCGCTCGAGATCCGTCGGCCCGCGCACCAGGAAGAGCGACGTGTGGCCGCCGCTGGCCACCAGGCCCACGCATGGATAGCGCATGCGTTCGCCGTGGGCGAGCCGGCAGGCGTACAGATGGGCGGCGACGTGGTCGTAACCCACGATCGGCAGCCGCAGGGCTGCGGCGATCGCCTTGCCCGCCGCGAGCCCCACGAGCAGCGAGCCCACGAGCCCCGGGCGGACCGCCACCGCGACGGCCTCGAGCGTTGACCGCCTGATGCCGGCCCGCGTGACCGCCTCGTCGATCACCGGAATGATCCGCTCGACGTGGGCGCGGGACGCGATCTCGGGCACGACACCCCGCCAGCGGGCATGGAGCCGCTCCTGGCTGGCCACGACGCTCGACAGCACGCTGCGGTCGCGCGCGATGATCGCGGCCGCGGTCTCATCGCAGGTGGTTTCGATCGCAAGCAGGGGCATGGCTAAAAGTCATACCACATGCCCACTCCGTAGCGGTTCTGGTTGTAGAAGACGAACTCATACTGCGGATCGGAACCGTAGAGATATTCGAAGCCGACGCGGAAGAGCTTCTCGCTGCGTCGGCCGCGCCAGGCCCAGCCTGCCTGCACGCAGACGTTGCCGCCCCAGTCGAGTTCCTGCCGCGACATGCCGTTGACCGCCAGGAACGGCGCGCCGCGGATACCCGTGGGGCGGGCCTGGATCAGCTCGGTGCCATATTGAAACTCCCAGGGCTCGGAGCCGCCGGAATTGAAGAAGGCGTAGCCGACCTCGCCGTAGAGCCGCAGCCAGTCGAGCGGATACCACGAACCGCCCCAGACGATGCAGTCGCGGACGTAGTTGACCCGAGGGAAGTCGGGATACTTGAGCATCGCCTCGTCGCCGAGGTGGGCGCTGTTGTGGTAGTAGGCGAGCTTTGTCTGCCACCGCCCGACGCCGTAGACGAGCGGCACACCGAAGCGGTAGTCGCCGCTGCGGAAGTCGCGGTCGTCCTGCGGGTCGAGCCGCACGAACGCCGCGCCTTCGATCTGCACCTCGAAGCCCTGCGGATGCACGACGGTGTCGGAACCGTATCGCAGGATCGAGGCACGGCCGCCGAGGGTCGAATCCCAGAGCGTGCCGTTGGCGATCGAGGGGTTCAGCGGGTCCGGTTTGGTGTCGCGATAGACCACCGTGCCGAGTCGCGGCTCCTTCGGCCCGGCCAGGTAGCTCGTGTAGATGAGATTGTTGGGCATGATCTGCCAGAACCAAGGCCGTGCCGCCCAGAGGTCGTCGAAGCCCTCGGGAAAGACGTTGCCTGCCAGCGGCGGCTCGTCGGGGCCAAGCGGGGCGGCCTCATAGGGCATGTCGAGCACAACCGGGCCGCCCGATCGCACCGGCGGCAGCGGCTCGAACACCGGCCCGCCGTCAATGCCCCCGGGCGCCAAGCCCGGGCCGGAGGGAAGTGGCTCGCGGAGAGGCTCAGGGATCCCGGACGGCGTCGACAGGCCGACGGAAGGCCCCCCGGTGCCGTCGGGCGCTGCCCAGGTGGTGCTGGGCCACTCGGTGCCCGAGACCAAGGCGAGCAGCCAGAGCCCCGCGAGCAGGATCCGAAGCCACCAGCTCCTGGAGGTTGCCGATGCGCCGCCGCGCTCTGCGGTCGCGGCGGGTATGCCGGCGGCGGGAGGTGGAAGTGCCATCGCGGTTCTTCAGGCAACGGGCGCGGCAGAACGCAGCAATGGCTCGAGGGTTGCGGACATCGGCCACCACTGCGACACTCTAGGGCCGCGTGCGCCGCGGCCACAGATTGATCGGCATCGGCGCGCCGGTTCCGCCAGCGGGTTGCGTGGCGAAAACAGCGGGTCTACCGCGGTTTCGCCCCCATCCACGGCCTTGGGGCAAGCGGGGCAAAGCCACGATCGCCTCCGTTTCCCAGTCACCTTCTCCTCTCTCCGCCACCACCATGACGCAGCCCCAGTTCCCTGCCCAAGATGAGGCTCCCGGGAGCGGTGCCATCGCGGCTGCGTTGGGACGCATTCCGAGCGGCCTGTTCGTGGTGACCTGGCGGAGTGACTCTGGGGACGGAGCCACGATCGACAGGGGCATGCTGGCGAGCTGGGTGATGCAGGGCGGCTTCGTCCCCCCCCTGGTCACCATCGCCGTGGAAGCCTCTCGCGACCTGCTCAGGACGATCGATCAGTGTTCGCCGTTCGTCGTCAACGTGCTCGCCGAGTCACAGCGGCCGCTCGTCGCCCGGTTCGGGAAGCCCCCCGCACCCGGTCAGGATCCCTTCGCCGGCCTGCGCGTCGAACGCACTCCAGCGGGCGCCGCGGCGCTCGCCGATGCCGCTGCCTGGCTCGAATGCCGGCCGCTCTCGCAGACGGGAGGAGGCGGTGGCCCCTTGGGCGATCACGTCATCGTCTTGGCGCGTGTCGACGCCGCGGGTACCGGAGCGGACGAGCAGCCGCTGGTGCACACGCGGCGGAATGGACTACGCTATTGAGCTTCGACCCGTCCCTTTCCTAAGTGCCGTTAACAATATCCTCGCGGCGGGGTGTTTCTCGGGAGCACTCCGTCACGGATCTGGAGCCTGAGCATGAGAACTCGACCGTCCAGTCTCAGCCGTCGCGCGGCCATCACGGCCCTCATCGCGTGCGGATGCATGAACCTCGCGGGCTGCTCCGAGCAGCGATCCACTCCCGCTGCGGCACCGGCCGGCGGCCTGGAGGGCGCCCGGGCCGGCGGTGGCGCTTCCGGCGGCAAGCGGCTGATCTTCATCACCAACGGCGACGACCCGTTCTGGGACGCCTGCAATGCCGGGCTCGTGGAGGGCGCGAAGCGGTTTGGCATCGACCAGCAGGGCCTGCGGGTCGTGATGGAGAAGAACAACGGCACGGCGCAGGGGCAGATCGAGAAACTGCGGCAGCTCGGCAGCCAGTCGGACGTGGCCGGCGTGGCGATCTCGGTGATCCAAGCCGAGAACGCGGCCATCGTCGAGGAGATGAAGAACCTGGCCGCGAAGGGCGTGCAGGTGATCACCGTGGACGGTGACGTGAACCGCGACACGTTCCGCGACGCCCGTCCGTACTACATAGGCACCGACAACATCGTCGGCGGCCGTCTGCTCGGCTCCGCCGCCCGCGCGCTTCTCGAGAGCCGCGGCAAGACGTCGGGCGGCTACGTCCAGTTCGCCGGCTTCACGGACAACGACAACGCCCGGGCCCGGATGAACGGCTTCAAGGAGGCGGTCGGCACCGGCTTCAAGGAA
>JBJOKF010000214.1:0-3077 GCA_046046235.1 Planctomycetota bacterium | reverse complement strand
CGTCCATGGCAGCATCCCCGTCCCGTACGCTCGCGTTTCCCGGCCCGTCGCTCGAGGGCGAAGTGATCGGCATCCTCGCCGGCTGGGGCCGCTATCCCGTCGCCGTCGCCGAGGCGGTCCGTCGCCGCGGCGGCCGCACCGCGATCCTCTCGATCCGCGACCATGCCGACGCGGCGCTCGAACCATTGGCCGACGCGTATGGCACGGTGGGCGTGGCCCAGATTGGCAACGCCATCGACTTCTTCCGCCGACACGGCGCCCGCCGGGCCACCATGGCGGGCAAGATCCACAAGACGAAGCTCTTCGGGCAGCGGGCCTGGGTGCGGCACCTGCCCGACTGGAAGGGACTCGTCACCTTCTGGCCCCACTTCGTGAGCCGGCGCCGGGACAACCGCGACGACTCGCTCCTCGGGGCGATCGCCGCGGCCTTCGACTCCGGCGGCGTGCGCATCTGCCCGGCCACCGACTTCGCGCCGGAGCTGCTCGCCGGCGAGGGCGTGATCGCGGGCCGGCCGCTGTCGCCGGCCGAGCAGGCCGACGTCGCCTTCGGCTGGCGGCTGGCCAAGGAGCTGGGCCGGCACGACATCGGTCAGACGGTGGTGGTGCGGAATCGGGCACCGCTGGCGCTCGAGGCGATCGAGGGCACCGACGAGTGCATCCGCCGCGCCGGCCGGCTCTGCCCCGCCGGCGGCATGGTGGTTGTGAAGGTCGCCAAGCCGCTGCAGGACCTCAGGTTCGACATGCCGACGATCGGCCGGGGAACGCTCGAGTCGCTCCGTGCGGCCGGTGCCCGCGTGCTCGCGATCGAGGCCGGCCGGACGATCCTGGTCGACCTGCCTGAGCTGACTGACTTCGCCGCCCGCAGCGGCATCACGATCGCGAGCCTGTGCGACGAGGCCGGCAGCCCCGCGCTCGACGCGGCGGCCTGAGCCGTTTGTCGCCGCGGTCCTATACTGCGTCCATGCGCGACCTGCTGCTCTTCTCCGGGATGGTGCTGTCGCTCGTGATCGGGCCGGCACGGGTCGGCTCCGTCTGGGCCGCGCCGCCGGTCGCGATCGACGCCGACGTCGACCCGTCGGTCGAGATCCCGCCGCCGCAGACGCACCATCACGGTCGCGAGATCGCCCTGACGATGCACTACACCGGCGCCCCCTGGCTGGTCCGCGAGAGTCGCCAGCGCGAGGAGGATTGCCGGATGCTGCTCGGCGCCTTGGGCGTGCGGCCCGGCCAGACGATCTGCGACCTGGGCTGCGGAAACGGCTTCTACACGCTCGAGCTGGCCCGGCGGGTGGGCCCGCGGGGAATCGTCTACGCCGTCGACGTGCAGCCCGAGATGCTCCAGATGCTCGTCCGCAACGCGGCGGAGGCGAAGCTCAAGAACATCCGCCCCGTGCTCGGCACGCCCGTCGATCCCCGGCTGCCGGCCGGCAGCGTCGACATGGTGCTCTGTGTCGACGTCTACCACGAGTTCTCCCATCCCGAGGCGATGCTCGGGAAGATCCGGGAGAGCCTCGCAGCCGACGGCCGGCTGGTGCTCGCCGAGTTTCGTGGCGAGGATCCGGCGGTGCCGATCAAGCCGCTGCACAAGATGACCAAGGCGCAGGTGCGGGCCGAGCTCGAGCCGGCGGGCTTCGAAATCGTCCGCGAGTTCGACCGCCTTCCCTGGCAGCACCTGATCTTCCTGGGCGCCAGGCGGCCGTGATGCCGTGCGGGGCCGAGCGGTCAGTCGGCCGTCGCGGCCTGCTCGGGCACCAGGCGATAGATGCCAGTACCCGAGGCGGATGAGGTGCAGATCAGCAGTTCGCCGTCGGCATCCGCGCCGAAGCCGAAGATGGGCAGGCCGTTCCACGGGATCGCGAAGCTCCCCGTCGCGCGGCCGGCGTCGTCGATCGCCAGGGCCCAGAGGCGGCCCGACACGAAGTCGCCGAACACGTAGCGGCCCACGAGCGCCGGAATCGCCCTGCCGCGGTAGACACGGCCGCCGGTCACCGACTTGCCGACCTGATGGTCATACTCCCAGACCGGCTCCACGACAGGGATCGTGGAGGCCTGCGGACCGAAGGCCTTCGTGCCCTCCCGCAGGTTCCAGCCATAGTTGCCCCCCTTCTCGACGATGTCGATCTCCTCCCAGAGATCCTGCCCCACGTCGGCGGCCCAGAGGCGACCGGCCGGCGGGTCGAAGGCGAGCTGCCAGGGGTTGCGGAAGCCGAGGGCGTAGATCTCGGGCCGCGCCCCGGGCTGGCCGACGAACGGGTTGTCGGACGGGATGGCGTAGGCCCGGCCCTCGTCGCGGCGATCGACGTCGATCCGCAGCACCTTGCCGAGGAGCGTGTCGAGCCGCTGGCCGTTGCCGAAGGGATCGTTGCGGCTGCCGCCGTCGCCCAAGCCGAGGAACAGCTCGCTGCCGTGGCCGAAGACGATCGAGCCGCCGTTATGGTTCCAAAACGGCTGCTCGAGTTCCAGGACCACCTCCTCGCTGCCGTGATCGCCCCGGTCGGGATCGTCCTTCGAGACGCGATACCGCGACACCCGCTCGAGCCGCTTCTCGCCCCGCACGCTCTGGCAAACGAAGATCTCGCCGTTCTCCCGAAACCGGGGATGGACGGCCAGCCCGAGCAGCCCTTCCTCGTTCCACTTGCTCCACGGCGCGGTGCCGGCGCGGAGGTCCAGGAAGAGCTTCGCCTGGGATGCGCCCGGGTGGATGACATGGATCATTCCACTTTGATCGGCCACGAAGACCCGGCCGGATTCGTCTCCCGCGGGTGTCACCACAAGCGGCCGCAGCGGCTCCGCCGGCTTGCCGTCGGCGGTCTCCGGATGCCAGCCCTCCCAGGTCATGCCGGGAAACGCCGGTACGGCGGCGATCCGGAGCCGATCGTCGTCCGCCCAAGCCGCCGGCTGCCCCTCGGGAAGTTCGCGGATCTTGATGGAGCGGAAGGCGACCGTGTCGCCGTGGTCCTGCAGGCAGATCCGGCCCTTCTCCGCCTTGCCGAACCCGGGGAACGCGGCGAACTTGCTCTTCGCCACCCGCTCGTCCCAGTCTTTCGAGCCCTTCTTGAAGCGGTAGTAGGGCATGC
>JBJOKF010000213.1:0-4961 GCA_046046235.1 Planctomycetota bacterium | reverse complement strand
AGTACCGTGACTTTCGCTTCGTGATCCCGTTCATCGTGCAGTTCGGTCTGTATGTCTCGCCGGTGGGTTTCAAGTCGTCGGTCATCGAGCAGAAGCTCGGGCCGATCGCGCGCTTGGTCTACGCGTTGAACCCGATGGTGGGCGTCATCGACGGATTTCGCTGGTGCATCGGCGTGGAGCCCACGCTGCACGTGTCGGCGCTCGCGGTCTCGATCGCCGTGAGCGCGGCGCTGCTCTGGTACGGGATCCGCTTCTTTCGCGCGATGGAGAAGGGCTTCGCGGACGTCGTCTAGGCCATGACCGCACCCATCATCAGCGTCGAGGGGCTCGGCAAGCGGTATCGGCTCCGGCATCAGAGCCGGCCGCCGTATACGACCTTTCGCGACGCGCTCGCCCAAGGAGCGAGGCGGCTTCTCTCCGGGACTCGGCGCGCCGGAGCGGATGACGCGTCCGTGGAGGATTTCTGGGCGCTCGAGGACGTGAGCTTCGACGTCGCGCAGGGCGCGGTCGTGGGCATCATCGGCCGCAACGGCGCCGGCAAGTCGACGCTCCTGAAGATTCTCTCCCGGATCACCGAGCCGACGACCGGCCGAGTCCGCCTGCGCGGCCGCGTCGCGAGCCTGCTGGAGGTGGGCACCGGGTTTCATCCCGAACTCACCGGGCGGGAAAACATCTTCCTCAATGGCGCCATCCTCGGCATGAGCCGGGCCGAGATCAGCCGGCGGTTCGACGAGATCGTCGCCTTCGCCGAGGTGGACCGCTTCCTCGACACGCCGGTGAAGCACTACTCGAGCGGCATGTACACGCGGCTGGCGTTCGCGGTCGCCGCCCACCTCGACCCCGAGATCCTGGTCGTGGACGAGGTGCTCGCCGTGGGCGACGCGCAGTTTCAGGCCAAGTGCCTGGCCCGCATGCGCACGGTCGCCGACCACGGCCGCACGGTGCTCTTCGTCAGCCACAACATGCTCGCCGTCTCGTCGCTGTGCACCCGCGGGCTCCTGCTCGAGCGGGGCCGGCTGGCGGTGGCCGGCGCGGTCGAGGAGGTGGTCGCGGCGTACCAGCGGTCGGGAGCGGGCACCGCGGCGACGGTGCGGCGGGACAATCAGGCCGGGGCGCCGCTCTTCATCGCCGAGGTCTCCGCGGCCCTCGAGGACGCGCCGCCGGGGCACCGGCTCGTGGTGGATGCGGTGCTCGCCGACGCCGGCGACCACCGTGACGCATTCGTGGCCTATGACATCGTCGCGGCGAGCGGCATCTGCATCATGCAGGCCCTGCCCACGCAGGAGGGCTTCCTGCGCGCCGTCCGCGGGCGGCATCGTCTCCGGGTGGAGATCGACCTGCCGCCGCTGATTCCCGGAAGCTATCTGGTGACGATGTGGGTGGGCTCCCACTATTCGCAGACGCTCGACCTGGCGAAGGAGTGCGTGGAGTTCCAGGTCGATCGGTCGCCGACGCCGGGCCGCACGGTGCCCCACACGATCGACCATGGTCATGTCGTGCCGCGGTCCACGATCCGGTCGCACGAGGTGGTGGAAACGGGCGCCGGCGGCCCGGAGGCACCGTCGCCGTGAGTGCCGTCGGTTTCCGGGAGCGGTCGCTCGCGTGGCTGCGGAGACATGTGCCGCTGCCGCTGAAGCGGTGCGTGCGGTTCGTTCTCGACCACGGCTTCAAGCCCGGGGCGATCGGTGCGCGGGGGCTGTGCGATTATCTCGTCGTGCGCCGCCGGGCCGGGCGAGATCCCGACCGGCGGGGCATGTGGCGGATTCGGCTCCGGGGCTGGCCGGGCGGGGTGGAGGGGCGGTACGGCACTTCGGACCTGGCCGTCTTTCGGCAGATGTTCATCGACCGCGAGCACGATTGGGCTTTGGCACTCGAGCCGGTGGGCGAAGGCGGGCTCATCCTCGACTGCGGGGCCAACGTCGGCCTGGCGACGGTCTGCCTGCTGCGGCTGTTTCCCCGGGCCCGCGTGATCGCGGTCGAGCCCGACGCCGACAACCTCGCCGTGCTCGAGCGGAACGTGCGGCCGAAGAGAGATCGGGTCGACGTCGTCCGCGCCGGGGTCTGGTGCCGGCCCGCGCATCTCGTCTGCCACGATCCCGGCACCTTCGCGCACGCCGAGTGGTCGCAGCAGGTCCGCGAGTGTGCGGCCGACACACACGGCTCCCTGCCGGCCGTCACGGTCGGCGATCTGCTCGCCCGATCGGGCCGCGACCGCATCGCGATCCTGAAGATGGACATCGAAGGGGCGGAGGCGGCGGTCTTCGACGCGGACGCCTCCGACTGGCTCGACCGGACCGACGCCATCGCGATCGAACTGCACGAAGGCACCCCGTTCGGACCGGCCGGCGAAGCCTTCGGACGGGCGATCCGCGGCCGGGGCTTCGTGCTGGGCCGCAGTCACGAGCTGACCACGGCGATCCGGCCGACGGTCATGCGACGATCGGCCCGGGAGGCCACCCGATGAGCCCGGCGGTGTCGGTCGTCATCTGCACGCACGCTCCGCGGGGCGAGGTGCTCGCGCGGACGATCGACGGCCTGCGTTGTCAGACGCTGCCGGTCGAGGCCTGGGAACTGATCGTCGTCGACAACTCGAGCCCGGATCCGGTCGTCGAGGCCGTCGTCGCCTGGCACCCGCGCGGGCGGATCGTGCGTGAGCCCGCGCTCGGGCTCACGCACGCCCGGCTCTGCGGCATCTCCTCGGGGCGGGCCGGACTGCTGCTCTTCGTCGACGACGACAACGTGCTGGCTCCGGACTACCTCGAGCAGGCCGTCGCGATCCACCGCCGGCTGCCGATGCTCGGCTGCTTCGGCGCCGCGGTCATCGAGCCGGAATATGAGGAGGAGCCGGCGGTCCAGCTGCGGCCCTTCATGTCGATGCTCGCCCTGCGATCGGCCGCTGTGTCGCGCTGGTCGAACGATCCCCATGATCCCTTCACGCCCTGGGGCGCCGGCCTGGCCGTCACCCGGCAGGTCGCCGAGGCGGTGGCGGCCGCGACCGGCGCGCAGCCGCTGAAAGGATCGCTCGACAGGAAGGGTGACAGCCTCAGCTCCTGCGGAGACGACGAGTTTTCCTGGGTCGCCTGCGAGTCGGGCTGGGGCCGGGGCGTGTTCACCGAACTGCGGCTGACGCACCTCATCCCGCGGGGGCGCGTGCAGAAGGACTATCTGCTGCGGCTCGCCGAAGGCCTGGCCTTCTCGCGGATCGTGCTCTGGCACCTGCACGGCCACGAGGGCCACGTCGTGCGGCCCTTGGCGCCGCCGGGGCGGCTGGCGGCGCTCGCCCTGTCGGGACAGACACGCCGGCTGGGAAGCGAGATGCTCGAGTATGGCCGGGTGCTCGCGCAATCGCGGGTGCAGCGGGAGTTTCGCCGGGCGAAGCGCCGCGGCGAGGAACGGGCGCGGGCGTTTCTGGCCGCCGGGGCGGCGGCTTCCGCGGACCGCGGCGCAGGCAGGTCGTGATGCCCACGACACAACCCGCGAACCGGCCGCTCGTGAGCGTGGTCATTCCCGCCTACAACCGCGCGGCGACGATCGGCGCCACGCTCGATTCGATCACGAGCCAGGAGGGCTGGCCGTTCGAGGTTGTCGTCGTCGACGACGGCTCCACCGACGGCACCGCCGCCGTCGCCCGGCGGCACGCGCCGGCCGCGCGGGTGGTCGAGCAGCCGAACGAGCGCCGCTCCGCGGCCCGCAACAACGGCGCCCGTCTGGCCGAAGGCGACTATCTCTACTTCTTCGACTCCGACGATCTCATGGAGCCGGGGGCGATCGCACGGCTCGCCGCCTGCCTGGAGAAGCACCCGGAGGCGGCGATCGCCTACGGCCCGGTGCTCCAGTTCGTCGACGATCCCGCCGCCGCCGCGCCCCGGCGTCCCTTCTTCGACGCGGGCGGCGATCTCCTCCGGACGCAGATCGAGACGCCGTTCCTGATCCCGATCATGACGCTCGTCCGGTGGGAGTGGTTCGAGCGGGCGGGCGGGTTTTCCCCGCGGCTCGACTTCGGCGAGGACTACCACTTCTATCTCAAGGTCGCCGCGCTCGGCGGCCGCTTCGAGTGCGCCGGCGGCGCGCCGCTCGCACGCTATCGGGAGTACGCCGGCCCGCGGATGCCGGGCAGCCGCCATGCCCGCGGCATGCTCAAGGCGCTCGAGATGCTCGCCGAGGACTTCGGCGACCGGCTCCCGCGGGAGCTGCGGCTCGACCGCCGGATCGCCAGGGAACGGGCGGGCTACGCCCGGCATCTGTTGCGCGAGGGGCGGCGGCTCGAGGCCTGGCGGGCCTGGCTGCCCACGCTCGTCCACGCCCGGCCGCATCGCCTCGCCGAAGTGGCTGTCTTTCTGGCGTCGATGGGCATGCCGGCAGCCGACGCCGAGCGCCGGCTGTCGGCGCTCAAGCGGCGGCTCCGCGGCGGCCAGGCGGCCGCGGGAGGCGGGCGATGAGGCTGCTGCTGACGGGCTACCGGTTCGACACGATCGGCGGCCTGGAGATCGTGTCGGCCAACATCGCGCGGATCCTTGCCGAGCAGGGGCACGAGGTTCGCTGCGCCGCGGTGCACGGCCGCGCCGACTTCCAACGCGACGGCTACGCTGTCGTGGGGCTCATGCCGCAGTCGCGGCTCTGGCGGGCGATCGCCGCCCGCAGCCCGGCCTTCTATCCCAAGGGGCGACTGCGGCGCCTGGCCGCCTGGGCCGACGCGATCATCGCCTGCCACTGCCACACGCTGCCGTTGCTCTGGCGAGCGACCTCCGGGGCCGGCCGCCGGCCGCCCGTCGTCGCCTGGCTGCACGGCCACGAGGTCTGGGGCCGCTTCGGCGCCGAGTATGCGGAGAGCCTGCGGCAGTGTGATCGCCTGGTGGCGGTGAGTCAGTACACGAGCGACACCGTGGCCCGCCTGCTGGGGCCAGAGCATCGTCCCCTCGTCGTGCACAACTCGATCGACACCGAGTTCTTCCACCCCGCCG
>JBJOKF010000189.1:0-21680 GCA_046046235.1 Planctomycetota bacterium | reverse complement strand
CGCTGATCACGAGCACGCTCCAGCAGGCCGCCAGCAGCCGGCTCGGCATGTCGACCGACCGCACGATGCGGATCGCCCAGCAGCTCTATGAAGGCATCGACCTGCCGGGCGAGGGCCGCGTCGGCCTCATCACCTACATGCGCACCGACTCGACGAACCTCTCCCGCGAGGCCGTGGACATGGCCCGGCGGTATCTCGAGCAACGGCTGGGACCGGCCTATCTCCCGGACAAGCCGCGTGTCTTTGCCAGCAGCAACGAGAGCGCGCAAGAGGCCCACGAGGCGATCCGGCCGACCGACGCCTTCCGCGAGCCCGACCAGATCGCCGGGGCGCTCACCGACGAGCAGATGAAGGTTTACCGGCTCATCTGGCAGTCGTTCCTGGCCTGCCAGGCGACCGAGGCCGAATGGGATTCCACTTCCGCCCGGCTGCGGCGGAGCGACCGCGACACCGGGGCCGTCTTCAAGGCCAGCGGCCGCGTGCTCCGGTTCGACGGGTTCTATCGCATCTCCGGCGCCCCCAAGGACGACGGCGAACAGGTGCTGCCCGACTTCCAGAAGGGGGCGCAGCTGGCGCCCTTCGACATCGAGCCGCGGCAGAAGTTCCAGGCGCCGCCGCCGCGGTATACGGAGGCCACGCTCGTCAAGAAGATGGAGGAGGAGGGGATCGGTCGGCCCTCGACCTATGCCAGCATCATCAATGTCATCGAGAACCGCGGCTATGTCGTGCAGCAGGACCGCCGCTTCCATGCGACGGCCATCGGCGAGGCGGTGACGGAGTTTCTCAAACGCGGCTTCCGCGACCAGTTCATCGAGATCGGCTACACGCGGGAGATCGAGCGGGAGCTCGATCAGGTGGCCCAGGGCACGAAGCGCTGGACCGACATGCTGCACGAGTTCCACGGCGAGCTCGTGCCCAAGCTCGAGGGCGCGATGCACGAGCCCCACGAGAAGGCGAAGTCCGATCCTTCCCCCTACGCCTGCCCGGAATGCGGGCGGCGGCTCGAATACCGGCTCGGCGGCAAGGGGGAGTTTTTGTCGTGCAGCGGCTACAACGAGAAGGTTCTCGTCGAGCCGCCCGCGCCGAAAACGACCAAGGGCAAGCGGAAGCCCGCCAAGCCGAAGGAGGTGCCGGCCTGCAGCTTCGCGATGCCGGTCGACCGGCAGCGGCGGCCGCTGCTCCCCGAGCAGATCGACCTGCTCTCACCGGCTGGCATGCCGATGGTGAAGCGGACGGGCCGGTTCGGTGACTTCCTCGTCGAGGATCGGCCGCGGCCGGTGAAGCCGCGAGGCAAGGCGGCGAAGGACGCCCCTGTCGAACCGCCGCCGTTCATCTTGAACCTCGACCGCAAGGGCAGCATCAAGTTTCCCGCGCCGCCGCCCCTGGTCACCGACATCGCCTGTCCGAAGTGCGGCGACATGATGAACCTCCGCGGCGGCAAGCGGGGGCCGTGGCTCGGCTGCCGCGCGTTCCCCAAGTGCCGTGGCCGGGAAGCCTTCACGAAGCTGCCGGAGCCGCGGCAGAAGGAGCTCGAGCGGGAGCTGACGGCCCACATGGCCGGTCAGACGACGCTCAAGCTGACGCGTCGCGACGGCGTCACGCCGGTCCTCGAGGGCATGCCGCTCTCGTCGCTCCAGATGGAGGGCGGCATCGCGGAGCTGCCCCTCTTCGACGCCGTGAAGTCGGCCTGAGCCGGCGGGCCGCACGCTCCGCCAGCCGCACTCACAGCCAGGGCGGGTCGCCGGTGAACGTCGTCGGGGTCTCGTCGAGCGCCACGGCGAAGGCCGTCGCGTGCGACCGGCAGTGGGAGATGCTGACGAGGATGCAGTGGATCCCCATCTTCTCGGCGATCTCCTGCGTGCCACCCTTCAGAAAGGCCTGCGGCCGGCCGCCGGGGCCGTTGCGGACCTCGATATCCCGCCAGCTGATGCCCCTTCGCCAGCCGGTGCCGAGCGCCTTGAGCACCGCCTCCTTCGCCGCCCAACGGCCCGCGAAGTGCTGCGTGGCCATCCGCCGGCTGCGGCAGTATTCGATCTCGAGCGGCGTGTAGACCCGCTCCACGAACAGCTCGCCGTGGCGGTCGATCATCTGCGCGATCCGCAGGCATTCGGTGATGTCGGTGCCGACGCCGAGGACGTTCATGACTTTCTCCCCCGCATGGCGGCCGGCTGCGCGGGGATGCCGCGGGAGAGGCCGCAGGCCTGCCGGGCCCGGTCGAGCACGGCGCGGGCCCGGGCCCGCGCCCGCTCGGCACCGGCCGCGAGAATCGCCTCGATGCGGCCCGGATCGGCCTCGAACGCGGCCCGCCGCGCCCGCGCCTCGGCGAAGAACTGGGCCGCCGCCTCCGCGAGGGCTTTCTTCACCTCGCCGTAGCCGAAGCCGCCGCGGCGGTAGAGGTCGGCCATGCGGTCGCGGTCGGCCTCCGGGGCCACGAGCGCGTAGAGGGCGAAGAGATGGTCGGTGGCCGGATCCTTGGCGTCTTCCATGGGCCGCGAGTCGGTCGTGATCCGCATGATCTTCTTCTTCTGCGCGGCGGGCTCCTCGAAGACCTCGAGCGTGTTGTCGTAGCTCTTGCTCATCTTCTGGCCGTCGGTGCCCGGCACCCGGGCCCCGCCTTCCACCAGCCGCGGCTTGGGCAGCGTGAAGACCTCGCCGTAGAGGTGGTTGAACGTGCCCGCGAGGTCGCGGCAGACCTCGATGTGCTGCACCTGATCCTCGCCGACCGGCACCACCGTCGCGTCGTAGGCGAGGATGTCGGCGCTCATGAGCACGGGGTAGGTGAAGAGGCCGGCGTCGGCCGGCAGGCCGCGGGACTTCTTGTCCTTGTAGGCATGGCACCGCTCGAGGAGGCCCATCGGTGTGACCGTCATCAAGAGCCAGGAGAGCTCCGTCACCTCCGGCACGTCCGACTGCACGAAGAGCGTGGCCCGCTCCGGATCGAGGCCCAGGGCCACGAGATCGACCGCGGCGTCGTGCACGAGCTGCCGCAGCCGGTCGGGCTCCCGGATGGTGGTGAGGGCGTGCAGGTCGGCGATGAAGTAGTAGGCCTCGTCGCTCCCGCCGCGCACGGCCGGCTGCAGGTCGATGTATTGGCGGATCGCGCCGAAATAGTTGCCCCAGTGGAAGCGGCCCGTCGGCTGGATGCCGGAGAGTGCCCGCGTCGGAAGCGGAGGCGCGGGCGGGGCGGCGGGGTCAGCGGCCATGCGAAGCGGTTCCCGGGGAAGGAGCGGGGCCGCAGGCTGCCGGCCGGGGCAGGGCGAGCGTGCCGATCACGTCCGCCATCGAGGTCGCGCCGAGTTCCGCGAGCGCGGCGGGCAGGGCGTCGAGCAGCCGCGTGGAGACGACCGGCTCCGCGAAACTGGCCGTGCCGATCTGCACGGCCGAGGCACCCGTGACGAAAAACTCCATGCAGTCGTCGAGCGTCATGATCCCGCCCACGCCGACGATCGGGATGTCGACAGCCTGCCGCACCTGGTGCACGCAGCGGAGCGCGATCGGCTTGATCGCCGGGCCGCTCAATCCCCCCACGACGTTGCCGAGCAGCGGCCTGCGCCTGCGCCAATCGACCGCCATGCCCTGGCAGGTGTTGATGAGCGTGACGGCGTCGGCGCCGCCGTCGCGTGCCGCCTTCGCGATCTCCACGATGCTCGTGACGTTGGGCGTGAGCTTGGCGAGCACCGGCAGCTTCGTCGCCCCGCGAACGCCCTCCACGACGCCCCGGCATGCGACCGGGTCGGTGCCCATGTCGACGCCATGGCTGACGTTGGGGCAGGAGATGTTGAGTTCGAGCGCGGCGATGCCCGCGACGCCGTCGAGCCGCGACGCGAGCGTCACGAATTCGTCCCGCGACCCGCCCGCGATACTCACGATCACCGGCGCACCGCTGGCGAGCAGGAAGGGCAGCTGGTGGGCCAGGAACGACTCGATGCCGTCGTTGTCGAGGCCGATCGAGTTGAGCAACCCCGCGGCCACCTCCACGGTCCGCCACGGCGCGTTGCCCTGCCGGGGCAGCGGCGTGATCGTCTTCGGCACGATGCCGCCGAGCCGGGCGAGTTCGACGAAGCCGGTGATCTCCCGGCCGTAGCCGAACGTGCCCGACGCGACCATGATCGGGTTTGGCAGCCGCAGCCGGCCGAGCGCCACGCCGAGCGTCGCCGCAGCAGCGGGCGGCGACGGGGAGGGCGGGGCGGCGGGCATGGTCATGGCAGGCTGGCGAGGAGACGCGAACTGTCCGGTGGCGACCCGCCAGATGAGGCAGCCCCGGGTGGGCCCGCCGTGGTCGGGTCCGAGAGGCTCAATGTAGTGGGTTTTCCCGCTGCCCCAAGAGTCAGCGAACCGGCGGCGGCGGCGGCGCTTTGGAGCCGCTGCCGAAAATGCAGATTGCGTCAAGTTTGCCGGTTGAATCGTCGATACCAGTACCGAAGGAGCAGGCCGTTTCCGGCCGGCTCAGTGCGGTCGGACGAGGTGGTTCGTTGACACTACTACTTGTCAGTCATAGACTTCCGGCGAGTCGCACATCCCGTGCGGAGCGCCTGTGTCGTGACCAAGAAAGACATCGTGCGAACGATCGCCGACGAGATCGGCCTGCCTCAGCTCCGGACGAAGGAACTGGTGCAGAAGACGTTCGACGCCCTTATCGAGGCCCTGGTCCGCGAGGAGCGGGTCGAACTGCGGAACTTCGGCGTCTTTCAGATCAAGCGCCGCGAGGCCCGCATGGCCCGCAATCCCCGGACGGGAGAGCGGGTGCCCGTCGAGGCGAAAAGCGTGGTCACGTTCAAGCCGGGCAAGGAGATGGAGGCCCGCGTCAGGCTCCGCGATCAGGCCGAAGCTGCGAGACTCGCCCAGCCTGCCGGGGAGGCCGAGCCAGTTCCGCCACAGCCGCCGCCGGTAACTCAGCCGCCCACGTCGACGTAGCTGGGAAGCTGGGGCGTTTGGAGCGTTTGGTTTCGAACGCGTGTGAAAATCGACGTCGCGGCAATGGATTGCCGTCGGCTATTGCTCCGCCCGGAAAAGCGCGATCGGGCGACCGTCTGGACGTTCTGGCCTGCGGATCTGTGATCCGCGGCCGGGGCTGTCGCGGGGACTCGCCCCAGGAGATCAGGTCATGAAGGCCATCCACACCGGTTGCGGGATTTCGATCAAGTTGGCGTGCATGCTGCTCGCCGCCGCCGCGCTCGTGACCAGCACGGGCTGTCTGATCCCGATGTATTCGGGCGATCCGGTGCGCCGGGCCGAGCAGCTCATCTACACGTCGGAAGACCTGCGGCAGATCACTGATGAATGGGAGCGGATCTGGTTTCTCGATCAGCCGTCGCACATGACGCTCTACCGCACGCACGGCGGTATTCTCTGAGCTGCGGCCGGGGCTGCCCACGCCCCGTCGCCGGACGTTCGCGTCGGGCATCCTGCCCGTCGCTCTCTCGGATGCTGACTTCGCTTCGGCATCCTGCCTGCGCTCGTCATCATACGCCGGCTCTCGGGGCATGGGCGGCCCCTCGTCGTGCGATCGCAAAGGATGGCAAGCGATGTGCCTGCCCGTGGCGACAAGTTTTTAACTTGTCGTGCAGCACCCCGGATTCGACAAGTTGAAAACTTGTCGCCACGACAGCCCGGAACCAGAGCCAGAGCCGGAGCGCCAGGCCGGGAGGGCCGGGTAAGCACCAGCCGGCGGAGGCCGGCCAAGAAACGCGAGCAGGATGCGAGGCGTTTCGTGAAGCAGCGGCCGGGTAAGCACCAGCCGGCGGAGGCCGGCCAAGGCAAGATCGGCAGGATGCCGAGCCTTGCCGTGCATCAAGATGCCTGCAGCGCCGCCCCGAGACGGCGTCGCATGGATGCGACGCGCAAGCACCAGCCGGCGGAGGCCGGCCAAGAAACGCGAGCAGGATGCGAGGCGTTTCGTGAAGCAGCGGCCGCGCGTTCGCGTGATTTCAGATCCGGATCTTGGACGCCTGCTCGACGATCTTTTCGAGCGGCACGATGTCGCCCTTGTTGCAGCCGGGGCAGGCCTCAGCGGCTTCCGCCCAGGCCTCCGGTGAACGCAGGTTCGAGTCCCAGAACGGCCAGGTGCGGCACTGCCGGGGCCGCTCCTCGTAGGCGGTGCAGTGGCGGGTTTTCTCGTCGAGCAGCACGCAGTCGCCGCCCGGTCGTTCCTTCAGCGACCGCCGCACGCCCACCCGCTTCACGTACTTCGATTCGAAGTCGGGCGATGCCATGCCCAGCCGGGCCGCCATCGCGTCGATCTCCTCCTGGTTGACCCAGACGTAGCCCTCGGCGCCCGAGCAGCAGTCGCCGCACTGCGTGCACCGAAACCGCAAGCCCCCGGCATACCAGACGTCCTTGGGGATTCCCGCCATGAAGATCACCTCACGTGCCTGTCGTTCGCCCGTCATGTGCCCGCCAACCGCCCCACCGCCGCGACGAGGGCCTCGATGTCGGCGGCCGTGTTGAACGGACCGACGCTCGCCCGCACCGTGCCTCCGCGCCGCGTCCCGACACAATCGTGGATGGCCGCGGCACAGTGGAAGCCCGACCGCACCTGCACTCCAGCCAGTTGCTCGAGCAGGGCCGCGACCTCGGCGGGATCATAGCCCTCGACCGTGAAGCTCACAATCGGCGCGACGGCCGCGGCCTCCCCGTGATCGCGCGACGCATGCAGCGCGGCCGCCACGACCCGCACGCCGTCGACCGCCGCGAGCCCGGCCGCGAGGTCGGCCGCCAGGACCCCGCATGCCCGGCCGACCGTGGCGATCGACCGCGCCTCGAGCCACTCGAGCGCGGCGGCGAATCCCGCGAGGGCGGGCACGTCGGGAGTGCCGACTTCCAGCCCGTCGACGAATGACGCGGGCATGTCGAGGCTGTCGCTCGCCGAGCCGGTGCCGCCCTGCACGAGCGGGACGAGGTCGACGCCCGCCCGCCCCCAGAGCATGGCCGCCCCGGTCGGCCCCAGGAGCCACTTGTGCGCCGGGGCGACGACGATGTCGGCATGGCGTGTGAGGTCCGTGCCGGGGATCTGGCCGAGCGACTGGGCGGCGTCGAGCAGGAAGAGCCCGCCGCGGTCGTGCGCGATCGTGGCGATACCCGTGGTGTCTTGGACGGCCCCGGTGACGTTGGACGCATGCGAACAGGTCACCAGCCGCGTGGCGGGCCGCCAGGCGGCCGCGATGCTGCCGGGATCGACGACGCCCCGCCCGTCGCAGGGCACGATCGTGAGCCCGATGCGGCCACGCGCGGCGAGCCAGTGGAGCGGCCGGAGCGTGGCGTTGTGGTCGGCGGCGGTGGCGATCACGTGGTCGCCGGGCTCGAGGAGGCCGTGGATCGCCATGTTGAGGGCGAGCGTCGCGCCCGAGCAGAGTGCGACGCGGGCCGGGTCGGCGCCGCCGAGCAGGCGGGCGGCGGCCCGCCGGCAGCGGTCGCGGATCGCGTCGGCGGCGAGCGCCTCGCGGTAGGCGGCCCGACCGGCGGCCGCGCCGATCGACCTGCCCGCATGCTCCCAGGCGGCCCACACCTCGGGCGGCTTGGGCCATGACGTGGCGGCGTTGTCGAGGTAACGGCGCTCTGTCGCGGCGGGCTCCATGTCAGCCTCCGATCTGGTACATCGCCCGCTCGGGCCGCTCGAAGGCGGGCGTGCCGATGCCGTGGGCCGCCCGCTTCGCCGCGACGCACGCCGCGAGCAGCCGCGCGATCGCGTCGTCGTCGCCGCCGTCCCGGAGCACCCGCCGCACGTCCCACTCGGCGATAGAGAAGAGGCAGTTGCGGAACTGGCCGTCGGCCGTGAGCCGCAGCCGGTCGCAACGGTCGCAGAAGGGCTGCGTGACCGGGTCGATGAAGCCGACGCCTGGCGCAGCGGGAGTGGTGCGATAGAAATAGTCGACGGCCGGCTGCCCGGGATCGGCCGGCGGCACGGGATCGAGCGGGCCGAACTGCCGCGCGAGGATCTCCCGCACCTCGCGACCCGAGAGCACCTGCCCGCGCGACCAGGCATCCTCGGCGTCGAGCGGCATGAACTCGATGAACCGCAACTGAAAGCCCTCGCGGCGGCAGAACGCGGCCAGCGGCACGATCTCCGCCTCGGTGAGCCCGCGGATCGAGACGGCGTTGATACGGATCGCCGTGAAGCCCGCCGCCTTCGCCGCGGCGAGGCCCGCGAGCACGCGGTCGAGCCCGGGCCGGCGGGCGATCTGCAGGAAGCTCTCTTCCCGCAAAGCGTCGAGGCTGACGTTGAGTCGCTTCAAGCCCGCGGCACGGAGCCCGGCGGCCTGCTCCTCGAGCAGGAGGCCGTTGGTCGTCAGCGAGAGGTCGTCGAGCCCGGGCACGGCGGCCAGAAGGCCGACGAGCCGGTCGAGGTTGCGGCGCACCAGCGGCTCGCCGCCGGTGAGTCGCACGGAGCGGATGCCGCAGGCGGCCGCCACCCGCGCCACCCGCGCGATCTCTTCGTAGTCGAGCAGCTCCTCGCGAGGCTTGAAGGCGACGTCGAGCGGCATGCAGTAGGTGCAGCGAAGGTTGCAGCGGTCGGTCACGCTGATCCGCAGGTCGGTGTGCACTCGGCCGAAGCCGTCGACGAGCCGCGGCCGGCCGGCCGCGGTGTGGTCGCCCCTCTGGTCGGTCCTCATGATGGCCCGCCTCCCGTCGCGTCGGGCTGGCAGCCGGGAGTCGCTTCGGGATGCACCCAGGCCCGCGTGCCGTCGGGCCGCTCGTCGCACTTCCAGATCGGCACCTCGGCCTTGATCCGCTCCATGAGCCACTCGGCGGCGGCGAAGGCCTCGGGCCTGTGCGGGGCGCTGACGGCGACCGCCACGCTCGTCTCGCCCACGGGAACCGGGCCGAGGCGGTGCTGCACGGCGCATGCCGACAGGCCGAAGCGGGCCTGCGCCTCGGCGGCGAGGGCGGTCAGCCGGGCCGCCGCCAATGGCTCGTGCGCCTCGTAGAAGAGCCGCTCGGTGACCTGCCCGCCGGTGCGTCCGCGGGTCGTGCCGGTGAAGAGCACGTTCGCGCCCGCGGCCGCGTCGGCCACGCTGGCGAGCAGCCGGTCGCTGGCGATCGGCTGTCGCACGAGCAGTGGCTCGTTGGAACGCGTGACGGCCGTCGCACTGCGGGCCATGCTAGCCTCCGCTCACCGGTGGAATGATCGCGACCGCCGCGCCCGGCGGCACCGGCGCGTCGTCCGGCGCGTAGGCCGATCCGACGGCCACGGCACTCCGCGCCAGCAGCGGCGCGATCGCGGGCAGCTCGGCGGCCAGCCGCGACTTGAGCTCGGCCACGGTGCCGCCGTTCCAGACGATCTCGACCTGCCGCCGGCCGGCGGCCTCCGCCATGCCGGCGAACAGGCCGACGCTGAGCGCGGTGCTCGAGGAGCCTCCGGCGGCGGTGGAGGGATCAGCCTTGGGCATCGGTGCGGGGGGCGAGCTGTCGGGTGCGGGCGACGAGCTGGCGGTGCTTCTCGTGGGTCTCCAGGTCGAAGCCGGAGAAGGGCTGGCCTCCGGCCTGGGTGGTGATGCCGGGGCCGGTGTACCGGGCGGCGCAGCGATAGCAGGTGAGGCAGTCGGGCATCAGGAAGTAGAGCACCACGTCGAGCAGGGCGGTGCCGAAGAGGATGCCGAAGGTGAGCACGAGCTCCCGATTGGCCCAGGCCACGCAACTGGCCGCGAGACCGGCCACGACGATCCCGACGCCGACCCGCTGCGGGAAATCCTTCCGCACGAACAGCTCGAGGCTCGGGCAGACCAGGCACCGAGCGAGACGGGGTGGCTGCGTCGGCGAATCCGCGCGGATCACGGCGCCCTGGGGAACAGGCAGCTCGGCGTTACAGGCGGAGCAGACGAGAGCCGGGCGATTCTCGATCGCATCGACCGCTGTCGTGGCGTGGCAGGCGGGGCAGGCGTAGGTGACGCGCATGGGGGAGATGCTCGCGAAGGGGCCCGCCTCAGGCCGCGGCGGCGACCAACTGGGCGGTCAGTTCGCCGAGGATGGCCGCGAGGCAGGCGACATACAGGATACCCGTGGCGCTCTGCGTGTTGGGGATGTCGAGCGTCTTGCGGCTCAAGACCAGGAGCACCGGCAGTCCCACCAAGCCGCCGAGCCACCGCAGCGAAACGAGCGCCAGGGATGTCGGGCCGGCGGTGCCCGGCGGGAAGACGCCCCCCGCGAACGCGGCCTGGGCGAGCGCGGCCGCCAGTTGCACCGCCCAGACGACGAGCGTCGCGTCGATCATTCTGCGGAGCACGTCGACCCGCATGCCGGGGGCGTTCAGGTACCAGTGGCCGAGGAGCATCGCGTGCACCGTGAGGCCCGTGACCAGGCCCGAGAGCAGCGCGGCGGCCCCCGCGCCGACCGTCCCGCCAGCAGGCCCCGGTTCCTGCACCGAGACCGTGGCGACCGCCAGAAGCGCCGCGGCGGTGCCGCAGAGGAAGACGCCCGCCCGCGACCGCTCCGCGTACCAGGCGATGCTCGCCATCCAGGCCACGACCGCCGCGGCCGCGGGCCACAGCCAGGCGCCGCCGGACAGCGTGGAGCCGGCGACGAGCGCCGCGAACGTCGCCAGGCCGAGCACGACGAGCATGTTGACGCGGAAGAAGCCCGACGGCACGAGCGCCGCCGGCGTGATCGCGAGCGCCGCCGACAGCCCCCAGCCGAAGCGGCACAGGAAGTCGACCAACAGCCTCATGTCGAGCGCCTCGTGGCGACCGCCTCGTGCGGAACCCCCGCGGCCGGCGCAGGAGTCATCGCGGGCGGCCCCCGTAGATGAGCGACAGGACCTCCGCACGGCTCGAGATGTTGGACCGAAAGAGGCCCTTCATCGCCGACGTCACGCAGACGCTCCCGGGCTTCCGCACGCCGCGGATCGTCATGCAGGTATGCGAGGCCTCGACGACGACCGCCACGCCCTTCGCGCCGAGGTCGTGCACGAGGAGGTCGGCGATCTGCTCCGTCATCCGCTCCTGCACCTGCGGCCGGTGCGAGATCGCCTCCACGAGTCGGGCCAGTTTGCTGAGCCCCAGGACGCGGCCGTTTGGGAGGTAGCCGATGTGGGCGTGGCCCATGAAGGGGAGCAGGTGGTGCTCGCAGACGCTGTTGAAGGCGATGTCGCGGACGAGCACGATCTCGTCGTACTTCTCCGTGAAGGCTTTGCGGAGGTGGATTTTCGGGTCGTCGTGCAGCCCGGAGAACATCTCGGCGTACATCCGCGCCACGCGGGCCGGCGTCTCGAGCAGGCCCTCGCGATCGGGATCCTCGCCGACGGCGGCCAGGATCTCGCGCACCGCCCGCTCGATCCGGGCATGGTCGACCGGTCGCGGCACCGGGGCCGGGATGTCGGGATCGCAGGAGGGGCCGCTATCGCCGGCGGTGGGGGGCATGGGAGGGCGGAGGGAAGACGGTGGGAGCGGCGACGCGGGCGGAACTCCGCCGCGGTGCTGCGACCATCATAGCGTCGGGCGGAGCGGCCCGAAGTGGTGCTGGAACAGCGGCCCGAACCGACCCGTTCGCGCGATCGCGGCCGTCTCGACGGCCACTGCCGCCGCGCGTCAGTTGAGGCTGAACTCGGGCGGGAAGCCGCGGCCCCCGGAGGCCGCCCGGGCCGTGACGGTCTCCATCAGCAGCCGAGCCCGGCGAAAGACGTCGCACTCGGCCAGCAGGCGGAGTTTGCAGTCGAGGTCGAGGTCGATGGTGTAGGAGACGATGTCGGTGAGCATGCCGAGCGTGATCTGGGTGCCGAGCAACTGGTCGAGCTGTTCGTAGGCCTGCGGGATCTTGGGCATGGCCTGCTTGAAGGCCGCCAGCAGTTCCTGCTGCACCGTCGCGGCCGCACCGGCGGCGGTGCCGTCCGGCTCGTGATCCTCGAGAATCCCGGCCTCGACGACGCGGAAGGGCTTCGTCGGTGGCAACTCGCGGCCCAGCCGAATGCGGCGCACGCCCAGCAGAAGGACGTTGTACGTGCCCTGCGGCGTCCGCTGGTGTGTGGCGATCCGGCACAGGCAGGCGGTCGGCTGCAGCGGCGGCCGCGCGTCGTAGTGCTCCTCCCAGCCGGGGGCGAGCAGCCCCAGGGCGATGAGCCGATCGTCGGCGATCGCCTCCTCGAACATCGCGACGTACCGCGGCTCGAAGATGTGGAGCGCCTGCATGACGTGTGGAAACATCACCAGGTTCGGCAGCGGGAAGACGCGGGCCAGCCCCGAGAAGTGCTCCGGCGAGAAGGCGAGAGGTTCGTCGGACATCGTGCGGCTCTGCAGGCGGATCGTGCGGCCCGTGGATCAGGCGACTCGGGGCAGGCAACTTGGATCAAGCGGTGCGGGGGGGCGGGTCGAGATGGATCTCGGGAAGCAGTTCGGGGTCGAGTTCGATCGTCGGGAAATCCTCGGTACTGGCCGCCACCTCGGCGAGGCAGGTGTCGAACCGCTTCAGAAAGACGGTGACGTCGAGGCCCAGATGAACGGGGGCATACGGGGCGAGGTAATCACGGGCGCTCAGGTGGAGCTTGCGGGCGCCGCGGATGTTGCCGTTCCCGAAATGATAGAGGGCCACCGCGGCCTGGATGAGTCCTTGGTAGAAGCGGCGGGACGGGCCCCGATACTCCGTCCACAGCTCCTCCCAGAGCTCGTGGCTCTCGAAGTAGTCGCACTCGTTGAACTTCTCGATCCCCTGAAGATAGAGCGGATCGTAATCCGGTGCGTCGGTGTGCATGATGTTTCCGGGATGTCTCCCCGACGCCTTTCGGGCCGTGGCGGCCGGCACGGTCCGCCCGACGGTATGCTACGTCCGGCATCCTGCCGCGGCCCACGCGGATGGGATGCTCCGCGGCCAACGCGGATCGGACCGAAGGAGCCACGATGCCACGGGCCAGCCGACCTTCCGCAGCACCACAGCATCGTAGCACCCCGGCCGGGAAGGGGAGCGCGGCGGTCCGCGGGGCGGCGGTGGCCCGGCGTCTCGCCCGGCTCTATCCGCAGGCCGATTGCTCGCTCGACTTCGGCTCGCCCTTCGAGTTGGTGATCGCCACGATCCTCTCGGCGCAGTGCACCGACAAGCGGGTCAACGCCGTGACGAAGGGCCTCTTCGCCCGCTGGCCCTCCCCGGCGGCGCTGGCGGCGGCCTCGCAAGGGGAGGTGGAGAAAATGATCCGCTCCACCGGCTTTTTCCGCGCCAAAGCCAAGAGCATCCGCGGCTGCGCGGCGGCGCTCGTGGAGCGGCACGGCGGGGAAGTGCCCCGGTCCCTCGAAGTGCTCGTGAAGCTGCCGGGCGTGGGCCGGAAGACCGCCAACGTCGTCCTCGGCAGCGGGTTCGGCCTGGCATCGGGCGTCGTGGTCGACACCCACGTCGGCCGCATCGCCCGTCGCCTGGGGCTGACGCGGCACACCGACGCCGTGCGGGCCGAGCGCGACCTCGTACAGGTGATTCCCCGGCGGCACTGGATCGGCTTCAGCCACCGCCTGATCGAGCACGGCCGTGCCGTATGCACGGCGCGGAAGCCGAAGTGCGACCGCTGCCGGCTGGCGGACCTCTGCCCGCGCGTTGGCGTGCGAACGACAGCCCTGCCCGAGTGACGCCGCGACTCCAGCCGAAGCGCCCGCGAAAAATGGCCGGTCATGGGCAGCCCGGGCGGCAGAGCATACAATCCGCGTCCGTGCGGGGCTTGCGTCCCCCCGGCCGTCCATGGGCTCTTGTTATTCGGTTCGTTCGGTTCGTTCGGTTCGCTCGGTTCGCTCCTCGCGAGGGCACCCCAATGATCCTCTCCGGCAACGAGATCAGGCGGCAGCTGGGCGGCAACATCATCATCGACCCGTTCGACGAAAGCCGGCTCAACCCCAACAGCTACAACCTCTCGCTGCACGACGAACTGCTCGTCTACGAGGAAGTTGTGCTCGACATGCGCAAGAGCAATCGCGTCGAGCGGATTCGCATCCCGGAAGAGGGGCTCGTGCTCACCCCCAACCAGCTCTATCTCGGCCGCACCGCCGAGCGGACCGAGACCCACAACCTGGTCCCGATGATCGAGGGCCGCAGCTCGATCGGCCGCCTCGGCCTGTTCGTGCACGTGACGGCCGGCTTCGGTGACGTCGGCTTCTGCGGCTACTGGACGCTCGAGATGTTCGCCGTGCAGCCGGTCAAGATCTATCCCGGTGTGCCGATCTGCCAGATCTTCTTCCACGAGATCTGCGGCGCGATCACCGAGTATCAGAGCGAGAAGTACCAGCACAACCGCGACATCCAGCCGAGTCTGCTGTTCCGCGAACTCGGCCCCCCTGGCGACGGTGGGCAGCAGCTCCACCTGGAGTTCGCCCACGACCGGCTCGGGGCGGCGCCGCCGGCGCCAGCCCGTAACGCCGGGGCGCCGGCGATTCCCGGGGCGGTGAGGTGACCCGGGCATGATCCAGAGAGTCCTCGCCTGGTCGTCCCTGGCCCTGGCGATGCTGTTCGTGATCCTGTCGCTCGCCATCCTGTTCGCGGGCGCGTCGCTCGGCGCGATGGTGAAGACCCTCATGTGGGCCGCCATCGGGGCGCTCGTGCTCGCGATGCTCCTGGCCGTGGCCCTGCTGGTGATGGCGGCGTTTTCCTGACGGCGGCGAACCCGACTGCCACCCCGGCTCGAACCCTGGCAACGAGAAGGACGATGTCGTGCTGAGAACTCACACCTGCGGTGATCTGCGAGTGGACCACGTGGGCGAGGCGGTCGCGCTCTGCGGCTGGGTGGACCGGGTCCGCGATCACAAGGGGGTGATCTTCATCGACCTCCGCGACCGCTGGGGCCGCACGCAGGTCGTCGCGGGGCCCGACAGCCCCGCCGGTGTGCTGGAGGCGGCCCGGGCCGCGCGGCCCGAGTGGGTGCTGCGGGTGCGGGGCAGGGTGGGCGTGCGGCCGGAAGGCACCGCCAACCCCAAGCTCGCGACCGGCGCCGTCGAGGTGGCCTGCACGGAGATCGAGGTGCTCAACGAGGCCGAGACGCCGGTCTTCCAGCCGAGCACGACCGAACTGCCCGGCGAGGAGGTGCGGCTGGCCCATCGCTGGCTCGACCTGCGGCGGCCGAAGATGCAGGAAAATCTTTTTCTGCGGAGCCGCATGGTGAAGATCATGCGGGACCATTTCGACGAACTCGGCTTCATCGACGTGGAGACGCCGATGCTCGGCCGCAGCACGCCGGAAGGGGCCCGCGACTACCTCGTGCCGAGCCGGCTCGACCATGGCGCTTTTTTCGCGCTGCCGCAGTCGCCGCAGCTCTACAAGCAGCTGCTGATGATGGCCGGGTTCGACCGCTACGTGCAGGTGGCGCGGTGCTTCCGCGACGAGGATCTGCGGGCCGATCGACAGCCCGAGTTCACGCAGCTCGACGTGGAGATGTCGTTCGTGAACGCGGACGACGTGATGGGGGTGATCGAAGGGCTCGTCCGCAGGACGGCCCGGGAGATCCTCGGCATCGACGTGTCGCTGCCACTGCCGCGGCTCTCGTGGGACGAAGCGATGGAGCGGTTCGGGCACGACGCGCCCGACCTCCGCTACGGGCTGGAGATCGTCGACCTGACGGCGATCGCCGCGGAGAGCGAATTTCGGGTGTTCCGCGGGGCCGTCGAGGCGGGGGGCCGCGTCCGCGGCATCCGCGTGCCGGGCGTCGCGGATCGGTTCTCGCGGAAAGATCTCGACGGACTCACCGGCGTGGCACTGGAGGGGGGCGCGAAAGGGCTTGTCTGGCTGAAGGTCGAGCCTTCCGGCGAGTGGGCGGGCCCGGTCGCGAAGAACCTGGGCGGCGCGGTCGGCACGCGGCTGCGGGAGACGCTCGGCGCCACGCCCGGCGACCTCGTGCTGATCGTGGCCGACTCCTTCGATGTCACCTGCAAGTCGCTCCACATGCTCCGCAAGAAGCTGGGGGCGGACCTGCGGCTTTACGATCCCGAGGCGATGCACTTTTCGTGGGTGGTCGATTTCCCGATGTTCGCCCGGGATGCCGAGAGCGGCGGCTGGGCGTCGATGCATCATCCCTTCACCGCGCCGCGGCCCGAGGACGTCGACCGGCTGGAGAACGATCCAGCCGGCTGCCGGGCCGTGGCCTACGACCTCGTCATCAACGGGTCGGAGGCTGGCGGCGGCACGATCCGGATCCACGACGGGGCGACGCAGGAGAAGGTGTTCAAGCTGCTGGGGATCTCGCCGGAGCTGGCCCGCGAACGGTTCGGCTTCCTGCTCGATGCGCTGCGAAGCGGCGCGCCGCCGCACGGCGGAATCGCACTGGGCATCGACCGGTGGGTGATGCTCTTCGGCAAGCTCGATTCGATTCGCGACGTGATCGCCTTCCCGAAAACGCAGAAGGCGAGCGACCTGATGACGGGCGCGCCCGGGGGCGTCGACGCGAAGCAGCTTGTGGAACTCGGCATCCGGGTGGTGGCGCCGCCGCCGAAGCAGGAGCCCCAGAAGGCGGGAGGCTGATGCCGGATGTCGAAAGGAGGCATCGCCGGACGCGATGCCCGTCGATCGTGGCAATCCTCGGCATTGCCACCGATCGACTCTCAGTCGAAAAAGGCCAGGGATGGCTTTTTCGACGTAAAGATAGGGCGAATAGCTCAATTGGTCAGAGCACCTCGTTTACACCGAGGGGGTTGGGGGTTCGAGTCCCTCTTCGCCCACTGCAGCCGGTCGCGGCCCATGGCGAACCAGCGGCCGGGTATAGTGCCGCCATGTCCAGTGAGTCTCAGGCTTCTGCGATACCATCGCTTCCGCTGCGGGTGCTCGTCGTCGAGGACGCGGAATCCTCCCGCCGCACGCTGGCGGAGGCCCTGCGGCACGAGGGTTGTAGCGTGCTCGAGGCCGGCGACGGCGTCGTGGGCCTCGAGATTGCCGCACGCGAGCCGATCGACCTCGTCGTGCTCGACCTGGTGCTGCCGCGGCTCGACGGCGAGCACATGCTCGCCCGGCTGCGGCCGGGCAACGACGTGCCCGTGATCGTCGTGTCGGCGAAGCGCGGCGAGGACGACCGCGTGGCGGCGCTCGACCTCGGCGCGGACGACTACCTGGTCAAGCCGTTCAGCGTGCGCGAGTTGGTGGCACGGGCGCGGGCGGTGATGCGCCGCCGGACGACCGTGCCGGATGTGCTGACGATCGGCGACGTGACGATCGACTTCGCGTCGAAGACGGCGAGCAGGGACGGCGAGAAGTTCGTGCTCACGGCGAAGGAGTTCGAACTGCTCGTCCATCTGGCGAGATGCAGGGGCCGTCTCGTCAGCCGCGAGGAGCTCGACCGGGCGATCCACCCCGGCGCCGGCGACGGAGAGGCGGAGGTGAGCAACGTCGTCGATGTCCTGGTGCTGCGGCTGCGGCGCAAGCTCGGCCGTGATCTCATCGCGACGCGGCGCGGCCAGGGATACATCATCGACTGCTGACGCATGGCCGCCGCCCTCCTTTCGTCACTCCGCTGGCGACTCGTCGCCTGGTTTGGTCTCGCGCTCGGCGGGCTGCTGATCGCCGGCCGCTACGTGCAGTATCGGATCGCCGTCGAGTTGCTCGAGCGCGACATCGACGCCCAACTCTGGGGCCGTCTGGGATCGCTCAAGGCCGAGCGGCGCATCTCGTCCGCCGCGGTCTCTTCCGCGGCGCTCAAGCTCTCGGATGCCATCTTGCCCGATCTGCGGCTGGCGACCGACAGGCAGCCGTCGTCGCTGTTGCGGCTGGTGATGCCGGTCGCGGCGCACGAAAGCCTCGCGGAGCCTGCGTTTCCTTGGTTTGCTTCCGTCTGGGCGGGCGACGGCAGCCTGCTCGCTTCCGCCGACCTGCCGCCGGACGTCCGCTGGGAGCCGGGATGGCGGGACCGCAGCGGCAGGATTTGGACCGACGATCGCGGCCGGTATCGGCTCGCGGCGTGTGTCGAGCGAGATCAGTTGCTGGTCGTCGGCGCCCCGCTCGACGCGGTCCACGAGGCGCGGCGGGAAGTGGCGCGGTTCCATCTGGTCGCGTTCGCCGTCGTCACGCCGCTGCTCGTGGGCCTCCTCGTGCTCCTGCTCGATCACCTGCTGCGGCCGTTGACCGCCATCACGGCCACCGCCGAGCGGATTCGCGGCGGAAGGTTCCACGAGCGGATCGACCTGTCGGCGGCAGACGCCGAGATCACCGGCATGGCCGCCACGATCAACGCCATGCTCGACCGGCTCGAGGAGTCCCGGGACAAGCAGGCCCGGTTCAACGCGGACCTGGCCCATGAGGTGCTCGGCCCGGTGCACGGCATCCTCCTCGAGTCCGACGCGATCCTGGGGCGCACGGCCGACGCGGGTGCGCCGCGCGGGGCCGAGGCGGTGCATGTCGAGTCGATCCGCTGTCGTGCGCAGCGGATCGAGACGCTCTGCGAGGCCCTGCTCGCCTACTCGAAATCGCAGGCGATCGCCGCGGCGCAGCTTCGCGACGTCGACCTGGAGCCGGTGGTCGACCTGGCCGTCGAGCAGGTGGCGCCGGTCGCCGCCGGCGGGGGCGTGCGGATCGGCAACGCCGTCGGCTCCGCCGTCGTGCAGGGGCAGGCCGATCTGCTCCAACAGGTGTTCACGAACCTGCTGATGAACGCCGTCGGACACAGCCCGCCGGGGAGAGAGGTTCGCATCGAGGCGGAGCATCGGCCGCAGGAGCTTCGCGTGCGGGTGGTCGACCACGGCGACGGCGTGGCCGCGGCGGACGCCGCCCATGTCTTCGAGCGGTTCTTCGCCCGTGCTCCGGCCGGCGGGGCGGCCGCACGCTCCCATGGGGTGGGCCTGTCGCTGTCGCGCGAGATCATGCGCAGCCACGGGGGCGACCTCACACTCGTGCCGACGCCGGGCGGAGGGGCCACGTTCGTGGCGACGTTTCCACACCGGCGGGATGCGAGCCCCGCGCCGTGAAGTCGACCTCGTGACGAACGATCCCAAGTGTCCAGCAAGGCAGCGGCCAAGATCGTGAAAAAAACGGCCGTGCGAAATGCACGCAGTCTGAACGGTGCGTGAACGGTCGATGAACGGCGCGGCCGCCGACCCGCGCCGCGCCCGCGATTCACGTGGGGCGGGACTTGTTCGTGCTGCCCTTGGCGGCGGCCGGGGACGGCGGAGCGGGGGGAACCACTGGTCGGGCCGGTCGCCGCCGCCGGGGCCTGCCGCATACAGATTCCACCGTCTGGGGGCAGACGCACGACGCGGAGAACACGCACATGAATGCCAGCGAACTGTTCAGCCTGAACTGGCTCCCCTTTCGGTCTCGGCAACTCCGGCGCGGCTTCGGTCGCCGGCTTCGGGCGGCTCTCGAGAAAAGGGCCCGGGGTGTCTCGGCCGAGTCGCTCGAGCCGCGGTCGATGCTCGCCGTGACTGCGCCGTCGATTTCGATCGCCGATGTGACGGTGACCGAGGGGGATGCCGGCAGCCGGAATGCGGCCATCACACTCCAGCTTTCCAGGGCGGTCGGCAAGGCGGTGAGCGTGCGGTTCGCGACGGCCGACGGCACGGCCTCGGCCGGCAGTGATTACGTGGCGAAGACGGGCACGGTCTCGTTTCCCGCCGGCACGACCAGCCGGCAGCTGCTGATCGCCGTCAAGGGAGACCGCGTGTTCGAGCCGGATGAGACCTTCGAGGTCAGGCTGTCGGCGGCCAAGCGGGCGACCATCGCGGACGCGCGCGCAACCGTCACGATCGCCAACAACGACGCAGCTCCGCCGCCGCCGGCGTTGTTCGCGGTGAGTCTCGCAGCCTCGTCATCAACGCCGGGGGCCGCGGAGTTTCGTGTGGTGAGCGACTGGGGAAGCGGCTTCACCGGCGAGGTCACGGTGCGCAACGGGACGGCGGCCGCGTACGCCGGCTGGACCGCGACGTTCGACTTCGACGGCGAGATCGCGACGCTCTGGAATGGCGTGGTCGCGGCGCGTTCCGGGAGCCGCTATACGGTTCGCAACGAGACCTGGAACGGCACGCTCGCCGCCGGTGCCGCGGCCACGTTCGGCTTCACGGCGTCTCCCGGCGGTGCCGCCGCGGTCGTGCGGAATCTTTCGGTGACGCCCACCTCCGCCCCGACCCCGACCCCGACCCCGACCCCGACCCCGACCCCGACCCCGACCCCGACCCCGACTCCGACCCCGACTCCGACTCCGACCCCGACCCCGACTCCGACTCCGACTCCGACTCCGACTCCGACTCCGACTCCGACTCCGACTCCGACTCCGACTCCGACTCCGCTGCAGCCCGGGGGGATCAACTCGGGCAATGCCGGCGACGCGAAGTGGGGCGAGGCCTACTTCGCTCCGTACGTGGATATGGGGCTCTGGCCGGTGCCGAACCTGCTCGAGATCGCCCGCGCCCGGGGCACGTCGCTCCTCACGCTCGGGTTCATGCAGGCGACGCCGGATGGCAAGGCGGCTTGGGCGGGCCTCGCGGCGCTCGCGCCGAATGCCGACTTCGAGCAGGCGCGCGAGATCAACCAGTCGATCGCCGCCTTCCAGGCTTCGGGCGGTGACGTGATGATCTCGCTTGGCGGAGCGGCCGGCACGAGCCTGTCCCAGGCCTACCATGCCCGCGGGCTCGGGGCACAGGCGCTGGCGGATGCGTATGTCGGCGTCGTCGACACCTACCGCCTCAATCGGCTCGACTTCGACATCGAGGGGGCGGCGGTCGCGGAGCGCACCGTCATCGCCCTGCACAGCGAAGCGGTGCGGTTGCTGCAGTCCGCTCGGCCCGGCATCGAGATTTGGTACACGCTGCCGGTGTTGCCCTCGGGGCTCACGGCCGACGGTCTGAATGTCGTTCGCGCCGCCCTGCAGGCCGGGGTCAAGCTCGACGGCGTCAATGTGATGGCGATGGACTACGGCGAGTCGGCCGCGCCCACGACCGGCCCCAACGCGCGGACGATGGGCAGCTACGCCATCGCTGCGGCGGAGCAGACCCACGGGCAGCTCGCGACGTTGTGCGGTCAGTTCGGCCAGGCGTTCGGCTGGAATCAGCTCGGTGTCACGCCGATGATCGGCGTGAATGACGTGCTCACGGAGGTGTTCACCGTCGCCGACGCCCAGGCGCTCGAGGATTTTGCCCGCATCAAGGGGCTCGGCATGCTCTCGATGTGGTCCATCGCCCGGGATAATCCGGGATCGCTCGGCCAAGCCACGAGCACCGCGTCGGGGCTGAACGTGGCGGCCGGCAGCTTTAGCGCCGTCTTCAACGATTACGGGACTGTCAATACGGTCTCGACACCCACACCCACACCCACACCCACACCCACACCCACACCCACACCCACACCCACACCCACACCCACTGGTAACGTGACGTTTGCGGTGACAAACGACTGGGGCAGCGGGTTCAACGGCGAAGTCACGGTCCGAAACACCTCCACGGCATCGTTGGACTCGTGGACGGTGACGTTCGACTTCGACGGCACCATCTCGAGCATCTGGAATGGAGTGGTCGCGGCGCGGGCCGGGAGTCGCTACACCGTGCGTGGTGAGACCTGGAATGCGTCGCTCGCAACTGGGGCCAGCACGACCTTCGGCTTTACGGCTACTCCCGGCGGGACGGCGGCGGTGCTTCGCAACCTGACGCTCGTCGGAGTCGCGACTCCGACTCCGACACCGACTCCGACACCGACACCGACTCCGACTCCGACACCGACTCCGACACCGACACCGACACCGACACCGACACCGACACCGACACCGACACCGACACCGACACCGACACCGACACCGACACCGACACCGACACCGACACCGA
>JBJOKF010000158.1:0-3876 GCA_046046235.1 Planctomycetota bacterium | reverse complement strand
CGGGCCTCCCGCACGAGCCCCTTCGAGAGCTGCGCCCTGCCGCTGTCGACATGCCGCGGCTGGATCACCTCGTAGCCGAGCGCCTCGAGCAGCTCGACCGCCCGCATCCCCACTTCCACGTCCACCGTGTCGGTGAACTCGTCGCAGAAGAGGTGCACCCGGCCATGCCGCCCGGGCCGTGACACGCCCGCCGCCCGCCGCCGCCTGAGCCAGGCCGTGAGCGTCGTGCCCTGCACCCGCGGCAGCGATCGCCCGGCCGCGAAACCGAGCGCCCGCTTCACGAGCCGCGACACGCCCGGCGCCGAGACGAGCGCGTTGTAGGCCCAGGGGGCGAGCGTCGCCCTGCGGAGCATGCCCGCGGAGCCGGCCACGAGCCGCGTCCGCCAGGGGATGCCCCGCGCGTCGTGGACGTGCTGCTGCCACTCGGCCTTCAGCCGCGCCATGTCGACGTTCGATGGGCATTCCGACTTGCAGGCCTTGCAGGAGAGGCAGAGGTCCATCACCTCCGCCAGCGCCGGCCGCGTCCAGGGATCGGCCTCGGCGCGCGATGCGGAGAGCGCCTGACGCAGGACGTTGGCCCGGGCCCGCGTCGTGTGGTCCTCGTCGAGCGTGGCCATGAAGCTCGGGCACATCGTGCCCCCGGCCGCGGCCGACTTGCGGCACTGGCCCACGCCGGTGCACTTCTCGGCCGCCCGGAGGATGCCGCCTGAATCGGCGAACCGAAACACCGTCTCGTGGTGCGGCTCCGGCTCGCCCGGCAGGATCCTTAAGTGGGTGTCCATCGGGGGCGTGTCGATGATCTTGCCGGGATTGAAAATGCCCTGCGGGTCGAAGGCCCGCTTCACCCGCTCGAGCAGCGCGTAGCACTCGTCCCCGACCATGCCGCGGATAAACTCGCCGCGCAGCCTGCCATCGCCGTGCTCGCCGCTCAAGGATCCACGATATTTCTTCACGAGCGCCGCGACATCGGTCGCCACGTCGCGAAACATCGCCAGGCCCGCGGCCGTCCGCAGGTCGAAGAGCGGCCGCAGGTGCAGCTCGCCCGCGCCGGCGTGGGCGTAGTGGATGCAATCGATGCCGTACTTGTCGGCGAGCAGCCGGTCGAACTCGGCGATGTAGGCCGGGAGATCCTCGACAGCCACCGCCGTATCCTCGACGATCTCCCGCGGCTTGGCGTCGCCCGGCACGTTGTTCACGAGCCCCTGACCGGCCCGCCGCAGCTCCCAGACCTTCTCGCCGTCGGCGCCATGCAGCACGGGATAGGCGTAGCCGAGCCCGGCTCCGCGGAGGGCGTCTTCGATCGCCCGGAGCTTCGCAGCGACGGTGTCTTGCACGGCATGCTTCAGCTCGACGACGAGAATCGCTCCGGGATCGCCGACGACGAACGACCGATTCCGTGCCTGCTCGGCGTTGCCTCGGGTGCAGTCGAGGATCGTCTTGTCGATGAGTTCGCACGCGGTGAGGAGCGGGCCGGCCGTCTCGGCGACGCTCGGCCCGGCACCGGGGCCGGCAGTTGAACCGGCGGCCGCGTGCCGCGGTGCGTGGCTCATCACCACGAGCGTCGCCCGCAGTGCCTCGTCGACCGTCGCACAGTGCACGACGAGGAGCGCCCCCGGCGGCGGCAGCGGCACGAGGCCGAGTTCGTATTCCACGCCCACGAAGAGCGTGCCCTCGGAGCCGGCCAGGAGCCGGCAAATGTTGAAGGGCCGGGTCGAGGCCGAGTCGAAACAGTCGGCGTCCATGAGGGCGTCGAGGGCGTAGCCGGTGTTGCGCCGGGTCACCTCGGGCCGCGGGTAGGCGTCGCGGATCAGGCGCCGGTTGCCGGCATCACCGAGCATGTCGCGAACCGCGCGATAGATCCGGGTCTCGAGCGTGTCGGGGCCGGCACACTTCTCCGCAAACTCCTCTTTCGAGAGCGGGCCGAACGTCGCCTCCGATCCGTCGGCCAGGAAGCCACGGGCCCGCAGAAGATGATCGCGGGTCGAGCCGTAGGCGATGGAGTTCGAGCCGCAGGAGTTGTTGCCCACCATGCCACCGATCGTGGCCCAGCCGGCGGTGGAGGTCTCGGGCCCGAAGAAGAATCCCTCGCGGGCGAGCCGGCGATTGAGGTCGTTGCGGACCACGCCCGGCTGCACGCGGACGGTCTTTCGATCGACATCGACACTGAGCACCTGGTTCAGGTGTCGACTCATGTCGACGACGATGCCGCCGCCCACGACCTGGCCGGCGAGCGACGTGCCGGCGCCGCGGGGGACAAGGCCGATTCGTTCGGCCGCGGCGAACCGCACCAGTTCCCGGACGTCCGCCTCCGCTTTCGGCACCGCGACCGCCAGCGGCCGCTCCTGATACTCGGAGGCGTCGGTCGCGTAGATCGTCCGCGCGAGTCCATCCACCCGCAGGTCGCCCGCGAGCCGCGCGGCGAGCCTGGCCAACCGTGCCTCGAGAGGTGTGGAGTGCATGCGCGGAAGAGCCTGGTCGCGGGGGTGCTACGATCGTGGGAACCGCCCCCATGATATGCCGTCCGGCGGCCGCCGCTGTTCCACGATCGACGCCTCTCTTTACGATTTCCGCCGCGATGCCCCCCGAACAGCTCTCGCTCTTCCCCGACGCCGATGCGATCGATCCGGCAGCGGTTGATCCCGCCGTGGCGAGGATCGCCGCGGCGCTCCCGACGCGGATTCACCTGGGCACGTCGAGCTGGTCATTCCCGGGCTGGACGGGGCTGGTCTACGCGCCCCAGGGCGGCCGACTGCCGACGGAGCAGGCGCTCGCCAGGCGCGGGCTCGCCGCCTATGCCGCGCATCCGCTCTTGCGCACCGTGAGCCTCGACCGCACGTTCTATGCGCCGCTCTCCGTCGACGAGTTCGCCCGCTATGCGCCGCAGGTGCCCGAGCGATTCCGTTTCGTCGTGAAGGCGCCGGCCGCGATCACCGATCCGGTGGTACGCCGGCCGGGCTCGGGCGAGCCGGCCGGTGACAATCCTTCGTTCCTGAATGCGACGGCCGCGGCCGCCGCATTCGTGCGGCCCGCGGTCGCCGGCCTCGGGCACCGCGCGGGCCCGCTCGTCTTCCAGTTTCCGCCGCTCGGCCGGCGGCTGCTCACCGATGTCCCTCGGTTGGCCGCCCGGATCGCGGCGGTCTTTTCGGTGTTGCCTCGCGGTCCGCTCTACGCCGTCGAGGTCCGCGACCCCGAGCTCGCCTGTCCGGCGCTCGCCGATCTGCTCGACCGTGCCGGGGCGGCGCCCTGCCTGGCGGTCCATGCCCGCATGCCGCCGGTGCATGAGCAGGCTGAACGCCTCGGACTGCTGCGGCCCGACTGCCGCGGGCCGCTCGTGGTCCGCTGGAACCTCCACTCGGGTCACGACTACGAGGCCGCCAAGGCCGCCTACTTTCCCTTCAACAAGCTGGTCGAAGAGGATATCGCCTCGCGGACGGCCCTGGCCCGTCTCGCCCGCGCTGCCGCCGCGGCCGACCGCGACGTCTTCATCACCATCAATAATAAGGCCGAGGGTTCCGCCCCGCTGTCGGTCGAAAAACTGGCGGCGGCAATCGTCGGGGAGCCGGGCGCAGGGCGGTCGCAACGCCCGCAAACCCGAGAACATAATGCCTTGTGACGGGGACACTGTCATAACGGACACGGACCCTGTCATAAAGATTGAGGCTCAATCGCTCCCGGGCACGATGTAAAATAAGTGGTGGGTTCACGCCCTCCCGG
The DNA here is from genome assembly GCA_046046235.1 of Planctomycetota bacterium. GTDB lineage: Bacteria > Planctomycetota > Planctomycetia > Pirellulales > UBA1268 > CAMCQY01. The sequence continues at coordinate 162 of JBJOKF010000158.1, read as the reverse complement.
ACTTGCGAGACCTCCGCCATGACCTGGACATGCTCCCCCTCGCCGCGGCCGCTCGGCTTCATCGTCACGGCGGCCGTGATCCTGGCCGCCTCGGTCGCCGCGGCATCGCCCACGCCCGAGGGGATCGCGTTCTTCGAGTCGAAGATCCGTCCGGTGCTCGCG
>JBJOKF010000134.1:0-17861 GCA_046046235.1 Planctomycetota bacterium | reverse complement strand
TCCGGACATCGGCCTCGCCACTCGTCGTCAGCAGCAGATGGTGGGCGACGTGACGACACTCATGGACGTCGAAGACCCGTGGCGGGTGCACGGTGAGCCAGTGCGCCAGCCATGAGTGGTGGGGATATGGCGAGCAGCATTCCCCATCCATGACGCACCCTTGCGGCAGCAGCCCCGTCGCGAGCCGCCCGCAGGCCGATCGTCGACACACCTCCACCGTTCACGATCATAGGGACCGCGCGGCCCGAAGCCATGGCTTCGTCCGCGCGGATTTGCCTGCCCGGGACGCGCACGTACGGTGCAAGACGGAGACCACATGCCGCGATAGAGTCCTCCCTCGCCGCGCAGGACGCGTCGGCTTCGGCAACCACAAGGAGGACATCATGAAGGCGCACAAACGACCCTCGCCCGCCACGCTCGCACTGTGCACGCTGGCGGAGATCAAGGCCGCGACGGAAGGCTTCGATCGCGGCGAAGCCAATGTGTTCGACGCGCTGGACCAGATCGCCGTGGCGGTCGCGGCCTTTCAGGCCGCGACCCCAGACCGCGTGCGTCGCGGGGCCGCCTAGCCCGCGGCCATTCCACGCGGCGGCGGATGCCGGCACGAGCGTTCGACCGCGCACCACGCATCGCGGGCTGCGGGCTGCGGGCTGTGGCCCGCAGCCCGCGGTCACGGCTTACAGGCCCTGATCTTCGAGGAAGTTCAGCAGGTCGGCGACACGGTTGGAGTAGCCCCACTCGTTGTCGTACCAGCTGACGACCTTCACGAAGTTGCCCAGGCCGATCGTGTCGACCGCCGAGAAGATGGAGCTGTGCGGATCGCCCTTGAGATCGGTGGAGACGAGCTCCTTCTCGGTGTACCGCAGGATCCCCTTGAGCGGGCCCTCGGCCGCCTTCTTCATCGCGGCGTTGATGTCGGCCGGCGAGGCCTCCTTGCCGAGCAGCGCCGTGAAGTCGACCACGCTGACCGTCGGCGTCGGCACGCGGAAGGCCATGCCGGTGAACTTGCCCTGCAGGGCGGGGATCACCAGGCCCACCGCCTTCGCGGCGCCGGTGCTCGACGGGACGATGTTGAGCGCCGCGGCCCGCGCGTCGCGGAGGTCCTTGGCGGCCGTGTCGACCGTCTTCTGGGAGTTCGTATAGGCGTGCACCGTGGTCAGCAGGCCGCGGTCGATGCCCCAGGTCTCGTGCAGCACTTTCGCCACCGGCGCCAGGCCGTTGGTCGTGCAGGAGGCGTTCGAGATCACGTGGTGCTTCTTCGGGTCGTACATCTCGTTGTTGACGCCCAGCACGATCGTCAGGTCCTCGTTCTTGGCCGGCGCCGAGATCACGACCTTCTTCACGCTGCCCCGCTTGTGGGCGACCGCCTTCGTGGCGTCGGTGAAGAAACCGGTGCTCTCCACGACCACCTGCACGTCCTGCGAGCTCCAGTCGATCGCGCCGGGATCCTTCTCCGCGAAGACCTTGATCTTGTGGCCGTCGACGACGAGGTCGTTCCCCTCGTAGGCCACCTTGCCCTTGAAGGGGCCATAGTTGGAGTCGAACTCGAGCAGGTGCGCGTTGGTCTTGGCGTCGGTGAGGTCGTTGAGCGCGACCACCTGCACGTCGCCGTTCAGGCCGTACTTCTCGTAGATGGCCCGGTAGGTGAGGCGACCGATGCGGCCGAAACCGTTGATGCCGACGCGAATGGACACGGGCGAGTCTCCTGAGGGCGAAGCGGGGGCAGGACCGACGGGCCGCGGAATATACACCGGCCCGCGGGCGCGGCTCAATCCGCCCCGGCGGCGGCGGGCGATGGCGGGCGATTTTGACGCTCCCGCAGCCCCGCCCGCTACGATACCGTCATCATGGCCACGCCCGTCCTCGACCTCGACCACGTCCGCAAGTCGTTCACGATGCCCGGCGGCGAACGGGTCGACATCCTCGACATCGACTCCTTCCGCCTCGAGGCCGGCGAGCACTGTGCCCTGGAGGGCCGCAGCGGGTCGGGCAAGTCGACGCTCCTGAACGTGGTCTCCGGGATCATGCGGCCCGACGCCGGCCGGGTGCTCGTCGACGGCATCGACATCGCGAGACTGGACGAGGCCCGCCGCGACCGGGTGCGAGCCGACAAGCTGGGCCTCGTGTTCCAGCAGTTCAACCTGCTCCCCGGCTTCACGGCCCTGGAAAACGTGCTCGTGGCGATGTCGTTCGGCTCGGGCCGGCCCGACCGGGACCGGGCGGTGCGGCTCCTGGAGGCGGTCGGGCTCGGACACCGGCTCGCCCACAAGCCCGCGGCCCTGAGCGTCGGCCAGCAGCAGCGGGTCGCCGTGGCCCGGGCCCTCGCCAACCGGCCGCGGGCGGTCCTCGCCGACGAGCCGACCGCCAGCATCGACCCCGCCCACCAGCAGCAGGTCATCGACCTGCTTCGCAACACCTGCACGGAGCAGGGGGTGGCCTTGCTCGTCGTGACGCACGCCGGGGACGTGGCGGGGCAGTTTCCGCGGCGACTGCGGCTCGAGGATTTCAACAAGGCCGCATCATGACGCTCCTCGGCATCGCCTGGCGCAACATCCGGCAGCGGCTGCTGACGAGCCTGCTGACGGCGTTGTCGCTCGCGCTCGGCGTGGCGCTCGTGGTGGCGACGCTCGTCACCGGCGGCATCGTGAAGCAGGCGTTCGAGTCGGGCTCTGGCCTGGGCTACAACATGATCGTCGGCGCGAAGGGGAGCCCGCTGCAGCTGGTGCTGAACTCCGTCTACCTCATCAGCAAGCCGATCGAGAACGTCTCCTGGGACTTCTACCAGTCGTTCCTCCCGGCCGCGGAGCGGGCCGACGGCGTCGACGGGCCGTTCGCCGCGAGCACCGAGACGGCCGTGCCGATCTGCATGGGGGACTATTTCCGCGGCTTCCGTGTCATCGGCACGAACGCCGCCTACTTCGACCGGCTGAAGATCGGTGACGGCCGCCCGTTCCGTTTCTCCGCCGGCCGCAACTTCCGTGACGACGAGTTCTTCGGCGGCGTGCTCGGGGCCACGGTCGCCGCACGGCTCGGCCTCCGGGTGGGCGACCCGTTCGCACCGACGCACGGCGCCGACGACGGCAAGGTGCACGACCCGTTCACGGTGATCGGCATCCTGGCGCGGACCGACACGCCGGTCGATCGCGGCGTCTACGTCAACATGGAGGGCTTCTATCTCCAGGACGGCCACGCCAAGCCGCTCGACGCGGCGGAAGGCGCGGCGGCAGCCGCGCCGCCGGCCAAGCGGGTCGACGGGCAGCCCGCGCCACTGCCTTTCTCCCAGCGTGAAGTCACCGCCATCCTGCTCGAGACCGCGTCGCTCCCGGGACTGCCGGCGGAGCTGACGGCGATGGGTCTGCGGACGGCCATCAACGAGGGCCGCGAGGGGCAGGCGGCCCTGCCGATCGCGGAAATCCGCCAGTTGCTCGACCTCTTCGTGCGGCCGCTCGAACTCCTCCTGCTGCTCGTGACGGCGCTCGTGGTCGTGGTGTCGGCGATCGGCATCCTCGTGAGCATGGTCGGCTCGTCGCTCGAGCGGAGCCGCGACGTGGCGATCATGCGTGCGCTCGGCGCCCGGCGCAGCCACGTGCTCCTGACGGTGCTCTGCGAGGCGGTGCTCCTGGCGGTCGGAGGGGGTCTCACCGGCTGGGTCCTGGGCCACCTGCTCGTCGGGGCGATCGCGCCCTTGATCACGACCAATGCCGGCGTGTCGGCGAGCGTGCTGTCGGCGGCCCCGGGGTCGGAACTGCTGCTCGTGCCGTTCTTGGTGGGCCTCGCGATCCTGGCGGCCCTGCTGCCCGCCCTTGCCGCCTACCGGACCGACGTCGCCAAGTGGCTGCAGGGGGGATGACCGCCGGTCTGCTAGACTTTTCGGGATGAGCATCAGGCTTCGTCGATCGCCGCTCCGCCGGGCGTTTCTCGTGGCGGCCCTCTCCGTGGCCGCCCTGGTCGGCATCGGTCCGGCCCGCCGGGCGGCGGCCTGCCCTTTCTGCTCGGCGGTGTCGCTCACATTCGCCCAGGAAATCGCCCAGAGCCAGGCGGCGGTGATCGCCCGGCTGGTCGAGCCACCCGCTCCCGGGTCGCTCGGGCCTCGGGCGGAGGGACCGCTGCCCAAGGGCAAGTTCGCCGTCGTCGAGGTGCTGAAGGGGGGCGACCTCGTCGCCGAGGCGGGCCACGGCGGGGCCGACGGGCCGCCGATCGAGACGATCCTGCTCGAAGAGAAGCCGGTGGGCACGCTCTTCCTGCTCATGGCGGTCGAGCCGCCGAAGCTGGTCTGGTCGAGCCCGATCCCCGTGAGCCCGCGGGCCGTGGAATACATCCGGGCGCTCGGCGGGCTTCCCGAGAAGGGACCGGATCGTCTCGCCTTTTTCCAGCGGCATCTCGAGGATGCCGACGAGACGCTCGCCCGCGACGCCTACGACGAGTTCGCCGTCGCACCGTATGCGGATGTCCGCGGCCTCGCCGACCGCATGGACTCTGGCCGGCTGCTCGAATGGATCGAAAACCCGAAGGTGCAGGCGAATCGCCGCCGCCTCTACGCCACGATGCTCGGCACCTGCGGCACCCCCCGCGACGCCGACCGCATCGCCCAGATCCTGGCCAACGAGAACCTCGGCCCCGACAAGGCGGAGTCCCGCAACGGACTCGACGCCCTGATCGCCTGCTACGTCACCCTCCGCGGGCCCGAGGGGCTCGACCTCGTGGACAAGCTCTTCCTGGACCGCAAAGGCCGCGAGATTCCCTTCACGGAGACCTACGCGGCCGTCATGGCGCTCCGCTTCCTTGGCGAGGAGTCGGACAAGGTGCCGCGGGAGCGGGTGCTCACCTCGCTGCGGCTCTTGCTCCAGGAGCCGAAGCTCGCCGACCTGGTCATCGCCGATCTCGCCCGCTGGCAGGACTGGTCGGTCATCGACCGACTCGTCGAACTCTTCGAGCAGGCGGAGGCCGACAACATATTCGTCCGCGAGCCGATCGTGAACTACCTGCGGGCCTGCCCGCTGCCCAAGGCGGCCGAGGCGATCGCGAAGCTCGAGAAGATCGATCCCGAGGCGGTCCGCCGCGCTGCGACGCTCGCCGCCTTCGCGGGCGCCGCCGCGGCGCCCGCCGCCACCGGCACGTCGGCCGCACCGCCGGCCATCGACCCGGAGGGCGATGCCGGTGATCCGACGAACGGTGGGCCGCGGCCCACCGTGCCCGCGACCGGTCCCGAAGCCGCCCTGCCGCCGGCCACGGCCGGCGCCGGCGATCTGGCAGCCCGCATTCCCGCAGTGCTCGGTGACGAGGATGCCACCGACGACGCGCCGGGCGTCGATCCCTCCCGACCGACACCGGCGGCGCGCGCGTCGTCCACGCAAAAGCCCCAGGCGGCCGCTCCGGGCGGGGCTTCGCTCCTCAAGTGGGCGATCTGGGCCGGCCTGGTGCTCGCGATCGCGGCGTTCGCCCGGGCGAAGCTGCGGCCCGTCGGCGCTACGGCCGCGAGGCGATCGAGGAATGACGCGCCATGACCGCCGGCGGCCTCTTCGACGCCCCATCCCACGGTCCGCTCGATCGCGGTGACGGTGACGCCGCCTACCGAGCGATTCCTGGCACGGCGATCGCCGCGGCCGTCCTCGCGCTCCTGTCGCCCTTGGCTTTCTTCGGCTGGCTGCTCCTCGCCGTGCCGGCCGTAGGACTCGTGCTCGGTGTCGCCGCCTTTTCCGCGATCGCAAAGCGGCCGCAGGAACTGCTCGGTAAGCCGCTGGCGCTGGCCGCCACGGTGGTTTCGGCGGCCATGCTCGTGGGCGGGATCGTGGTGCTCGCGCGGACCTACGCCGCCGAACTGCCGCCAGGCTACGAGCGGATCCACTACGGGATCCTCCAGCCGCTGCCGGGCGACCCGCCCCATGTGATCCCCGACACCGCCCGCGCGGTCGATGGCCGCAACGTGCTGCTCAAGGGCTACATGTACCCGGGTAAGCAGCAGCACGGCATCACGCAGTTCCTCCTGGTCCGCGACCAAGGCGACTGCTGCTTCGGCGGCAATCCCAAGATCACCGACCGCGTGCTCGTGCAGCTGCGCGACCCGCAGCATCCGCAGGGCATCGACTTCTCGCCCCGCCTCACGAAGATCGCCGGCCGGTTCGTCATCCGCCCCACCGCCTCGCCCGGCCTCGACGGCGGGGTCGTCTACCATCTCGAGGATGCCTTTGCCCGCTGACCGCTTCCGCGCGGCGGCCCGCCGGCCCGCGACCGCTCCCGCCGTTGCCGTGGCCGCCTGTGTCGTCGGCCTGTTGGGGTGCGACCGGCCGCCAGACGCGGCGGCCCCCGCACGACCGGCGCCGGCGCAGGAGACCGTGGCGACTCCCCCCCAGGCCGCAGCCCTTCCGGTGGCCAACCCCTCCCGAGCGGCGGCTCCGCGCGACATCTCCTTCGACGACGTGAAGCTCGAGATGCAAAAGGGGGAACCGTTCACCCGCGACCGGCTGACTCCGCGCGTGACGGCGCTCGAAGGCAGCCGGGTGCGGATCCGGGGCTACATCCTGCCGAGCTTCCAACAGACCGGGCTCACGCAGTTCGTGCTCGTCCGTGACAACATGGAGTGCTGCTTCGGCCCCGGCGCCGCCCTCCACGACTGTGTCGTGGTGCGGATGGTCCCCGGCAAGACGGCGGAGTTTTCGATCCGCCCGGTGGCCGTGACCGGCACCTTCCGGGTGGAGGAACTCCGGGGCCCGGACGGCCGACATTTGGCCATTTATGCGCTCGACGGCGAAGGCGTGCAGTAGCCACGGGCCGAAGGTACGATCCCGGAAGGTGGTTTCGGGCCGGTCGCATGCCGCGGCCGGCACGGAGTCGAGGCCGCCTGCGCGGCCGCGCCCCGGGCCACTCTGCCGACGACGCATGGATTTCTTCTGGATCTACGACATTCCGCCGAACACGCTGGCGCTCCTGATCACCGCCGGCTTCGTGGCCTTCTACTGGGTCGGCCTCATCTTCGTCAGGCCGTTCCTCCGGGTGTTCGTGCGGCACACGCCGGGCGCCAACGACATCGTCGGCTATGTGCTCTCCTGCTTCTGCGTCTTCTACGGCCTGCTGCTCGGCCTCATCGCCGTCACCGCCTACCAGAATGTCGCCGACGCCGGCGAGAACGTCACCCGCGAGGCGGCCGCCCTCTCGGCGCTCTACGAAGACGTCTCCCGCTACCCGGAGCCGCACGGCCAAAACCTCCGCTGGCTCCTCCGCGACTACACGCGCTACGTCATCAAATATGCCTGGCCCCTGCAGCAAAAGGGCATCATGCCGCAGGAAGGCAACATCCGCGCCGAGGCGTTTCACGACCGGCTGCTCGACTTCGAGCCCCGCACGCCGGCCGAGCAGATCCTCCACGCGGAGGCGCTCCGGCAGCTCAACCACTTCCTGGAGTGCCGGCGGATGCGGCTCTTCTCGGTGGGCTCGGCCCTGCCGGGATCGATGTGGTACGTGATGTTCCTGGGGGCCGCGCTCAACATCGCGCTCTGCTGGATGTTCAACATGCGGTTCATGGCGCACGTGCTGCTCGGCGGCATCCTGGCGGCCTACCTGGGCACGATGATGTATCTCATCATCGACATGAACCAGCCCTTCCGGGGCGACGTCAGCATCACGGCGGAGCCGTTCGAAGTGCTCTACCACCGCATGAACGAGGGCTGACCATGCCTGCCGACGCTTCTCGTCCTGCGGCGCGGGGAATCTCGCGCCGGGCCGCGGTCCGTGGCGGCGCCGCGGCCGCGCTCGCCGCCGCCCGGGCGCTCGTGCCCGGCGTGTTCGTGGGCTGCTCGCTGGGCATCCCGCCCAAGGCGCGGACGGTGCCCGTCGGCCTGCTTCATTCGCAGACCGGCACGATGGCCATCAGCGCCACGTCGCTTCGCGACATCGAGATCCACGCCGTCGAGCAGATCAACGCCGCCGGGGGCATCCTCGGGAGGCAGATCGACCTCCGGGTGCCCGACCCCAAGTCGCGGACGGAGATGTTCGTGAAGCGCGCGGCGGAACTGCTCGACGCCGACGTCGCCGCCGTGTTCGGCTGCTGGACGAGCGCCAGCCGGAAGGCGGTGCTCCCCCTCTTCGAGGAGCGGAAGAAGCTGCTCTTCTACGCGGTGCAGTACGAGGGCAACGAGTCGTCGCCCTACGTGGTCTACGGCGGCAGCGTGCCGAACCAGCAGGTGCTCCCGGCGCTCGACTGGCTCACGAACCCGGCCGGTGGCGGGCGGCGCAAGATCTTCCTCCTCGGCTCCGACTACGTCTTTCCGCGGACGGCCAACTTCGTCGTCAAGAAGGACCTGGCCCGGCGGAAGCTCCGGCTGGCAGGCGAGCTCTACCTGCCGCTCGGCCACGAAGACTTCACCATGGTCGTGCAGCAGATCCTCTTTTCCGGGGCCGACTGCGTGCTGAGCACGGTCAATGGCGAGAGCAACCTCGGCCTGTTTCGGGCGCTCGCCGAGGCCAAGGTCGATCCCGACAAGCTCCCGGTGGTGTCCACGAGCATCTCCGAGGACGAGCTCCGCAGCTTCTTGCCCGAGCAGGTACGGGGCCACTATGCGGTCGCCTCCTACTTCGAGAGCCTCGCCACTCCGGCGAATGCCCAGTGGATCGAGGGCTTTCGCCACGAGTTCGGCTACGACCGGGTGACGGGCGACGCCATGGAGGCGGGCTGGAACCTGGTCCACCTCTGGAAGACGGCCGTCGAGAAGGCGGGGTCGTTCGAAACCGAAGCGGTGCGGCAGGCCTTCCGCGACGGGCTCGAGTTCGCCGGACCCGGCGGCCCGACCCGGCTCGACCCGCGGACGCAGCACTGCTCGCGGTTTTTCCGGCTGGGGAGGATCCGGTCGGACCGGCAGTTCGACATCGTGCATGCCTCGGACGCGCCGCTCGATCCCGACCCCTATCCCCAGATCGCCTTCCCGGGGTGGCGGTGCGACTGGACGGCGGACGGCCTGACTCGCGGCCCGGAGGTGGCGCTCGATGGCGACGTTTAAGGTGGAGCACGCCGAGGGGATGCGGTGGATCCGCGTCACGCTCGACGACGACGACGTGCGGACCGAGCGGGGCGCGCTCAACCACATGAAGGGCGCGATCACGATGGACGTGCCCTGGCCGACGCTCAAAGCCTGGTGGGTGTCTCTCTTTTCCGACGAGTCGCTCCTCCGGCCGCGGTATGTCGGCACCGGCATCGTCTACCTCGACTCGACCCTCGGCGGCTACCACATCATGAAGGTCGTGCCTGGCGAGCGGTGGATCCTCGACGTCCGCTGCTTCTGGGCGAGCGACGGCGAGGTGAAGCTCTCCGTGCACCGGGAGCTGATGCTGACCTCCTTCTGGGCCGGCCAGGGCCTCCTCTGGTACAAGACGGCGCTCAAGGGGGAAGGGCAGGTGGTGCTGTCGGTGGCCGGGCCGGTCGAGGAGGTGCGGCTGGACAACGAGCGGCTCTTCACGGACGGCCCATTCGTGATCGCCCGTACGCAGGGCATCACGATGCGGGTCAAGCGGCCGGCCAAGTCACTCGTCAGCCATTGGCTCTCGGGCCAGAAGGCTGCCTACTGCTACGAAGGCACGGGGAAGATGCTGCTGTGCACCGTGCCGTACTGGCGGGCCCGTATGCAGGCGCAGCGGGCCGCCCTGGACGACGAGTGACGGCCATGGGGCGGTTTCGCCCGCGCGCCCAAGCCGCCGGCGGGCGGCACAAGTCTCGTCGCGGCACCGGCTCAGGGGCGGTACAAGTCTCGTCGCGTGGGCAGGATAGCCCAAAGCTCCTCGAGCTTGCACCGACCCCTTCGCCTCCGTCTTCCGGTTTCCCGAGCCGTCTTTCCCGCCGCCTCGTTTGCGGCTTCGTCATCGTATGTGCGTGGGTGTGGCAGACCGGGCGACCGGCCGTGGGCTGTCCCTTCTGCGGGGTCGTGGGGCAATCGCTCGCGCAGCGGCGCGATGCCGCCGACGCGGTGGCCGTCGGCGAGGCCATGGCCACGGCCACGACTGACGCCGAGGGCTTCCTCGCGCAGCCGTTTCGGATCGACCAATGGCTCGGCCGCCGGCCCGCAGCCGCTGTCAGTGTCGGCAGCGTCGTGCCCGCCGAGGTTCCCGGCCCGCTCGCCGGCACCGCGATGCTCTTCGGTACTGCCGCCGATGGCGCTCGAGCGCCCGAGCGGCTCCGCTGGTCGGCGCTCGCAGCCGACGAGACGCTCCTGGGCCATGTCGTGGCGGCGCCCGCATTCACCGCTCCCGCCGCCGACCGGCTCCGCTGGTTCGCGACCCGCCTCGAGCATCCCGATTCGGCGATCGCCGCCGACGCGTTCACAGAGTTCGCCCTCGCCGACTATTCGGCCGTGCGGGCGGCCGCCGACGCGGTCGACGCGAAGCGACTGCGCGACTGGCTGCGGGAGCCCGGCGTCGACCCGCGGCGCCGCGGGCTCTACGCGCTCCTGCTCGGCATCCACGCGTCCCGGGCCGCCGCCGGCGCCGAGCGGGAGGCGAACCTGTCCGCGCTCCGCGGCTTCATCGACGCCCCGGCCGACGACTTCCGCATGGGGTTCGATGGCGGCCTGGCGGGGTTCTTGGTCGCCGAGGGGGAACGGGGCCTGGAGGCCCTCCGGCAGCGCGGACTCTTCGGGCCCCGTGGCCGCCCCCTCGATCAGCGGCACCTGCTGGCTGCGCTCCGATTCGCGGCGGAGAGCCTCGGTGAGTCGATCCCTCGGCAGCAGGTGGCTGCCGCGACCGCCGCCCTGCTCGCGAGCCCGGCGGTGGCGGCTGACGCCGCTATCGACCTGGCTCGCTACCGGCATTGGGACGCCTGGCAGGACGTCGCGGCGCTCTGGGACTCGATCGGCCGTGACGACCCGATCGTGCGGCGGGCGGTCGCCGGCTATCTCGCGGCCTGCCCGCTGCCGGAAGCGGCCCGTCGGCTCGACGATCTCCGGCGGCGCGATCCGCAACTCTTGAAAGCCGCGCTCGACGCGGCCGGCCGCTGACGCTGGCGGGCCGCATGCGACAAGTCGAAAAACGTGTCGCCAAGGAATCAGAGCCAGCGAGCGGAGGCTCGCCTGGACACGGCCGGTGTCTCAGGTGCCGGCCGGCCGCGGCGGCGGGAGTAGCTCCGGCAGGCCCGGCCGCGAGTCTTGTTTGGGCGTCGTGCCGGGCGCGGGCGGGGCCTTGGCCTCGTCCGCCGACTCCTTCGTCGCCGGATCCCGCGGGGGCAGCTGCGTCGCCCGGGCGTCGGCCCCGATCGACTCGAAGTTCTGCGTGATCGAGCCCCGGCTGAAGACGGCCGGCCGGGAGTGTCCGTAGTTGAGGTAGAGGCTCGCGTCCCGCTGCCGCGCCCGGCGGTGGGCGTCGAAGTAGGCCTTGCCCGGCCACGGTCCCTCCGCGAGGAACACGCCGTTGTATTCGAGCAGCGAGCCCTTGCGGTAGTGCAGCTGGGAGATCGAGCGGTTGTAGTCGACGATGGCGCGGGCGTAGGAGCTTTCGGCCTCCGCACGGCGGCGCTGGGCGTCGAGCAGCTGGTCGAGCGTGACCGTGCCGGCATCGTAGGCCGCCTGGACCGCATCCACCTGCCGCTCCGCCGCCACGCGACGGTTGAAGTTGGTCTGGGCCAGGGCGAAGTTCGTGTCGACGTTCCGCACCGCCTCGACGAGCGCGTGCGAGGCCTCGAGCTCCTCGTCCTGAAGCCGGGCCCGCTCCCTGGCCAGCTGCAGCTGGTGGTGCCGCACGGTCGCCAGCTCGCGGCGGAAGCCGAGCGGCATGAGGAACTGCGCACCCGCCTGCCACTCCTGGAACTGGCCGGAGAGCAGCGAGGAGTAGGCGTCGGTGCCCGCCAGCGGATCGGAGCCGTTGGCGTTGTAAGGGACGTAGTTTTGGTTGATGAGTTCCTGGCCCATGCCGAGGAACCGCCAGCGGCCGACGAGATCGAGCCTGGGCAGGATCAGGTTCTTGGCGGCCGTCAGCTCGAGCTCCCGCTGCTTGATGATCCACTTCTGCCGGCGCAGCTCCGCCGAACGCGACAGCGCCTCGACCAGCGACTGCTGCCAGTCGAAGGCGATCCGGGCGGTGGTCGGCTCGTCGGAGGGCCGGATCAACCGGCCGTCGCTGGCCGAGATGCCCATCATGAACCGCAGCCGGTTCTCGCAGCGGTAGACGTCGGTGAGCGCCTGCTCCACCTCGCTACGGAAGAAGAAGTACTGCTCGCGGGCCTGCGCCTCCTTGTCGGCCTCACCGCCGCGGGATTGCTCGACATAGAGGGCATGGACCTTCCGCCACGCCTCCAGGGAGCTGTCGCGGCCGGCCTTACGAGCCTCGAGGTTGCGGTAGGCGAAGTACAGCTCCCAGTAGGACTGCTCCGTGTCGCTCACCAGGTTGCGGACGCCGGCCTCGAAGTCGGCCAGCGAGATGTCGGCGTTGATCCGGGCCAGGAGCACGCCCCGGAAGATCGGCCGACCGTAGATGTTGTCGAAAGGGTCGGGTCCGGCGATCCGGTTGTAGGTGACACCCGCCCCCTGCAACAGCGGCTGGCTGAGCGTGAAGTCGTAGTTGGTGGTAAAGGTCGAGGGCACGCCGTCCTGGCGGATCGGCGAGTTGTTGTTGTCGTAGAGCGTCGAGTTCGAGAAGCCGACGGTGGCACCCGTGGCGGTCCGCTTCTGGATGCCGGTCGTCCAGTTCCCGGTGTCGCCGAGGAACTGCTGCTGGAAGACCGCCGTGCCGATCGGGCCGCCGATGTTCTGCGGCCGGTTCTGCCGGTCCCAGGTGAGCGAGCTCGACAGCTGCGCGTCGAAGAGGGCCAGCGCGCTTTCGACACCGCGAAACGGATCGGTTTCCGCGATCGCGGGGTCGTACATCGTCGGCGTCTGCGAGGGCGCGGTGAGCAGCGAGACGGCGGGCTCGCCCGTCTGCGGCCGCGGGCCGCCGAAGCTGGCGAACCGGCCGCCCAGGTTGCGGAGCACCTTGCCGTTCTCGAGCGCCGTACGGATCGCCTCCTCCAGGGACACCTCCCAGATCTGGTCGAACCGGGCGTTGGAGAGCGTCATCGGCTCATTCGTGCCGGCCGCCTCGTCGAGCGGCTGCTCACAGCTGTCGGGATACTCGAGCTTCTGGATCGCGCCGACGTAGTGCGACAGGTCGCCATCCTCGAAGAAGTAGAATGGCTGCTTGGGTGCGCATCCGCCGGCCACGAGCGCGACGCTCGTCAGGGCGACCCAGAGCTGTCGGATGAAGCGTGGCACGGGGGAGGTCCGGAATCGGCGGTGGTGTCGAATCGTGTGCGGAAAAGCCGCCGCTGCGCCCAAGGGGAATCGCAGCCCGAACAGGCTGCCATGCCCGACGCGTCGCCCCCCGACTCCGCGTCCGCACTGGTGCGCCAAGGCGCAGCGACGGCTCTACTGGTATCGGCCACCCAGGCCGCAAACTTGGAAGAACCGTCACGGTCTTCCGAATCGGCACCCGCCATCAGGGTGACGCGGCATCCAAGGTGGCCTGGGCAGGCCAGCCTGGCGTGCGAACCTGGCGAACCTCGCCCCCTTCCACCCGAACGAACCATGCGGCGCAGCCTTGTTCGGCGGCAATCACGGCCGCGGCCGCCTGGGGCCCCAGCACGCTCGCCGCGGTGGCCAAGGCATCGGCCGTGGTGCAGTCGCGGGCGATGACCGTCACGGCGGCCGGTCCCGCGACCCCCAGCCCCGTCCGCGGATCGACGATGTGGCTGTAGCGGTGGCCCTCGATCTCCACCGCCTGGTAGGCGTCGCCCGATGTCGTGACGGCGGCATGGGCCAGCACCAGCCGCGCACCCGGCCCCGCCACCGACCGTGGCAGAGGCGCGGCGTCGACCACCCAGCCCTCGGCCCCCGGCGGCGGCGCCGACACCGCGATGTCCCCCGAGGCGTCGATCATCGCCGCGTCGATGCCCATCTTGCCCAGGATCTCCAGGGCTCTATCGACCGCGTAGCCCATGCCGATGCCCCCGAGATCCAGCCGCATCCCCGGCCGGGTCAGCACCACCACCCGCCCGTCGGCCTCGAGCCGGAGCGTCTCGGGGCCGACCGACGCGCGGGCGGCGGCCAGTTTGTCCGCCGGCGGCAAGCGGCCCGTGCGCCGCGACTGCCTCCAGAGCGTGGTCAGCGGGCCGACCGTGGGATCGAAGCCGCCTCCCGTGGCATCGCGCATCGCCACGGCCCGGGCGAGCACCCTGCCAAGATCCTCCCCGATCGGCACCGGCTCAGCCGTCGGAGCCAGCGCGGACAACCGCGCCAACTCGCTCCTGGGATCGTAGTCGGAGAGAATCGCCTCGAGCCTGGCCACCTCGGCGAAACCGGCCTCGATCGCCGCCGCGCCGGCCGCCTGCGAGGGGGCGTAGACCGTGATCGTCCACGGCGCTCCCATCAGCCGCCGTGTCGCGGTCACCCGCTCCTCAGCCCGACGCGCCCGAATAGCGGCCGCGGGCGGAGCGACCGGCACGGGACCGCCGCAGCCGGAGAGCAGACACGCCGCGGCCATGCAGAGCAGGCCCGCCAGCGACTGTCCAGTCGGCGCTGCGGGCGCCCGCGGCTCCGGATAGAATCCTCGCGTCATGGCTACCGCAGAGTCCTCACCGGCCGTTTCGATCACGTTCGACTGCACGCCGCTCCGCGCCGTGAGCGGCGCGGAGATCCCGGCGGACGCCTCGCCCGGCTACCGGGCGCGGCTGGAGCGGGCCCGCCGCGCCGCCGCCCAGCATGGTACGCGGAACACCTACTACCTCACGAATGGCGGCTGCACCTTCCGCCTCACGAACGATCCATCCCTGGGCTGGGTGCGGTTCGCGTTCGAGGGGACGGTCATGACCGACGACGCCGACCGGCGGACCGTGGGGAGCGACCTCGCGATCCGGCTGGACAAGGAAACCTGCGACTGGCTCACGCAACCGGCCGTCGAGTGGCTCTCCGGCTCGGCGAAGCGGGCCGTGGAGATCGAGTTCGATCGCTACATCGCAGCCGGCGATCTGGCCCGGGTCGAGGAGCGGCTCCGCCGCGAGCAGGCGGCCAGCGACGCCAGCGGCGGGTTCCTCGGGATGAATCTCTAGCTTTAAGCGAGAGGCGTCCTCCGGACGCCTCTCGCTCGGGCCTTCGCGGCCACGGGCCGCTCCGGCAGCGCCACAAGCCCGGCCTCCTGCCGGGCAGACTGCGCCTCCCAGGTCCTCCGGACGCCTCTCGCTCGGGCCTTCGCGGCCACGGGCCGCTCCGGCAGCGCCACAAGCCCGGCCGGTTGCTTCACGGCAAGGCTCGGCATCCTGCCGACCTTGCCTTGGCCGGCCTCCGCCGGCTGGTGCTTACTCGGCCTTCCGGGCCTGGCCTCGTTCCTCAGGGAGGTGAGGGGCCGGCCCTGCCCCGAGAGCCGGCGTATGATGTCGAGCGCAGGCTGGAGGCCGAAGCGAAGTCAGCATCCGAGTGAGTGAGGGGCAGGATGCCCCGAACGAACGTCCGGCTTTCGGGGCATGGGCGGCCCCTCACCGGCGACGCACCTCGAGCAATACGCTCTCGTTGTCGCTGCCGCGGATCGGCCAGGCGGCCACGCGCCGCACCGTCACCCGCTTCACGAAGCCGCGGTGCCGGGACTCGCCCTTCTCCTCCTCCCACCGCGGCCCCTTCACCACGAGCATCCGCCCGTAATGTTCGCAGAGCGGCTCGAACCAGCCCAAGAGCTTGACGAGCGGCGCCACCGCGCGGACGACGAGCACGTCGAACCGCTCCGGACCGCCCCCCCGGGCCTGCACCAGCGGCTGCGCCGCCGACGCATGCACCGGCACGTCGAGCCCCGCTTCACGCACGACCTCCGCCACCGCCCGCGCCTTCTTCGCCACACTGTCGCACAGCTCCACCCGCAGGTCGGGCCGCAGGATGGCGAGCATCGCCCCCGGCACGCCGCCACCGGTGCCCACGTCGAGCACCCGCTCGCCCTCGGCGAGGTGCGCCGCGATCGCCACCGCGTCGGCGACGTCCCGAGAGACGAGCTTCTCCACGTCGGTGTGACGGGTGAGATTCAGCCGCTCGTTCCACGCCCAGAGGCTCACCGCGTAGGCGGCGAGCCCCTCGGCCGCGGATGGCGTGAGGGCGAGACCGTGCCGCTCGCAGGCGGCGGCGATCTCCCAGGCGAGATCGTCCCGCCGCGCTGCATCGGACGCGTGTTGCTCCGTCACGGGATACCGTTCACTTGATGAACAGCATCTCGCGGTAGGTCGGCAGCGGCCAGAGGTCGTCCGGCAGCAGCACCTCGATCTGGTCGGCCGTCTCGCGCAGGGCGACCATCGCCGGGATGACGTCGTCGTGAAAGTGCTTGACCTCGGCCCGCAGGCCGGCGCCGCCGTGGTGCGCCAGCGTCTTCTCCAGGGCCTCGATCCGCGACTCGAACTCCCCGACCAGCTTCGTCAGCTTGTCGAGCGTGCCCATGTGCACCGCATGCCCCAACGACTTGAGCTTCGTCGCCGTGTCGACGAGCTCGCCCTGATACCGATAGCCGGCCGGCAGGATCATCGTCTTGGCGATCTGCAAGGCCGACGACGCCTCGGTGTTGATGTCCTTGCAGTAGCGCTCCATGTAGATGTCGTAGCGGCTCTCCATCTCCCGCTTCGACAGCACACCGTACTTCTCGAACAGCGCGATGTTCTTCGGCGCCACCAGCACGTCGAGCGCCTCGGGCGTGGCCTTCAGGTTCGGCAGGCCGCGCTTCTGTGCCTCGTCGTGCCATTCCTGGGAGTAGCCGTTGCCGTTGAAGATCACCGCCTTGTGCTCGGCGATGATCTTCTGCAGCAGCTTCTCGACGGCGCCGGGGAGCTTCGACGGGTCGCCACCGGTCGCCTTCTCGAGCTCCGTCGCGATGTAGTCGAGGCTCTCGGCCATGATCGTGTTGAGCGCGACCAGCGGGCCTGCGATGGATTGGCTCGACCCGACGGCCCGGAACTCGAACTTGTTGCCCGTGAAGGCGAAGGGGCTCGTCCGATTGCGGTCGCCCGCGTGCTTCGGCAGCGGCGGGAGCGTGTCGACGCCCACCGTCAGCGTGCCGGAAGACTTCGAACTCGTCGCCTTGCCCTTCTCGATCTGCTCGAACACGTCGGCAAGCTGCTCGCCCAGGAAGATCGAGATGATCGCCGGCGGCGCCTCGTTGGCGCCGAGGCGGTGGTCGTTGCCGCTGGCGGCGACGACCGCCCGGAGCATGTCGGCGTGGAGGTGGACCGCCCGGATCACCGCGGCACAGAACACGAGGAACTGCATGTTGGCATGCGGCGTCTCGCCCGGCTCGAGCAGGTTGCCGAGCCTGCATCCGAGAGACCAGTTCACGTGCTTGCCCGAGCCGTTGATGCCCGCGAAGGGCTTCTCATGCAGCAGGCAGGCCATGCCGTACTTCTGCGCGACCCGCGTCAGCGTCTGCATGATCGTCTGCTGATGGTCGGTCGCGATGTTGGCGTTTTCGTAGATCGGGGCGATCTCGTACTGGCTCGGAGCCACCTCGTTGTGGCGGGTCTTCACCGGCACGCCGAGCTTGAAGAGCTCGCGCTCGCCCTCCAGCATGCACGCGAGCACCCGCTCGGGGATCGCGCCAAAGTACTGATCCTCGAACTCCTGCCCCTTCGGAGGCTTGGCCCCGAAGAGCGTGCGACCGGCCATGACGAGGTCGGGGCGGGCAAAGAAGAAGTTGCGGTCGATCAGGAAGTATTCCTGCTCGGGGCCGGCCGAGGCCGTCACCTGACCGACGTCCTTGTGGCCGAACAGGGCGAGCACCCGCCGCGCCTGCTTGTCGACCGCCTGCATGCTCCGCAGGAGCGGCGTCTTCTTGTCGAGCGCCTCGCCCGTCCAGGAGCAAAAGGCCGTGGGGATGCAGAGGGTGGTGCCGTTGGG
>JBJOKF010000088.1:0-3901 GCA_046046235.1 Planctomycetota bacterium | reverse complement strand
GAACGTGCGGCAGGCGGCCTGGATGAACGACGTGCCGGCGGTGATCGTCAACATCCAGCGGCAGCCCGGCGCCAACATCATCGACGTCGTGGACCGCATCAAGGCGCTCCTGCCGCAGCTGCAGGCGTCGCTGCCATCGGCGATCCAGGTGCATCTCCTCACCGACCGCACGACCGCCATCCGCGCCGGGATCGAGGGGGTGCAGCACGAGCTGCTCCTGACGGTGGCGCTCGTGGTGCTCGTGATCTTCCTCTTTTTGCGCGACGTCACCGCGACGGTCATTCCCGGCGTCGCCGTGCCGCTGTCGCTCGTCGGCACGCTCGTCGTCATGCTGCCGCTCGGCTACAGCCTCAACAACCTCACGCTGATGGCCCTGACCATCTCGACGGGTTTCGTCGTGGACGACGCGATCGTCATGATCGAGAACATCGTCCGGCATCTCGAGAAGGGCAAGCGGCCGCTCGAGGCGGCGCTCGACGGGGCCGCGGAGATCGGCTTCACGATCGTGAGCCTGAGCGTGTCGCTCGTGGCGGTGCTGATCCCGCTGCTCTTCATGGGCGACATCGTGGGGCGGCTGTTCCGCGAGTTCGCCGTGACCCTGAGCGCGACGATCCTGGTGTCGGCGATCGTGTCGCTCACGCTCACGCCGATGATGTGCGCCGCCCTGCTCGCGCACCGCGAGCCGGGCCGGGCCGGCCGGCTCTATCGCGCGAGCGAGCGGTTCTTCGACGCCTGCCTGGCCGTCTACGCCGCGACGCTGCGGTTCGTCCTGCGGCACCAGGTATGCACCATGCTCATCGCGGCCGCCACGGTCGCGGCGACCGTGCAGCTCGCCCTGGCGGTGCCGAAGGGCTTCTTCCCCACCCAGGACACCGGCGTGCTCCTGGGCGTCTCGGAGGCGCCGCCGACCGTGTCGTTCCAGGGAATGGTACGGCGGCAACGGGCCTTGAACCGGGCCGTGCTCGACGACCCGGCGGTGGAAAGCCTCTCGAGCTTCATCGGCGTGGACGGCGTCAACGCGACCTTGAACAGCGGCCGGATGCTCATCAACCTCAAGCCTCTCGAGGACCGGACTGTCTCAGCCGCTGAGGTGATGCGGCGGCTGCAGGAGCGGCTCGCCGGCGTCGACGGCGTCACGCTCCACCTCCAGCCGGTTCAGGACCTGTCCGTGGAAACGCGAGTGAGCCGCACGCAGTACCAGTGCAGCCTGGAATCGCCCGATCCCGCCGAGCTCGCCGAATGGGCGCCCCGCTTCGTCGACCACCTGCGGGAGCTGCCGGAACTCGTCGACGTCACCAGCGACCAGCAGGACGGCGGCCTGCAGGCCCGCCTCGTGATCGACCGCGACAGCGCCTCGCGGCTCGGGATCACGCCCCAGATGATCGACGACGCGCTCTACGACGCCTACGGACAGCGGCAGATCTCGATTCTTTTCACCGAGCTCAATCAATACCGTGTCGTGCTCGAGGTGGAGCCGGCGTTTCGCACCGGGCCCGCGGACATCGGCCGGCTGTCGGTCCGGTCGGAGGTCATGGCCCCGGACGGAACGGGGCCGTCTCCCGGCGGCCGGGTGCCGCTGGCCGCCGTGACGCGGCTCGAGGAACGGAAGGCGCCGCTTGCGATCAACCACCAGGGCCGGTTCCCGGCGGTGACCGTCTCCTTCAACCTGGCTCCCGGGGTCTCGCTGGGCACGGCCATCGCGGCGGTCGATCGGGCCCGCGCGGCGCTCGACATCCCGCCGGGCATCGAGGTCGACTTCCAGGGCACGGCGGCCGCGTTCCGCTCGTCGTTGGCCAACCAGCCGATCCTGGTGCTGGCCGCGATCGTGACGGTTTATCTCGTCCTCGGCGTGCTCTACGAGAGCATCGTCCACCCGCTGACGATCCTCTCCACGCTTCCGAGTGCCGGCGTCGGGGCGCTGGTCGCGCTCCTCTGGGCCCGCCTCGACTTCGACGTGATCGCGCTGATCGGCATGATCCTGCTGATCGGGATCGTGAAGAAAAACGCGATCATGATGATCGACTTCGCGCTCGACGCCGACCGCCACGGGATCGACGGCCGCCGGGTGGACGCCGCCGAAGCGATCGAGCAGGCCTGCCTGCTGCGGTTTCGGCCGATCATGATGACGACCATGGCGGCGCTCTTGGGCGCCGTGCCGCTGGCGATCGGCACGGGCGTGGGGGCGGAGCTGCGGAGGCCGCTGGGCATCACCATCATCGGCGGCCTGCTGGCCAGCCAGTTCCTCACGCTCTACACGACGCCGGTGATCTACCTCTGGTTCGACGCCGCCTCCCGCTGGCTCCGCGGCACCCCGACCGCTCGCCTCCCGGAGGTGCCGGCGGCATGAACCTCTCCGGCAGTTCCTCCGTCGGCGCTTTCACAGGCGTTTCCTCCGGCTTCTCGTCGTGGTTCATCCGGCGGCCCGTGGGCACCACGCTCCTGGCCATCGCCATCACGCTCGCCGGGGCGATCTGCTACTTCCTGCTCCCCGTCTCGCCGCTGCCGCAGGTGGAGTTTCCGGCCGTCAGCGTCGGTGCGTCGCTGCCCGGCGCCAGCCCCGAGACGATGGCGTCGGCCGTCGCGGCGCCGCTCGAGCGACAGTTCGGCCTGATCGCCGGCATCACGGAGATGACCTCCACGAGCATGCTCGGCCAGACCTCGATCTCGCTGCAGTTCGAACTCGACCGCGACATCGACGCCGCCGTCCGGGACGTGCAGGCCGCCATCAACGCCGCCCGCAGCCGGCTGCCGCAGGATCTGCCGGGCACTCCCTCGGCGCGAAAGATCAACAACGCCGACAGCCCCACGATCATCCTGGCGCTCACGTCGCCCGTCCACGACCGCCGACGGCTGCAGGACGCCGCTGCCACGATCATCCAGCCGAAGCTGTCGCAGCTGTCGGGCGTCGGCCAGGTGGTGGTCAGCGGCGGCTCGGCCCCCGCCGTCCGCGTGAGCGTCAACCCGATGGTGCTCGAGCGGTACGGCCTGGGGCTCGACGACGTGCGGACCTGCCTGCAGCAGGCCAACGCCAACCGGCCCAAGGGAATGGTCGAGGATGGCGAGACCGCCTGGACGATCGCCACGACGGATCAACTCTTCACGGCGGCCGAGTATCGGCGGCTCATCGTGGCCAGCCGCTCGGGCGCCGCGGTGCGGCTCGGGGACGTCGCCACCGTGGCAGACTCCGTCGAGGACATCCGCGTCGCCGGGGTCTACAACGGCGAGCCCACGATCCTCGTGATCGTCTACCGCCAGCCGATGGCCAACATCATCGCCACGGTCGACAACGTGAAGGCGGCCCTGCCGCAGCTGCGGCGGCAGATTCCGGCCGGGATGCGGATCGACGTCGCGATGGATCGCACGACCACCATCCGCGCGAGCATCGCCGACGTGCAGCACACCCTGCTCATCTCGGTCGCGCTCGTCGTGATCGTGGTCTTCCTCTTCCTGCGGGATCTGCGGTCCACGCTCATCCCGAGCGTGGCCGTGCCGGTGTCGCTCGTGTCGACCTTCTCCCTGATGCACCTGCTCGGCTACAGCCTCGACAACCTCTCGCTCATGGCGCTGACGATCGCCACCGGCTTCGTCGTGGACGACGCGATCGTGGTCGTGGAGAACATCGCCCGGCACCGCGAGGCGGGCATGCGGCCGCTCGAGGCGGCCATCCACGGCGCCCGCGAGATCGGCTTCACGGTGCTCTCGATCACGGTTTCGCTCGTCGCCGTGTTCATCCCGATCCTGCTGATGGGCGGCCTCGTCGGGCGGCTCTTCCGGGAGTTCGCCGTGACGCTCTCCGTGGCGATCGGCATCTCGATGCTCGTGTCGCTCACGCTCACGCCGATGATGTGCGCCTGGCTCTTGCGGCCGGCCGGGGCGGGCCGCGACCGCGGGGCCGACGGCG
>JBJOKF010000049.1:0-13860 GCA_046046235.1 Planctomycetota bacterium | reverse complement strand
CGTCCCGCTCCGGGGTCTCGCGCGTGCGGTCGAAGCTGCTCTCGCTCGTGTGGCTCCTGTTGGCCAGCGGCCTCGCCGCCTGGCACGGGTCGGCCGCCGCGCAGACGGTGAGCCTGCCGCCCCCGGCGGCCTCTTCGCTCGATCGGATCGCCCAGGCATCGCCCTACGGCACTCCCCTCCCGCCGCCGCCACCCGGATGGGACGCCTACGCGCCGCAGGCGTCGCAGGTCTTCCCGCCGCCGATGTCCCCCACGCCATCGACCTGGGCCCCTTCGGCGATCAACGGCCAGCCCGGCTACCCCGGCTACTCGACCGCCGCACCGTCGCTCGTGCCGACGCAGGGCCCACCGAATACGACCGGCTCGCTTTTCCCCTCGGGCTATCCTCAGACCGGCTCGACCTTTCAGGAAACGATGCGGCTCTACCAGGGCGCCCGCGGCAGCTGGGCCTACCTCTACGGCGATGGTCAGGGCACACGGCTGGCCGTCAACGAACTCGACACCACCGCCACCTTCGCGGTGCCGTTCTTCCACAACTCGCAGGTCAACCTGAACCACGCGCCGCTGCTCATCACACCCGGCTTCGGCCTGCAGCTGTGGGACGGGCCGGAGACGAACATCAACGGCAATCCGCCGATCTACGCCGACCTGCCGCCCAACACCTACGACGTCTTCGTCGACACCGCCTGGAACCCGCGGCTCACGCCCCTCTTCGGCGCCGAGCTGGGCCTGCGCGTCGGCATCTACACCAACTGGGACGTCCTCGTCTGGCAGAGCTGGCGCCTGATGGGTCGCGCCATCGGCACGCTCCAGATGACCCCCACGATCCAGGCGAAGGCCGGCATCATCTACCTCGACCGCAACCTCGTGAAGCTGCTGCCGGCGCTGGGCTTCGTCTGGACCCCCGACGCCGACACCCGCTACGACATCTTCTTTCCCGCGCCCCGGGTGACCCGCCGGCTCACGACGATGGCCAACCGCAACGTCTGGGGCTACCTGGCGGGCGAGTACGGCGGCGGCGCCTGGACGTTCCGCCGCAGCAACCCGCTCTACAACGGCATCACGCCCTTCGACTACAACGACGTCCGCGTCACGCTCGGCACCGAGTTCGTGCCGGTCTCCGGGCACGGGCTGACCGGCAACATGGAAGTCGGATACGTCTTCGCGCGGCAGCTGTTCTACGTGGACGGCCCGCCGCAGGGGCAGTACCAGGACCTGGCCGACACATGGATGCTGCGGGTCGGGCTGGCGTACTGAATACACGCGAACAATGGCCCTCCGGGCCATGTTCGCTTGGCCGCCCTCCGGCGGCTGGTGACAGCGTCGCATCCATGCGACGCAGCCTATGCGCCCAACGACCACAGGTGGCTCAGCCCTCCGGGCCATGTTCGCTTGGCCGCCCTCCGGCGGCTGGTGACAGCGTCGCATCCAACTTCGCGAAAAACACCACTTCGTGTCGTTTTTTCTTGGCGGGCCTCCGCCCGCTCGTGCTGCGCATGGCTTCCCTGCCATGCCGTTCTTTGTTGCCGATCTGCTCGGAATCGAGGCGGTTGCGACGTGAAAAACACGGCGTCGTGTCGTCGACGGGCGGATGCCCGTCCTCAGCTCGCTTCTTGGCGGGCCTCCGCCCGCTGGTGCTGCGCATGGCTCCCCTGCCATGCCGTCTGAGAGTCGAGCAGCGCATGACTTCTCCGGTGGCGACAAGTTTTCAACTTGTCGAATCCGCTCCCGCGACGCTTACCCGCCGCGCAGCCACCGACCGGCCCCGGCCTTGCTCCATGGGCTCGCGATCCCGCGCCTGCACACGACTGCTTCTGTTCGCCTGCCTGGCCCTCGGCCAGCCCACCGCTTCGCGGGCCGACGACGTCATCCGCCCCTTGCCGCCGGTGGCCGACGACTCCGACGGAGACTCCCCCGCACCCACGACCGTCTTCGACCGCATCCGCCTGGCCGCCCTCGGTGATCCGCAGGACCTCACCGAGCCCCTCTTGCCCGACGACGTCGCGCCGCCGGGCCAGCCCCGCCAGGAGTTCGAGCCGCCGGCCGGCCGCAAGCTGCCGCCCGGCGCGAAACCCGGGCCGCTGCAGCAGCTCATCTTCACCACCACCGAACTGCCGCGGCTCGGCGCGGACGGCCTCGGACTCACCACGCTCGACACGAGCCTCACGATCGGCCTCCCCGCCCCGACGGTCGAGTCGCCGTTGCTCGTCACGCCCGGCTTCGGCACCACGTTCGTCGACGAAGCCACCGGCGCGGCGGATCCCGGACTGCCGGCGCAGCTCTACGAGTCGTGGCTGCAGGCCCGCTGGCTGCGCAAGATCGGCGACCGGTTCGGCGTCGACCTCGCGGTGGCCCCGGGCTGGTACAGCGACTTCGTCAACGACACGCCGCAGAGCTTGCGGGTGACGGGCCACGGCTTCGGCGCCTGGGAATACTCGAAAGACCTGCGGGTCGTGGCCGGTGTCATCTACCTCGACCGCTACGACGTCAACCTCCTGCCCGCGGGCGGCCTGCTCTGGACGCCCGCCGACGATCGGCGGTTCGAGCTGATCTTCCCCCGACCACGGCTGGCCTGGCGGGTCGCCGGCGGCGACGCCGGCGGACAATCCCGGCCACGCGCCGCGCAGTGGGTGTATCTCGCGGGGGAGTTCGGCGGCAACCAGTGGGCCGTCCGTCGCGACAACGGCGTCAACGACGTCGTCGTCTATCACGACTACCGACTGCTCGCCGGCTGGGAGCGGCGGCCCGCCGACCTGGGCGTGAGCTGGCGGTTCGAAACCGGCTGGGTGTTCGGCCGGCTCGTCGAGTACTACATCAGCGACACGGCCGACTCGCGGCCCGGCGACACGTTCCTCGTCCGGGGCGGCATCTGGTATTGATGTCACGATGCGGGCCGTCATCCAGCGGGTCTCCGAGGCGAGCGTGACGATCGACGGCGCGGCCGTCGGCCGGATCGGCCGCGGGCTGCTCGTGCTCGTCGGCGTCGAAGCCGGCGACACGCCCGCCGACGCCGAGTGGCTCGCGGGCAAGATCGCCCGGCTCCGGATCTTCGCCGACTCGGGCGGCCTGATGAATCTCGACGTGCGGGCGATCGGCGGCGAGGCGCTGGTCGTGAGCCAGTTCACACTCCTGGCCGACAGCCGGAAGGGAAATCGCCCGAGCTTCGTGCGGGCGGCGGCGCCGGCCGAGGCGGTGCCGCTCTACGAGGCCTTCCTCGCGGCGCTCGAGCCGCTCGTCGGCCGTCCGGTGCCGCGGGGCGCCTTCGGCGCCGACATGCAGGTGGCCCTCGTGAACGACGGCCCGGTCACGATCCCGCTCGACTCCCGGCACCGGTAGACTCGAGCCATGTTCGACGCCCCGGCCACCATCGCGCACGCCCAGCTCCTGCTCGACTCGTTCGTCCGACTCGTCGGCCGCGAGTTGATCGACCGCTCGGGCTCGCCGCGCGAGCAGGCCGAGCGGCTCTATCGCAGCCCTTTTGTCGTCGTCTCCCACGGCACGGAGGCCGATCCGGTGCTCAACTACGGCAACGCGGTGGCGCTCGGCTTGTGGGAGATGGATTGGGACGCGTTCACGCGGACGCCCTCACGGCTGACCGCCGAGCCGCTGCACCGGGACGAGCGGGCGCGGCTGCTCGAGCGGACGCGGGACCAGGGGTTCGTCGACGACTACTCCGGCGTCCGCATCTCCCGGTCGGGCCGGCGGTTTCGCATCGAGCGGGCGATCGTCTGGAACCTCGTCGACGCCGCGGGCGACCTGCGCGGGCAGGCCGCGACGTTCGACCAGTGGGCGGACTGCGCGGCCGATGCGTGCTAGAGGGACGGCCGCCACCGTCCTACTCGCAGTTTTCGCAGGTGCCCTTGAGGAGCACCTCCGTCACGGCGGGGAGCGACTGCCGGCCACCGCCTGCCTTCTTCTTGGCTCCCTGTTTGCCGCCCTTCTTGCCGCCGCCGTCCGCCGGCGCCTTTCCCGGCCGCTGCGAGATGGCCACGGTCACGTCGTCGAGGCAGGACACTTCGCCGCACGACGTGCAGACGAAGTGCGGATGGTCCTCCCCCGAGCCGTGACCGTCGTGATGCCGCTTCGCATCGAACCGCCACACGTGGTCTCCGAGGTCGACCCGGGTGAGCAGCTTCGCCTCGGTCAGTTCGGTGAGATTGCGATAGATCGTCGCCCGATCGAATCCCCGATCGGCGAGCGACTCCGACACCTCGGCATGGGTCGCCGGGCCGGTGGCGCCGAGCATGTGCTGCATCACAGCCAGCCGGGCCGCGGTGCACCGCAAGCCCGCACCCCGCACGAGGCTCTTCACCGCGTCGATCGACTCCGGGTCGGTACTGCCCACATCATGATTGTACCACTGGCGGAACCGGGCCGCATCGCGGCGGCCGATCGCACCCCGCCGCCAGCAGCGGGGAACGACGGCTGACACTAGGCAGAACCGCCCCGAAATCCCTGCGCCGTCTCGGCCCCCGCGGCCGCGCCGACGGCGGCGAGATGCTCGACCATGGCGGCGGCGAAGGCGGGCAGGTCGGCCGGTTTGCGGCTGGAGATGAAGTGCCGGTCCACGACGACCGGCGCGTCCTCCCAGATGCAGCCGGCGTTCATGAGGTCGTCCTTGATTCCCGGGCTGCCGGTGACCCGCGCTCCCCGGTAGACGCCGGCCGAGATCGGGATCCAGCCACCATGGCAGATCGCCGCCACGAGGCGGCCCTGGGCCGCGAACTCCCGCACCAGATCGAGCACCTTTTCCACCCGCCGCAGCTTGTCCGGCATCCAGCCGCCGGGCACGAGAATCCCATGAAAGTCGGCCGCTTCCATGTCGCCGATGGCCGCGTCGCTGGTACAGGGATAGCCGTGCTTCCCCGAGTAGGTGCGACCCTGCATCGTGCCGGCGACGGTCACGTGGCAGCCGGCTTCTTCGAGCCGGAGCTTGGGATACCACAGCTCGAGATCCTCGTAGTCGTCGTCGACGAGGGCGAGCAAGCGGAGTCCTTCGAGGCAGCGGGGGCTCGCCCCGCGGGCATTGCGGCTGATCATTGTGTCACTCCTCGGAACCGCCGCCACGCGCAGGTGCGGCCGGCGGGCCAAGTTTATGCAGTAGCCTCCGGGAGCGTCCCACGAGGCCGCGGCCGGCCCCTGGCGAACGCACCCGAACGGGGAACTGGCGGCCAAAAAAGAAAACCCCCCCTTCGGGCTGTTCTCGCTATCGCACCTCGGTGACGAGACAGCGGCAATTCGAGGCCGTTTTCAAGGGACTTTTGGCGACCGCCAAAATGCTGCTTGACGGCACCCTCGCGCACGCTACATTCACGCCCCGGCCCACAGGAAGTGGTCGCCTGCATCTTGGCCACAACATCTTGCGATAGCATGCAGAAGGAGCTGCTTTCTCGACGTCGCATCCGGCCGGCCGATTGTGCCGGCTGGAGGGCCTGAAATCCCTTCGTCTCCGGCCGCGTTCGGCTGGTGTCGAATCTATACGAAAGTATACTACACGAGACCGTCCCTCACCCCCGTCAGGAGCACCTTTTCCATGGCAGCATTCGACGCCTCCGCAACGCTCGCCGGTTCGGCCCCAGCCGCTGGACAGCTTCCGCCCGACCAGGGGCCGGGGGCGGGCCGCAGCCGGGAGGGCCTGACGCCCGTGGAAATCCAGCCCACGTTCTGTCCGGTTGCGGCGGAGAGCCCGTTCGACACGACCGAGTGGGAGCTAAGGACGGCCGCCATCAAAGGGGAGGACGGCAAGGTCCTCTTCGAGCAGCCCGCCTGCGAGATTCCAGCCGCCTGGAGCCAGCTGGCGACGAACGTGGTCGTCAGCAAGTACTTCTACGGCGAGATCCACACGCCCGAGCGGGAGCACTCCGTCAAGCAGCTCGTGCACCGCGTGGCCCGCACGATCGCCGACTGGGGCATCGCCGACGGCTACTTCAAGACGCGGCAGGACGGCGAGAACTTCTACCGCGACCTCGCCTGGCTCTGCGTGCACCAGCACGGCGCCTTCAATTCGCCGGTGTGGTTCAACGTCGGGCTCTTCAATCAATACGGCGTCAAGGGCGCCCCGTGCAACTGGCGGTGGGACGAGGCGAAGCGCGACGTGGTGATGCCGGACAATCCCTACGAGTATCCCCAGGGCAGCGCCTGCTTCATCCAGAGCGTCAAGGACAACATGGAAGACATCATGGACCTCGCCCGCAGCGAGGCGATGCTCTTCAAGTTCGGCTCCGGCACGGGCACCGACCTGTCGACGCTCCGGAGCCAGCGCGAGAAGCTCGCCGGCGGCGGCAAGCCGTCCGGCCCGCTCTCTTTCATGCGGGTCTACGACCAGGTGGCGGCGGTGGTGAAGAGCGGCGGCAAGACCCGCCGCGCCGCCAAGATGCAGTCGCTGAAGGTGATGCATCCCGACATCATGGAGTTCATCGAGTGCAAGGCGAAGGAGGAGAACAAGGCCCGGGTGCTCATCGAGAAGGGCGGCTACGACTCCAACTTCAACGGCGAGGCGTACAGCTCGATCCTCTTCCAGAATGCCAACCTTTCCGTCCGCCTCACCGACGACTTCATGGAGGCCGTCGAACGTGACGACACCTGGACGACCCGCTGGGTGACCGATCCGTCGAAGGCCGGACCGAGCTTCAAGGCCCGCGACGTGATGAAGCGGATGAGCGAGTGCGCCTGGCAGTGCGGAGATCCCGGCGTTCAATACGACACCACGATCAACCGCTGGCACACCTGCCCCAACTCGGGCCGCATCAACGCCTCGAACCCGTGCTCCGAGTACATGTTCCTGGACGACACGGCCTGCAATCTCGCCAGCATCAACCTGATGAAGTTTCGCAAGCCGGACGGCGTCTTTGACGTCGAGCGGTTTGCGGCGGCCTGCCGCATCTTCTTCATCGCCCAGGAGATCCTGGTCGACCACGCGAGCTATCCGACCGCCCGGATCGCCCGCAACAGCCATCTCTATCGGCCCTTGGGCCTCGGCTACTCGAACCTCGGCAGCCTGCTGATGGCCGACGGCCTCGCGTATGACAGCGACGCCGGCCGGGGACTCTGCGGCGCCCTCACGGCGATCCTCCACGGGGCCGCCAATCGCACGAGCGCCGAGCTCGCCGCGGCCGTCGGGCCGTTCGAGGGCTTCGCCGCCAACCGGGAGCCGATGCTCGCCGTCATGCAGATGCACCGTGCCGCGGTCGAAAAGATCGACCCGGCCTGCCCGAAGTATCTGCACGACGCCGCCCGCCGGGTCTGGGACGAAGTGCTCGCCGGAGGCCGGCAGCATGGCTACCGGAATGCCCAGGCGACCGTGCTTGCCCCGACCGGCACGATCTCCTTCCTCATGGACTGCGACACGACGGGCATCGAGCCCGACATCGCGCTGGTCAAGTACAAGCAGCTCGCTGGCGGCGGCATGCTCAAGATCGTCAACCAGACGGTCCCGCTGGCGCTGCGGACGCTCGGCTACGACGAGCCGTCCGTCGAGGGGATCCTCTCCTACATCGACAAGAACGACACGATCGAGGGGGCGCCCGGGCTCAAGGAGCAGCATCTGGCCGTCTTCGACTGTGCCTTCAAGCCGCGGCTGGGCGTGCGGTCGATCCGCTGGGAGGCGCACGTCAACATGATGGCGGCGGCCCAGCCCTTCATCTCGGGCGCGATCTCCAAGACGGTCAACATGCCGCGGGAGACCACGCCGGCCGACATCGCCGGCGCCTACATCGAGGGCTGGAGGCTGGGGCTGAAGGCACTGGCCATCTACCGCGACGGCTCGAAGGAGAGCCAGCCGCTCAACACGAGCACCGAGGCCGACAAGACGGCCGCGAAGGCCACGCCGGCCCCGCGGCGGGAGCGTCTCCCGGACACGCGGCGGAGCGTGACGCATAAGTTCAACGTCGGCGGGCACGAGGGCTACATCACCGTCGGCCTGTACGACGACGGCCGTCCGGGCGAGCTCTTCATCACCATGGCGAAGGAGGGCAGCACGATCGGCGGCCTGATGGACGCCTTCGGCACGTCCGTGTCGATGAGCCTGCAGTACGGCGTGCCGCTCGAGGTGTACGTGAAGAAGTTCTCGCACACCCGCTTCGAGCCCTGGGGCTACACGAAGAACCCCGACATCCCCGTGGCGAAGAGCCTCGTGGACTATCTCTTCCGCTGGATGGGCACCGAGTTCATCCCCGGCTATCGGGAGGCGAACCGGCCGGGCGGCTACGGCGGCGGCGAGGAATCCGCCTCCGGGGACGATACGGAAACGGAGCGCAAGCCCGCCGCCACGAAGGCGCGCGGGCTGGCCGATGGGCAAGGAAAGGCCCGCACCAATGGTGAGGCGACGACCGGCAGGGGCAGGCACCCGGCCGGCGGCAACGGCCAAGCCGCCACGCAGCCAGCCGGGAAGCCGGCGGTGGCGTCTGATCGGAATGCGGCGATCCTCGAGCGGGCGGGCCTGAAGATGGTCGCGGATCCGGCCGCGAGCCCCACCGACCGCCAGAGCCAGTTCGCCAAGTTCCAGATCGACGCGCCGGCCTGTGACAACTGCGGCTCGATCACGGTCCGCAACGGCAACTGCTATCTCTGCCACAACTGCGGCAACAGCATGGGCTGCAGCTGAGATACGCACGAAGCCCGACTACGGCTGCCCGGCCGGCTCCGCTCGGCCGGGCAGCCCACGGGCGGTGGTGGACTGTGACGGATATGACCGGCCGCGGATTCGTGTGAAGGAGGCGGGCTCCGCTGGACGAAACAACAGGCATCGCATTCGACCTGTTCCCGCGTCCCGTCGGAGGAGCCAACCCCAACGCGTTGATCCGGATCCTCGAAAGGCACGTGCACACA
Organism: Planctomycetota bacterium; assembly: GCA_046046235.1. Classification (GTDB taxonomy): domain Bacteria; phylum Planctomycetota; class Planctomycetia; order Pirellulales; family UBA1268; genus CAMCQY01. The sequence continues at coordinate 5,035 of JBJOKF010000049.1, read as the reverse complement.
CGGCCCGGTCCGCATCATTTTCGCAATTGCCCACCCCGTTCGCAGGCGGGTAACAGGATCGATTCACCGGAGGGCCGGGGCAGGGCGACCTGCTCCGGCCCTTCTTGGTTTGGCGCCCGAGCATGCCGCGCGCCGGCGGAGCCAGCAGCCCGCCATGCGAAGGACGCGGGGCTGTTTGCCGCCGCCTCGGCCCGCGATTAGCATGGCCGCCGCGGGCGGGCATTCGGCCGCGGATGCCGCGCCGGCCCCCTGATCCCAAGCTTCCGAGGTGGTCCATGCGCCGATCGCTGCAGTCCTTCATCGTCGCCCTGCTCTGCCTGACGCTCGGCATCGACTCCGCCAAGGCGTGTTGGCTGTGGCGGCATCGGTGCCGGCCCGCCGTGAGCCGCCACGCCGTCTGCCCGCCGGCCGCGCTCCCGCCGGCCCACGAGTGCGCGGTCCCCGTCGCGCAGCCGGGTTGGGCAGCCGTGGCGTCTGGAGAAACGCTCCCCGGCGTGTGCTGCGGCGACGAGCACCCGGAGGCCACAGTCGTCCCTGCCGAAGCCCATACGATCGTGACCGACGGCTGCGGCTGCCAGGTCGAGTGCTGCCGGGCGGAGGATGCTTCGGTGGAGGTGATCGCGGAGACGTCCGATGTCGCGGTGGCAGAGCAGGTTGTGCCCGAGACGGGTGCTGCCGCCCCGACGCGTGACGACGCGAGCGTCGTCGTGCATGGGCCGACGGTCGTCGTCGACTCGTCCCCGGCCGGCCCGACGGCCGAACCGGCCACCGCGCAGCCGCTGCTCCCGGTGCCCGAGCCCGTGACGACTTCGGTGGTGAAGCCGGCTTCGGGCGAACAGCCGGCGGCAGGGCCAGCCGCCGCGCCGAGCGCCGAAAAGACCGCAGAGCAGCCGGCAGACAAGCCCGCCGAACTGCTCGTGATGCCGACGGTGCCCGCAGCCACCGCCGAAGCCGCTGCCGCCGCGCCGGTGGCTTCCGCGGCATCCCTCGCGGTCGCGCCGCCGCCGCGGCCCAACCTCTTCGATCTGTATGCCGATGCGGAAGAGCCCGCCGCTGCTCCAGTGGAGCCTGCCGCATCGCCCGTAGCCGAGCCTGAAGAACCGCCACCGGCGGCCGAGCCGGCGATGAAGAAGGAGGCCCCGGCGGCCGAGATCGAGAAGCCGGCAGAGGAAGCCCCGCCGCCCGCCGCAGATTCCGTTCCGCCCGCATCGGAGCCCGCGGAGCCAGCGGCCGAAGAACCCGCAGCGAAGCCGGCGGAAGCAGACGCGGCGCCCGAGCAGGATGCCGAAGCTGCCGACGCAACGGCCCACACGGTGCCCAACGAGCCGCAGCGGCTGTGGACCGACGCCTCGGGAGCGCATCGCGCCCGCGGCTGGCTCGTCGCGGTGGGCGCCGATCGCGTGCGGATCCTCAAGGCGAACGGCAGGCACACGACCGTCGCGATCGCGATGCTCTCGGCGCCCGACCGTGATTACGTCGCCGAAGTCACGACGCGGCTCGCGGCGAGGCAGCCGACCGTCAGCGGTCCCGACGACATCGCCGGTCTCTGAATGGCTGTGGAAAAAGCCATCCCTGGCCTTTTTCCACGAGGGCGGAACCTGAAAAAGCCAAGGTTTTCAGGCTCCGCTGCCGCCGCATCCGGCGGCGGATAACGTGATCCACATCCTGCTCACCGAGGCCCGCGTCAGCCGTCGAGCACCGCCACCGTCTCGAACGACTTGCCTTCGAGCATCTCGAGCGACGCGCCGCCACCGGTGGAGACATGGCTCACCTTGTCGGCGTAGCCGAGCTGCTCCACGGCCGCCGCCGAGTCGCCGCCGCCGATGATCGTGACGGCGCCGTGGGCCGTGGCATCGGCCACGGCGTCGGCCACGGCCTTGGTGCCGGCATCGAAGGGGGGCAGTTCGAAGACGCCCATCGGGCCGTTCCAGACGACCGTGCCCGCCGCCCGGACGATCTCGGCGTACTTGCGGGCCGTCTCCGGGCCGATGTCGAGCCCCTCGAAGCCGTCGGGAATCTCGCCCGCCTTCACGACCTGCTTGTTGGCGGTCGACGAGAAGGCGTCGGCGCAGTGGGTGTCGACCGGCAGCACGAGCTTGCCACCGGCCTTGGCCAGCAGCTCCCTGGCCAGGTCGAGCTTGTCCTTCTCGACGAGCGACGTGCCGGTCTTGCCACCCTGGGCGAGCGAGAAGGTGTAGGCCATGGCGCCGCCGATGAGCACCTGATCGCAGACCGAGAGGAGGTTCGTGATCACCGCGATCTTGTCGGAGACCTTCTTGCCGCCCAGGATCGCCACGAACGGCCGCTTCGGCCGGGCGATCGCGTCGGCGAGATACTGGATCTCCTTCTCGACCAAGAAGCCGACCACCGCCGGCTTGCCGAGGGCCTTCATCGCCACCGGCACCGCGTGCATACTCGCCTCGGTGCGGTGACAGGTGCCGAAGGCGTCGTTGACATAGGCGTCGGCCAGCGCGGCGAGCCCGGCGACGTAGTCCTTGTCGTCCCCCTTCTTCTCGCCCTTGTTGAACCGCACGTTCTCGAGCACGAGCACCCCGCCGGCGGGAAGGGCCCGGGCCTTGGCGAGCGCATCGGGGCCGCCGGTATCGGTGGCCAGTTCGACCGGCCGGCCGAGTAGCTCGGCCAGCCTTTTCGCCACGGGCGCGAGTGAAAACTCCGCCTCGAATCCCTTGCCTGCCGGCCGGCCGAGGTGCGACATGAGGATCGCCTTGCCGCCACGGTCGAGGATCGACTTGATCGTGGGGAGCGCCATGCGGATCCGCCGGTCGTCGGTGATCGCCCCGGCATCGTCCTGCGGGACGTTGAAGTCGACACGGACGAGGACGGCCTTGCCCTGGGGATCGAGGCTGGCGACGGATTTCTTGGCCATGGCGGGAAAGCTCCTGCAGGGTGACGGAATGCCGGCGACCAGGGCCCGGCGGGGCGATCGTAGGGCACGGCCCGGCGCCCGTCCAGCGGGCGGCTGGTAGCATGCGGCATCGATTCACGAGACGCTCGCGTCATGCTCGCGCCGAGGAGCTCTTCGCCATGGTTGCGTCCTTATCACGGCACACCTCCGTCCTCGTCGTCCTGCTGGCGGCCGCCTTGTGCCCGACGGCCTCGCGCAGCGGCCGGGCCGACGAGTCGGCGGCGTCCCCCGCCCCCCGTCGACGGCCCAACGTCCTCTTCATCGTCTCCGACGACCTGAACTGCTTCCTGGGCTGCTACGGCGACCCGCGCGCCAAGACGCCCAATATCGACCGGCTCGCCGCCCGGGGCGTCCGGTTCGAGCGGGCGTACTGCGGCTTCCCACTGTGCGGCCCGAGCCGCAACTCGTTCCTGACCGGCCTCTATCCCAATGCCACCGGCATCCATGCCAACGCCCAGATTTTCCGGCAGTCGATCCCGTCGCAGCTCTCGATGCCGCAGGCCTTCCGGCTGGCCGGCTACTTCGCCGCCCGCATCGGCAAGCTCTACCACTACAACGTGCCGCGGTCGATCGGCACCGACGGCCACGACGATCCGGGCTCCTGGGAGCTCGAGCTCAATCCCGCCGGTGTCGATCGGCGCGAGGAGGAGCCCCATATCTTCTCGCTCAAACCGGGCGAGTTCGGCGGCACGCTCAGCTGGTATGCCTCGCCCAAGGGTGACCGCGAGCACACCGACGGCCTTCTGGCGGACGACGCCGTCTGGGTGCTCGAGCGGTGCGCCCGAGACCGCTCGCGGCCGTTCTTCCTGGCCGTGGGCTTTTTCCGGCCGCACACGCCGTACGTGGCGCCCAAGGCTCCCTACTTCGACATGTATCAAGAGGCCGAGATGCCGCTCGTAACGGGCATCGCGGAAGACCACAGGGATCTGCCGGCGGCGGCGCTTGGCAGCCGCAAGGCGGAGCAGGATCGCATGACCGACCAGCAGCGGCGGCAGGCGATCCAGGCCTACTACGCGAGCATCAGTTTCATGGACGCGCAGGTGGGCCGCGTGCTCGACGCCCTCGAGCAGCACGGACTCGCCGACGACACGATCGTGGTCTTCACGAGCGACCACGGCTACCTCATGGGCGAGCACGGTCTCTATCAGAAGATGAGCCTCTTCGAGGAGAGCGCCCGCGTGCCGCTCGTGATCGCGGCGCCGGGCCGCTGCGTGCAGGGCGGCATCGCCAAGTCCCCGGTCGCCCACGTCGACATCTTCCCGACGCTCGCTGCGCTCTGCGGCGTCGAGCCGCCCGACAACCTCCAGGGTCAGAGCCTCGTGCCGCTGCTCGATGATCCGGCGGCACCCGGCCGCGGCTGGGCGGTGACGCAGGTCATCCGCGGCAGCAATCTGGGCCGGGTCGCGGCCAAGTCCGATGCCGGCGCGTCCGGGCCGAAGCAGTTTTTCGGCTACTCGCTCCGGACGCCACGGTGGCGATACACCGAGTGGGACGAGGGCCGGGAAGGTCGTGAACTCTACGACCACGACGCCGATCCGCAGGAGCTCACGAATCTTGCAGACGTTCCCGCTCATGCGGAGACCGTGGCGGAGCTTTCCCGCACGCTCGCCGGCGCGATCCGGCAGACATTGCCGCCGTCGGGCCAGGTTCCCGAGGTCAAGCCGATGGCGTGGGCCCCGAACCTCACGCGGCCCTAAAGCTGCGGCGGACGCGGAAGCTCGACTCGCGACGGTACGGATGTATAGTTCACAGATAATCCCGAGGGCCATGCCCATGGACATCGCCGGCGTCCGCGAGGCTTTGCATACGCAGCCGTTCATCCCGTTCGCGATCCGTCTGGCCGATGGCCGGTCGCTGCCTGTGCCGCACCCGGACTTCGTCGCGTTGACACCGCGACGGGTCATCGTGGGCGCTGCCGACGACACCTGGTCGGTCGTCGAACCGCTGTTGATCGTATCGCTCGATCATGGCCAGGGCCGGCCATCAGATGGTTCCGATGCCAACGGTCACGGCCGTCGAGCGGGGTAGCGACGCTGCGGGTCGACATCGTGGGGCTGAGATCGGGAGAAATCCCAAGTCGCCTCACGGTGCCGGAGCCGGGGGCTCCGC
>JBJOKF010000042.1:0-6058 GCA_046046235.1 Planctomycetota bacterium | reverse complement strand
CCGCCGCGGAGCGAGTTCTTCAGGCTGATGAAGTCCGAGAGCAGGAAGATCACGGTGAAGAAGGCGAGCACCACCTCCAGGAGCGTCACGATCTTCGCCGGCATCGTCTGCGGCATGATCTCGCCGAAGCCGAAGAAGGAGAAGTTGAGCACGCTGTAGTAGAAGCAGTCGAAGAAGACGCGGCCCTCGGCCAGGCCGGCCGCGAAGCCGCTGAAGCTCCCCGGATCGGCCATCTCCAGAAGCCAGAAGTCGAGCGCGAAGGAGAGCGTGATCTGGGCCATGTTCACGCCCATCAGCCCGAGGAAGCGGTGGTAAGGGATCTCGTGCGCGGTGGCTAGGAGGATGTGCTGGAGGTTTTCGACGAGGAAGTACGCCGTCTTGGCCAGCGCGATCGCCACCACGAGCAGGCAGATGCCGACGGCGTCCACGATCCCGTTGACCCAGAGCCAATGGACGACCGCCGCCAGCGCCGCGATCACGACCAGTTCGAACACCTGCCGGAGTGCCTGGCGGGGTTGGCTACGGGCAGCCGGGGCAGCGGCCATGGTCGGGGGCACTGGGGCGGCTCGGCTCGGACGGGCGTCGTGCAGGCGTGTCATGGGCGCGGGTTCCAAGAAGGCGGCATTGTAGGTCGGCAGGCTCCCGGCCGTGCGACGCTTGCCTCTCGGCCGACCGGCCTGCGAGAATCAGATCCTCTCGGGCCTGGCTGCCGCCCGAGCCAGTCACCCCCGGAGCGACCGATCCGATGCCGGCCGACGACATTCTGCTCGAAACCGAGGAGCGCATGGAAAAGGCCGTCGAGGTCTTCCGCCACGCCCTCACCGGCATCCGCACCGGCCGGGCCAATCCGGGCCTGGTCGACTCGCTGCGGGTCGAGGTCTACGGGTCGCCCACGCCGATCAAGGCGCTGGCGAGCGTGGGGGCTCCCGAGCCCAACCAGATCGTCGTGCGGCCCTTCGACCCGGGCACGCTCAAGGACATCGAGAAGGCGATCCAGGCGGCCGACCTGGGCCTCAACCCGCAGAGCGACGGTCGCCTGATCCGGATCACCATTCCCGCCCTGTCGACCGACGTCCGCAAGAAGATGACGGCGCGCATCAAGGAACTCGCCGAGGAGGCCCGCGTGTCGATCCGCAACGTCCGCCGCGACGGCAACAAGTCCGCGGACGGCGAGCAGAGCGGCGGCACGCTCACCGAGGACGATTGCGAGTCGACCAAGGAGGAGATCCAGGAGCTGACGAAGAAGTTCGAAGCGCAGGTCGGCGACCTCGCCCGGGCGAGGGAAGCCGAAGTGATGGAGCAGTGAGTTTCCCGGTGCCGGCGGCGACGACGGGAGGGAGCGGCATGGGCGACGCGACCCGCGGCGCACCGGACGGTGACGCGGTCGATCGGACGGAACTTCCGGTCCGCCTCGAGGGCGTCGTCAAACGCTATGGCGGCCGCACCGTGCTCGACGGCGTGTCGCTGGACGTGGCCCCCGGGATCACGGGGCTCGTCGGCCCCAACGGCGCCGGCAAGAGCACGCTCGTCCGCGCGATCCTGGGGCTCGTGCGGCTGGCCGCGGGTTCGGTGCGGGTGTTCGGCATCGACCCGGCCCGCGAGCCGCGGCGGGTGCGGTCACTGCTCGGCGTCGTGCCGGAGGACGAGTGCTCCGTGCCGGGACTGTCGGGTGTCGAGATGGTGCGGTATGCGGCGCGGCTCTGCGGGCTGCCCGGCTTGGAGGCGCTCCGCCGCGCCCACGAGGTGCTCGACTGGTGCGACGCCGGGCAGGAGCGATATCGGCCCGTGGAGACGCTCTCTGTCGGCACGCGGCAGAAGGTCTCGTTCGCCGCGGCGATCGTGCACGACCCGCAGCTCGTGATCCTCGACGAGCCGACCAACGGCCTCGATCCGCTCGAGCGGCGGGCGATGCTCGGCAGGCTCGTCACGCTGGCCCGCGACCACGGCAAGACGGTGTTCGTCTCGACGCACGTGCTGCCGGACGTGCAGTCGATCTGCGACCGGGTGATCGTGCTGGCCCGCGGCCGCGTGCGTCTCTCCGGATCGATCGCGGAGCTCACCCGGCCGGCGCATCCCTCCCACCGCCTCGAAGGGGACGGGCCGCTCGACGAGCTCGTCCGGCTGCTCTGCGCCCGCGGCTTGGCGGCCCGGCTCGAGCCGCGGCCCGGTGCCGGCGGCGACGCCGTCCTGCTCGATCCGCCCGGTCCCGAGCGGATCGGCATGGTCTGGTCGACCGCCCGCGAGGCCGGTGTCGTCGTGCGGTCGCTCGAGCCGTCGCAGCGGCCATTCGAGGAGGTGTTCATGGGGGCGCTTCGCGAGGCGGAGCGGGCCGACGCGCGGGAGCGGGAGGCGCACCATGCCGCTTCATGACGTCGGCTATCGCGCCTGGACGGGCCATCGGCTTGGGTCCGCCGCAACCATCGCGGTGATTGCATGGACCGGCGTCAAGCTCGCGTGGACGAGCCGTTGGCTGCGGCGGCTGGTGTTCTTCGCCTGGAGCCCCGCGCTCGTCTTCGCCACGAGCTTCTTCGCGTTCGAGCAGGCGATCGACGAGGGGAGGCTCGCGAACATGCGCGAGGCCGCACGCGCCGGTCGCAATCTCGACGGCGTGGGGATGCTGGGCACGGTGCTGGCCGACACGCTGTCGGGGCCTCGGCCCGCGCCCGTCGTGGGCCGCTCCGGCCGGAGCGGCAAGAACGATCCGCAGGGCGAGATCGCCGCGACACGCCGGACCGTCTGGTCGCGGTTGCTGCTGGCCTTCATGCGGGTGCCGCAGGCGGTGCTCCTGGCGGTCGTCATCGGCCTGGTCGCACCGACGCTCATCTCTCGCGACCTGCGGGCCAAGGCCTGGCTCGTCTACTTCACCCGGCCCGTGGGCAAGCTCGAGTATCTCCTCGGCAAGGCGGCGATCCTGGCCGCCCTTGTCGCCGCCATTACGGTCCTGCCCGCCTTGATCCTGTGGCTCATGGGCGTGCTCGTGAGCCCGAGCGTCTGGGTGGCCGTCGACACCTGGGACCTGCCGCTGAAGGCAGTGGCGGCGAGCCTGGCGCTGGCCGTGCCGACGGTGCTCCTGGCGCTCGCCTACTCGTCGCTGACGGCGGAGAGCCGCATCGCGAGCTTCGCCTGGTTCGCGACCTGGGCCGCCTGCTGGATCGCGCACGCCTCACTCGCGACCGCCGACGCGATCGCGGCGGTCCGCGCGGCGGATGGCGGCCCGGCGCCGGCCGTCGATCGCGAGACTCTCGGCCGCCGGCCCGGGGCGTGGGGCGAGGATCCCTTCGCCGACGTCGACGAGACGCCGCCGGCCGCCGCGCGACAGCTGCATGACCCACAGGTCGCCGCGGGCGTGCCCCGCCGCTTCCGCTGGCTCGCGAAGGCGGCGGGCATGGACACGTCGATCGACCGCTGGGCCTGGCTCTCCCCCTACCACGCGCTCGGCATGGTGCAGGCCTGGATCTTCGGGATGGAGACCCGCCCGCAGGCCATCCTGCCGTCGCTCGTGTCCCTGGCCGTCCTGTCGGCCGCGTCGATCGCGGTGCTCCTCAACCGGATCGACTCCCCCACGCGCGTCTGAGCCGAAACCACCGCGATTCTCCGTCCGAACCTTCCGGCACCGATGCTCTCCCTCACGCACGTCACGAAGCTCTACGGGTCGGTGATCGGCGTCAACGACGTCACGGTCGAACTCGGCGCCGGCGCCCATGGCCTGCTCGGGCCCAACGGCGCCGGCAAGACCACGTTCCTGGGCCTCGTCACCGGCCAGCTGCGGCCGACCATGGGGCAGGTCCGGGTGTTCGGCGAGCGGCCCTTCGCGAACCCCCGCGTGCTCCGCCGCATCGGCTACTGCCCGGCTACCGATCTGCTCGAGCGACGGGCGACGCCGCGGGAATGGGTGACCTATCTGGTGCGGCTGACGGGCCATTCGCCGCGGGAGGCCGCGGCTCTGGCGGTCGAGGCGCTCGACCACGTCGGCCTGGGCGAGGCGATCGACCGACCGCTGGCCACGCTCTCCAAAGGGATGCGGCAGCGGGCCAAGCTCGCCGGCGCCATGGCCCACGACCCGGACCTGCTGGTGCTCGACGAGCCGTTCGACGGTCTCGATCCCGTCGCCCGGCACGATCTCGTCACGCTCGTGCAACGGTGGTCGGAGGCGGCCGGGCGGCCGAACGGCGGCCGACGCACGCTCCTGGTGGCCAGCCACCTGCTGCACGAGGTCGAGGCCCTGCATGCGGGATTGGCGGTGATCCTCGGCGGCCGGCTCGTGGCCAGCGGCACCGCCGCCGAGATTCGTGACATGGTCGATGCGATGCCGTCGGAGGTGCGGATCCGCTGCGCGGCGCCGCGGCGGCTGGCGGAGTCACTCTGCGGCTCGCCCGGCGCGGAGAGCGTGCGGTTCGAGGGCGAGGACGCCGTCGTGGTCGCCACACGACAGCCACGGGCGCTCGCCGAGTGGATCACGCGGGCCGCCGGCGAGCCAGGCATCGCGATCACCGAGGTGGCGTCCGCGGACCGGTCGCTCGAGGGCATCTTCGGCCGGCTCGTGCGGCTGCATCGCGGGGTGGGGGGATGACCGCGCACGAGCTTCTCGATCGGGCCGATGAAGCGGACCGTGCCGATCACGGCGACCGGCGCGAGCCGGCGGCCGCCATCGGCCCGGTGCTGGCGGTCGCCGGATTTCAGTTGGGCCGGCTCCTGTCGCGGCAGCGACTGCTCCTGGCCGCGGTCGGCGCGGTGTTTCCGGCGGCGGTGATGCTCGCGGTCCGCCGGACCGCCGCGGGTGGCCTCGATCGCGACCTGGCCGTGATGATGATCTACGCGCTCGTGCCGGAGGCGGTCTGCATGCTCGGCCTTCTGGTCACGATGTGCCCCGCCGTCGCCGACGAACTCGAACGGGGCACCTGGATTCACGTCGCGGTGCGGCCCGGGGGCCGCCGGGCGCTGTTGCTCGGGACGTTCCTCGCCGCGGTGATCTGGACGAGCGTCGTGGGCATCGTCGCCGCCATCCTGGCCGTCGCGGTCGTCGGCGTGAGCCAGCCCCTGCCGCTCGTGGCGATGTTCGCCGGGCTCGTGATCCTTTCGGCGGTGGGCAGGGCGGCGCTCTTCTCGCTGCCGGCGGTGATCCTCCCCAAGCGGGCGCTCGTCGCCAGCGTGGCCGTGGGGCTGGTCGTCGAGTATCTTGCCGGCTTCATCCCGGCGGTCGTGAACCAGGCGACGGTGAGTCTGCGGCTGCGCAGCCTGCTCGTGGCGTGGATGGGCTGGCGGCAACGGTTGCCCGTGGAGATGCAGCTGCTCGTCGACCCGCAGCCGGCCTGGGTGCAGATGGCCGCGATCGGCATCCTGGCGGTGGTGCTGCTCGGCGCGGCGACGAAGATCCTAGATTACCGGCAGTTTCCACCGAGTGAGGAGATCTGAGATGCCGGCAGCACGGGGCACAGCGGCATGATCGAGGCCGTCGACCTGGTGAAGCACTATCGCGCGAGCGACGGCAGCGTCGTCCGCGCGGTGGACGGCGTCTCGCTCGCCGTCGGTCCGGGCGAGATGGTCGGCCTGCTCGGCGCCAACGGCGCCGGCAAGACGACGACGCTGCGCATGCTCGCGACGCTGCTGAAGCCCACCGCCGGCACCGCCCGCATCGCCGGCTACGACGTCGGCGCCGATCCTCTCGGTGTGCGGCGGCACCTGGGCTACGTATCGGCGACGACCGGCGTGCCCGATCGGCTCACGGCGCGGGAAATCATGCGTTCGTACGGCCGGCTGCACGGTCTCGACGAGGCGACGCTCGGCCGGCGGATCGAGCGGATCGTGGACGGGCTGGCGCTCGGCGACTTCGTCGACCGCCCCACCGGCCGGCTCTCGTCGGGGCAGCGGCAGCGGGTTTCCCTGGCCCGGGCGCTCGTGCACGATCCGCCGGCGCTCGTGCTCGACGAGCCGACCAATGCGCTCGACGTCGTCGGGGCCCGCGACCTCCTCGCCCTCCTCGACCGGCTGCGCAGTGACGGCCACGCCATCCTCCTCTCCACGCACCGGCTGCACGAGATCGAACGTCGCTGCGACCGAT